>DVEB01000303.1 GCA_015295905.1 Synechococcales cyanobacterium M55_K2018_004
GTGTTAAGCAGACCGCCAGCGTTCATCCTGAGCCAGGATCAAACTCTCCATGTTGATTGTCTTCATGGTGAAGACTTCATGTTGAATTTGAGCTTCTTGGCTCCGAAACTTTATTATGGTTCCGGAATCCTGTCACGGACTTTAGGTTTCTAGTCTTGAGCGATCGCCAGATCGTTATCAAAACTATAAACCTTCAATCCAAAAAGTATCTTTGACGAGGATTGATGTTTAACTTGGCTTTCAAACTATTTTGTTTTCCAGGTTCCATGCGCCTTGGTTTCCCTAGAGCGCTTTTCCAGTATAGCCCAATATGCTCACTTTTGTGTTGCCATCAACTCATTTCTTCATTTTTTTGAAATGGTTGAAAGCTTTAAAAGCTTTAGGAGTTTACTGAGTGAAATAAGGTTCCGTATCTGCGTTACAGCTACTGCCTAGCACAGGCTCGTGCTTCACGGCTGCTATCTAACGCATCTAACTACGGAGCCACTATTTAACTACAAGTTTCTTACCTAAAACTGAGGCTTTGGGCAACTGAGGAGTGTGGCTCACTTCTCAGCGTTTTCCATCATAACCGAAAGAGAGAAGAATGTGTACTGAGTTGAGAATTTATTTCTGAGTCGAATGGGTACGGATGCATGCGAAGTGTAGGCCTACGAAAAATTGCTGTTTGACGAGTGTCGCACGCGGTTATCGAACTCACGCTCCTTAAAAAGAGAAGTAAAGAAAAAGAGAAGTAAAGCATTGTTACCTCAACTTGTTACCGCAGTAGACGCAAGCCACTGAGAACGACCAGCACCGTTGAGCCTTCGTGCCCGATCACGCCCAAGGGAAGCGTAATCCCTCCTATAAAGTTGGTTGTGATCAGCAGCAAAATCAGGCTGAGGGCAAACACAATGTTTTGCCTGACGATTTTTTGAGACCGCCGTCCCAAACAGATCGCCGCTGAAATTTTCTCTAAACGATCGGTCATCAGCACAATATCAGCGGTCTCCAGGGCTACGTCAGTGCCCGCGGCTCCCATGGCAATGCCGACCGTTGCCTGGGCTAGGGCAGGCGCATCATTGATGCCATCGCCCACCATTGCAACCACGTCATACTCCTGCTGGAGCTGTCGAATCATCTGGAGCTTTTCCTCTGGCAGCAGATTGGCGTAGACGCGGTCGATCCCCGTGGCCTGAGCAACGCTGTTCGCCGTCTGGTGATTGTCTCCCGTCAGCATCACAATAGACTCAACGCCCATGCGTTTGAGTTGGGCGATCGCCGCTTTTGCTGCGGGTCGAATTGTGTCAGTGATCGCAATCAGTCCTAGCACTTGGCCACCCTGAGCGACCCAAACCACCGTTTTCCCCTGTTGTTCTAACTGCTCTCCTGCGATTTGAAGCTCATTTGGTAGGGTGTCAACGTGCGACCGAATGAACGCGAGTTTGCCGACACACACTGGCATTTCTCCAATCAATCCAGTGATCCCCTGGCCGGGTTGTGCCTGCACTGAGAGCAGAGAAGGGCGGACTGCAAAGGTTTGGTCGGCATATCGACAGATCGCCTGGGCGATCGGGTGTTCTGAGTACGTTTCGAGTGCAGCGGCGAGTTCGACAACGTTCGCCGCAGTAAAACCTGGAGCGGCAATGACCGTATCAACCTGGGGTTGTCCGGTGGTGAGGGTGCCAGTCTTGTCGAAGGCGATCGCCCGCACTTTGCCAATCAACTCCAACTGCGCTCCGTTTTTGAACAAGATCCCCTGTTTTGCACCGTTGGCGATTCCCGCTAACAGCGTCGGCATAATTGCAACCACTAGTGCACAAGGCGACGCCACCACCAGAAAGACAAGTGCCCGGTAAATCGTGGCTTCCCAACTCCAGCCCAAAATCCAGGGGGGCAGGACCGCAAGCAGCGCTCCACACACCACAACGACACGCGCATAGCCCCGCTCAAACCGTTCGATGAACTGCTGAGAGGGGGGCTTCTCACGTTGCGCTTGCTCTACAACGCGAATAATCCGCTGCAATAAGCTGCTTTCAGGCGGTTGGTGCACTTCCAGCAACAGCGCACCATAACCATTCAACGTGCCTGCAAACACTTCACTGCCAATGGTCTTTTCGACAGGCAGCGATTCTCCGGTAATGGCCGCTTCGTTGAGCGCTGTCTCGCCTTCTACAATCACCCCATCGGTGGGGATGAGTTCCCCCGGTTTCACCCGGATGCGATCGCCCACCTGCACCTCAGACACAGGGACTATCCGCTCCTGGCCATGCAACACCAGCCGCGCCGTATCGGCAGTCAGGCTCATCAGGCCACGAATGCTCCGTTCAGTCCGTTGCATCGCATAGCTCTCCAGCGCACCGCTCACCGCAAAGATCAAGATGAGGATGGCGCCATCCACTATTAAATAGTATTCCCGTCGCCACAGCCCCAGAAAAGCAGCTCCGAGAGCGGCAACAATCATTAACAGATCAACATCCAGTTCTTTCTCTTTAACCAGAGTTGTCAGACCTTCGCGGGCACTGTCAAATCCACCAATGATATAAGCCGCTGGAAGCAACAGTAGTGCCAGTCCCAACCCGTTGAACTGCAACGCCGCCCAACCAGCGAGAACTAGGAGTCCACACAGAACCGCAGCGATCGCATCGGGATGGTCGTGAACCACGCGAGAAAACCGGGCAGAGTCGAGCATCAGCAATCAAAAATAACGATTTCCTCAGCCTAAACCTTGACATTGATGTCAAAGTCAAGCGAGAAAGTGCGATAGAGTGGGGGGTAGTTTATTGCTAGTGGGATGAGCAAGGATATTGGCTGCTCTGGGGCACCGAGAAAATTGAAATTCTTGCTGCTCCATTACAGATTGCTGGTATTGAACTGCCAGCCTAACGTACCTCTCCGTAGGTGTGGGAGTAGTCAGTGAACCATTACAGATTGCTGGTATTGAACCGCCAGCCTAACGCCTATGAAAGCATTGACGATTAAAGAACTGACCACTGTCGTTGGCTCAGGCATTACCCCTCGCATGGTGCGGCACTATCACCAGTTGGGTCTGCTGCCGCAGCCAGAGCGATCGCCCAGCAATTATCGCCTCTACGGCGAAGCGGACGTGCAACGGCTGAAACGAATTGTGGCCCTGAAGCAGCAGGGCTTTCAGCTTTCTCATATCGCCAAGTTACTGGAAGCCGATACCCAACAAGAGACACCGGAAGCGCTGCTCAGTCAGTTCCAGCGGCAGTATCAATCAGTGATTCAACAGATAGTGCAGTTGCGACAAACAGCCTCAGCCCTCGAAAGGCTGTTGGGCAGAGACCAGGAATGTCAGGCTACACAAGCGGAGGTTCTTGCCCGCTTAAAACAGCTCGAGGCCCAGGCTCAGTCACACCTCAGCAGTCTAGAGCACAACGATTTTGCTCACCTCTGGGAGGCGATGGATGCAGACGTTCATGCCCATCCTGAGGCCTTTCAAGAATCCTTGCGGCGGTTGTTACCAGATTTGAGCGATCGCTCTGAAATTGAAGTAGACCTGCTCTCACACCTGGTATTGGCCTGTGGAGATGTGAGTCTGGTGTCGTTTGTGCGGCTGAGCCGGGGGACGGTGAGCGGGGAAAAGCATGATGGAGCGATCGCCTCTGGCCGCCATGCACTGAAAGCTGGGTGTCCCATCATTACCGATGTCCCAATGGTGGCTGCGGCGCTGGACCAGACCCGGCTTCATCATCTGGGCAGTACAATCACCATCCTCATCGATGACCCCCACATCACCAGTGCCACGGAGGCAGAGCAAGCATTTTGGCAGCAAAAAACCTGGCAGACTCGAGTTACGGATTGTCTACCGGGTAGCATTTTTGTCATTGGTTATGCCCCCTCAGTCCTCCTCACAATTTGCGAGGCCGCTCACCAGCATCAAATTCAACCGGCCCTAGTCATTGGGATGCCGATTGGCTTCAGCCATGCCCCAATTGCCAAACGCAAGTTAATGCAATCCGGAATTCCCCACATCACCATCGAAGGGCCAATCGGGGGTGGGCTACTAGCAGCGACCGCACTCAACTCCCTCGTGGAGACCCTCCTTGAAAAACCTAACTGCCATTGTTATCTCACGCTGACCTAGCAAAAGTATCGTAGCAATTTGATATACAGTTGTTCTCTGATTACCGACAGACTATTAATCTTCACTGCAAATCCTGGACATTGACAGAGGCTTCTTGGCTTACATCTCTACCGGTCATCCCACCACATCACAACGCTGTCCCTCTGTTAGCTCAAACCTTGCTACAGTGAGAAGGTCCCGTGATGAATTTTTATGACGATTCTCTGGCTTTTTCTTGCAGTGATACTTGGGCTGGCAGCCCTCTACTTCGTCAGTGCCCGTCGCTATCAGTCGGGCGATTCAGTGGCGATCGCCTACGACCAGTGGACACAAGATGGCATTCTTGAGTTCTACTGGGGTGAGCATATCCATTTAGGTCATTACGGTTCGCCTCCCCAAGCTAAGGACTTCCGCACAGCAAAAGTCGATTTTGTGCATGAGATGGTGCGCTGGGGCGAGCTAGACAAACTGCCGAGAGGGAGCACCGTCCTCGATGTGGGATGTGGCATCGGTGGGAGCAGTCGCATCCTGGCCAAAGATTATGGGTTTCAAGTCACGGGCATCACCATCAGTCCAGCACAGGTGAAGCGAGCACAGGAATTAACGCCCCCTGAAGTTTCAGCCCAATTTCAGGTGGATGATGCCATGAACCTGTCCTTTCCCGACGCCAGCTTTGATGTGGTGTGGTGCATCGAGGCGGGACCTCATATGCCCGACAAAGCGATTTTTGCAAAGGAACTGATGCGCGTCCTCAAGCCAGGCGGTATTCTTGTTGTGGCCGACTGGAACCAACGAGATGCCCGCCAGCACCCCCTCAACCGATGGGAGCGTTGGGTCATGCGCCAGTTGCTAGACCAGTGGGCACATCCCGAATTTGCTAGCATTGAGGGCTTTGCCGAACTGCTGGAAGCCACTGGACTGACAGAGGGCGGCATCAAAACCGCGGATTGGACTCAGGAAACCCTACCCTCCTGGTTAGACTCTATCTGGGAAGGCATCAAACGCCCTAAAGGACTCATCACCTTTGGAGTTACTGGTTTCATTAAATCGCTACGAGAAGTGCCCACGCTTTTGCTCATGCGTCTAGCATTTGGCACGGGACTTTGTCGGTTTGGGATGTTTCGTGCAGTTCGTAAAGAACTATCTACTTCAGCAATGTCCGATTCCAACTCCGATTCCAAACCAGTTATTGTTTAATGCAAAGTAACTAGCGTGAATTCTGGATACGCTGAAACCCTTGCTGTTCTGTGCGCGTCGCGCACGGAACAGCAAGAATTTTAGGGCACCGCGCCTGGCACGGTGCCCCAAAACCCTTTTAACTAAAACTAACATATTTATCATATTCACATTCATTGGCCATATTCACATTCATTCACCCATGCATCGAGCGATTTCCTTACTCCTGAGCCTGCTTTCCATCACAAGCGGTGTTGCAGTTGTGATGCTGGGAGACGCCCTGTGTCCCACCCAGGCGCAGGCTGCCGACTTTGGGCAACCAGGGCAGGATGGGTTGGATGGACGACCAGGACGACCAGGACGAGATGGTGGCGATCGCTCCCTACGGGTGGATGGCTTCGAGCAGCGGCTCGATATGGCAGGTGAAAACGGCACCGCGGGTGAAGATGGGGATAACGGGCGATCGGCGTTTTGTGGCGTACAACCCCGTCAGGTCAGCCGCAACTTGCAGGCTCCCCATGGAGGGCGGGGCGGCAACGGCGGCAACGGCGGTAATGGTGGCAACGGTGGCGATTTGACCCTCTACTATACCGACCTCAGCGATCTGCGGCGCATTTATGTCAATGCAGCAGGCGGAGAAGGTGGGCGCGGTGGGCGCGGCGGTTACGGTGGTCGAGGGTGCATTTGCCAGATCCGCCAGTGGGAGGTGCAAACCTGTAGCGGTGTTCCTGGTAGCCCTAATTATCGCTGCACAGCTCAGCGGTTTGGTTGCACCGATGGCCGCAATGGAGATCCAGGAGCGCATGGGCGTGATGGCCAACGAGGCAGACTGGGAGTACTTTCTATCGTGAACTCACCGCAACCCCTCGCCCCCGACATGCCATCGCTGAGCGCGGCGATCGCCAGTTTGGTCAACCGTCCAGTCATGCTCTCTAAAAACCTGTGGGCACTTCGACGCGGGGCGGCGGGTCTGCTGGCTCCCGGTTCCACGATTGCCGATGAATACCGGGAATTTATCGGACGGTTGGAGGAAAATTTTCAACTCGTCTGGGCAGCGGCGCAATCGCCCCAGGAATTGAGCAATGCTGTGGTGACGCTGCAACTTCAAGACGACCGCCAGATTACTGTGATGTCTCCAGCGGATGTCTGGTTGAGCGGCACAACTAGCCAGCAGGCAGGGCTCACCACCTACACCGTTGCCGCAGTGGTGCGGCGTGAAGAAGCAACTCGGCTGGCGATCGCCAGTGTGACCGGACACAGTGCCAACCTGCAAGTGGCGATCGTTGACCTAGCAGGGCGTTCAGACCTGCTTTCCACCCAGTTTCGCCTGCGGTATCGCGTGGATGAGCCGGGGGGCGATCGCGCCCCCAATTTCCGCACTGTGTTTAACGGCGAAGTACCAGCTACCCTTGTCTCCCGCGAGTTCAATCGGTTTACAGTCAACGTTGGGCAACTCCCGATCAATAGTCGCTATCTTGCACCTGGAAACACAGTACGCTTGGAAATGACGGCAGTGCGATCGCTGGGGGGACGCTCTGCAGACCAACAGTTAGAGTGGCGCGGCAGACTTCGACGGTAATTAGTGATCATGCAGCACAGTGAGCAAGTGGAGAAGACGTAGTGCTGCCCTCACCGGCCTAGCCCCAATCTCAGTGTTACATCTGATAAACAACGGGGAAACTTAAGTCCTAAGGCTTCTGACAGAACTAAAGGTATTCACTTTTTTGTGAGTGGACGGCTCTGCAGCCCACTCACAAAAAAGTCAGTCAAGTTATGCTTGTCAGGACCCTAACAGGCTATGAAGTTCAGGGATAAATGTCGTCCAAAAATCACCTCGCCATGAAGTTGCTAAAGGAATTCCGAGCAATCAGATGTCTCTTGGTGGCCATCGCTTTCATTATCTTTTACTACGGTGTTGCAAAGGCTGGCATGTCTCTTGCTCTGCCCATCCCTCCGGGTAACGTCACTCCGGTCTGGCTCCCCTCTCCCCTCGCTTGGACGGCAATATTCTGGTTTGGCTACTGGCTGACTCCTGCGATCTGGATTGCCGATTTTGTTGTCAGTACTCCTAGTTACTACGAGGCTAGTCAAGACTTGGGTCGGGCGATCGCTGTCGGTAGTATTATTGCTGTAGGAGCCACTCTAGAAGCAGGTTTAGGCAACGTCTTACTGTGTCGCTTAATCGGAAAGAAGTATCCCTTCAATTGTTCTATCGACGTCTTTAAGTTTATCTTGATTGCACTAATCAGTGCCGCTTGCAATTCATTCATTGGAGTCACAACTCTGTGTACATTCGGAATTTCAGATTGGATTGATTTTACTTCTGTTTGGCTGACTTGGTGGATAGGCAATGCCATTACATTGATCATTCTTATGCCAATGTTACTTTCCTGGCATCAAATTATCCAATTTCGTCCTCGTAAATGGCAGCTTATCGAGATTTCTCTATTTTTAGCAACGTTATTAAGTATTGGGAAGTTAGCTTTTGGCCTGGGTTTTCCAGTAGAATACCTGCTAGTACCCTGTCTTGTTTGGGCAGCTTTTCGTTTTGGTCAAATTGGTGCAACAACTGGGATTGTTCTTGTAACAGGGGTAGCAATTTGGGGGACAGTGCAGGGCCGTGGTTCGTTTATTCGAGAGGATCTGAATGAGTCGCTGATCCTGCTTCAGACCTTCATGGGGGCGATCGCCATCACCACCTTAATGATGGTGGCAGTGTTAGAAGAACGTCGTCAGTCAAGGCTTGATCTACTCCATGCCAATGAACAACTAGCGCTGCGGATTGAAGAACGGACACAAGCCCTAAATGCACTGCAACACGCCAATGACCAACTTCTGGTGGAAGTGGCGGAGCGGAAGCAAACCGAGGAAACGCTACGGCGCTCGGAAGCACGGTTGCGCGACAAGACACAGCAGCTAGAGGAAACGCTGCAAGATTTGACCGAAACCCAAGCACAACTGGTACAAACCGAGAAGATGTCGAGCCTGGGTCAGCTTTTAGCGGGGGTAGCCCATGAAATTAATAACCCAATTAACTTCATCGCAGGCAACCTAGGACATGTGCAGCAATATACGGAAGATCTGCTAGGGTTTGTCAATCTCTGCTTGCGGCACAACCCTTCGTCAAATGCTGAAATTCAAGCAGAGGCTGACGCAATTGATCTGGAATTTTTAATGGAGGATATGCCAAAGATCCTCAATTCCATGAAAATAGGCACCGATCGCATCCAGAAAATTGTTTTGTCATTGCGAAATTTCTCTCGTACTGATAGCAGTGATATCGAAGCAGTGAACCTGCATGACGGCATCGACAACACCTTATTGATCCTGCAGCATCGTATCAAAGCCACTTCAAATCGACCAGCGATTCGGATTGTGAAACAGTACGGCGATTTACCCTTGGTTGAGTGTTTTATCGGGCAGTTAAACCAGGTGTTTATGAATATCCTGGCAAATTCGATTGATGCCCTAGAAAGCAACCTTGCCACCCTAGCAGAGGAGCCAACAATTACGATTACAACCCAGGTGATGGAAGGCGATCGCGTCCAAATTTGCCTCGCAGACAATGGCCCCGGCATGGATGAGATCACCCATGCCAGACTATTTGAACCCTTCTATACCACCAAGCCTGTTGGTAAAGGCACTGGTTTAGGGTTATCCATCAGCCACCAGATTATTACCGAGAAACATCATGGTTCCCTGACCTGTATTTCAGAACCAGGGAAAGGAGCTATGTTTGTGATTGAGCTACCCATCCATCAAACGGCAAAGCAGCCTGTAGCAGTCGGATAGTGGGAACGAAGATATTTTGCGCGCATGAAGTGTCTCGCAAAATATCCATTTTCAAGTCGCTACGTTTTCAAGTCGCTACGATGGCCGTAGCACTGCTCTGGGCGCTCGTCCATGGCTCAAACAGATCCCTGATCTCATGGTGTTGACTCAGAAATCGGCAGCAGCACTCCAGAGAGTGGTGCTCCAAAACGCTCTGAACCAGAACTGACGTTAGATTAGGTGAGCGATCGCCTCACCCACTCACAGCCTCGCACCGTTCCTGTGCCGTGACCACTCCCTGGGTCACCTCGAAGGCACAGTGCGCCAAGTCATAGGTCTGGTCGGGATTGCTATTAAACCGGACTTTGCCCGCTAAAAACTCAATCGAGAGCGGCACAACCTCCATAATGTGGATATTGCAACTGGGTTGTAGACCGGGTTGCAGCGTCAATTGATGGCCCTGAGGGTCGGTGATGGTGATGCGATCGCTGGAGGTGGCGATCGCACAGACCTGTCCGTCTAGAGAAAAGCGAAGTGAATTGGAGTCTCCATGAATTCCATGCACATTCGCATGAAAGGCAGTGATTTCTCCAATCGGCGTTTTCACTAGAGTTGGGTGTTTAGGTTCCACGGATCGAATGGCACCCTGGGGATAAAAGGAGACCCCTGTGCGGATCTCCATGGCACCAATTGGAGTCTCTATGGTGATTGAGTCTTGCGGCCAGAAGGTTAGACTTTTCAATGCTCCATCTGGATAAAAATAGGCTGCTAGGAGTTTACTCCGCCACTGACCCACGGGGGTCTGAATGTCGATCTCTGTTGCTAGTTCGTACTCGTTTTCTACCGTCCAGAAGCCAGTAATTTTCCCATTCAACGGAAAGATACGTTTAATCTGTCCGTCTGGATAAAACAGAATTTGCTCTGCGGGAATCGCCCCAATACTGGTCTGAATAACCTGCTGGTCTTGTAACACAATACTCCGCAAGCTGCCATCGGGGTAGAACGATAAAGACCGACTTTGCTTGCGTCGTGGGTCTTCTTCATACTGTGGCACTAATGTTCCACAGGGTGTTTGAATTGGATTAGCGACTTCTAGTGTGCAGCTTTCAACGCAGCCATCACTATAGTATTCCACCCAAACTAGACCTTTTAGCACGCCATACCTTGTCTCTAAAGTATTGATTGTATCTAAGGTGTTCATAACGCATTTCTCTCCATGAACGCGAGAGGTTCAATTTGTTTTCAGATCTATTTCAGATTGATGTATGTCTAGTTGATGTATAAACATAATTTTAGAACCTCAACTGCTGTAAATTGGTTCATTGTAGACAAAAGGAATAGTCAGAGATTAAGAGATCATGTAGAACAATTGCCCCCAATAGTCTGCCAAACCAACTTAGTCTACTAGCGTGAATTTGAGATACGTTGAACCCCTTGCTTTTCTGCGCGCAGCGCGCAGAAAAGCAAGGGGTTTGGGTCACCGCGTTTGGCGCGGTGACCCAAACCCCCTCTTAAGCAGAGCTGACGTTAGTCTCTAATGTGAATTGAAGATACGCTGAAATCCTCTTAATCCAGACTGACATTCTATGACTTTGGCACGATACAGAACCACAGAATCACCCCTCATCCCGAAGAAGACCCACGCGATCGCCTGTGCGCTCATTTAGTTACATCCCAGCCTCTCTATCAGTATCGTTTCACGTTCGGGGGGGTTGATGTGTAGCACTACTCCAATTCAGTCTGCGAAGCCGGAATTTGATTGAGCATCATCCAATAGAAACCAACCTGACGGGTGACATTCAAAAACTGCTGAAAATCTAACGGTTTCACGATGTAGCTATTGACCCCCAACTCGTAGCACGTCCTGAGATCCTGGTTTTCTGCTGAGGAGGTCATCACCACAACCACCAAGTCACGAGTGTGGCGATGACTGCGAATTGCACGTAAAACTTCGATGCCATTAAGTTTAGGCAGTTTGAGATCTAGCAGCACTAGGCGTGGCAGGTCAGAACGTACCGATTCACTGACAGCACTGCCAATGTGCAAATAGTCTAGGGCTGCTTCGCCATCCATGACAACATCGATTTGGTTGACGAAGTTATATCCATCCAGAGCAAGTTGAAATAATTCGATGTCGTTTGGGTCATCCTCAACTAATAGAATACGAGTGGGGTCTAAATTCATAATTGACTATTCTTAACGCAACAGAGGGGAAAGGCTAAAAAAGCATAGCATCCTTTTCATGAGAGAAATTAAGGTCACTCGTCAACTTGAAGAAAAAGGTCGCTCCTTGGTTAGGTTGGCTCTCTGCCCAGATGATTCCACCATGCCGGTGAATAATCCGTTGCACGATCGCGAGTCCAATGCCTGTGCCCTCAAACTCCAGCTGGTTGTGCAGCCGTTGAAACGCACCAAAGAGCTTGTCTGCATACTCCATTTGAAAGCCAACACCGTTGTCCTTAATCCAAATTGTTCCCTCAGGTGAGCTACCAATTTCGACACGCGGGGTAGGATGGTGCTGGCTAAACTTGACTGCATTGCTAATCAAATTGCTAAATACCTGTTGTAACAGCGTTTCATCGCCCTGGACGGTAGGGAGTTCTCCAATCACAAACTCAGTCGCAAGGGCCGTTTCTGCACTACTTTGGACTAGCGCGATCGCCTCCTCCACAAGTGACCGTAATTGCACTGGAGCATAGTGCATCGGTTTCCGTCCAACCCGAGACAGAGTGAGTAATCCATCAATCAACAACCCCATCTTCTGGCTACTGGTTTCGATCACCTGGAGGTAGTGAACCACCTTCGGGTCAGACAGGGCGTGGTGTCCTTGCAACCGCTGCTGCAAAGCGTTGACAAAGCCATGGATATGGCGTAGAGGTGCTCGCAGATCGTGGGACACCGAGTAGGAAAACGACTCTAACTCTTTGTTGCTAACTTCGAGCTGGGCTGTGCGTTGTATTAAAGCCTGGCGTGCCAGAACTAGTTCGGTGATATCGCGGGAGGTGCTAATCAAGGCATAGACTGTTCCATCAGGCCGCCTTAGGGGAATTTTGTAGGTATCGACATGGAGGTGCTGGGAGGCCAACTCACAGTCTTCCTGGATGTGCATTGTTTCCCCAGACTCAAATACCTGACGGTTTTGCTCAGCAAAATCGGCGGCAGTTTCGGGCGGGAAGCACTCAAATATAGTCTTGCCCTGGACAGCATAGCGATCGCCCAGCAGAGTCACACGGGCCAAGCGGTCATTACAGAAGAGGATGCGCATCTCTTCCCGTTCAATGACGTAGATATAGTCTGGGAGGGCATTGATAAAAGTCAGGAGTAGTGCAGTGCGCTCTTCCACCAAGGCTTCCAGATTTCGATTTTGCTGTTCCAGCGCCTCGTTCAGTTGACGGATTTCCAACTCGGCCTGTTTGCGATCGCTAATGTCCTGGCAGATCCCAACCACTCGCTGGATCTGCCCGTTAGCGTCGGTTACTGGAAATGCCCGTTCCCAAATCCAGCGCACGCTGCCATCAGGTTGCACTATCCGATATTCCTGGTTCCAGCCTTGATAACGTCGCTGTTGAATGACGGTGAGAACGCGATCGCGGTCTTCTGGGTGCATCGCCTCAAGCAACGACTCTGGGTTGTCGTAAAGGCTGGCGCAGGTGCGTCCCCAGATCAATTCATAGGCAGGGCTGACGTAGAGAATCTGACTCAACTCAATGTCTGCCATCCAAAAGACTTCCCGGATGTTTTCTGCCAGTTGTCGGAAGCGGGCCTCGCTCTCTTGGAGGGCCATGGCTGCCCACTTGCGATCGCTAATGTCTACAATCAAGCTGTCCCAAACGACATCGCCATTGGGAAGGCGTTGGGGACGGCCCGATGCTTCCAGCCATTTTCGTTTTCCCGAAGGCGTAGTAATGCGCCATTGCCAAGACCAGGGTTGGAGGGTGCGAGCAGAGGCTAAAACAGATTCATACATGGCTGGGCGGTCTTCATCATCGATTAGCTCCCACAGAATGCGAGCATCTTCAACCACTACGTCCGCCTCCACTTCCCACAGGTCGAAGCAACCAGGACTCATGTAGATGACCTGATCAGAACCATCAGGGTGCATTACATAACGAAAAATTGCTCCCGGTACATTAGCCGCCATGTTGCGAAAGCGCAGTTCACTCTGGCGCAATTCTTCCTCGGTTCGCTTGCGGTCTGTAATATCGATATTGACTCCCAACACTGCCTCAATTTCACCGTTGTGCCAGATGGGGGCCATGATCTTGGTGTAAGTGCGCCACTCGCCATGCACCCAGTCCGACTCCTCAACTTGCACAACTTCCCCATTCCAGACTCGCTGGTCTTGCTCTTGCCAAGCTGCCCGTAACTCTGGTGATAGATTGCTTCTATCGGCAATTTGGTAAAGATTATCCCCCCACCGCAGACGAGCGAGTGGATTTTGCACAATCACTCTTTCTTCCCGGTCTTTGGCCCACACTTCAAAGGGAAGGTTGTCAACCAACGAGCGAAACAGCGCCTCACTGCGCGCCAAGGCTATTTCTGCCTGCTTACGCTCAGTAATATCAACATCCACCCCAATAACCTGGATGGGATGGCCCGCCTCATCGTAGAAGACTTTCCCCAGGGTTGAGAGCCAACGAATGCTCTGGTCTGGCAAGATAATGCGGTAGTCATTGTCTCGCAGGATGCCGGTTCGCATGGCGGCTTCCCAGTCTGCATTCACCGTGGCACGGTCATCGGGGTGGACTCGCGCTAAAAAGGTGTTGCGATCGCCATCAAACGTGTTGGGAGCAAACCCAAACAAGGCTTCAACCTGAGGGGACCACCACTCTGTGTGAGTGCGGAGGTCACTTTCCCAAATCCCCATACTGGCGGCCTCCATCGCCACCTGCAAACGGGTCTGCTGAGCTTTCTCTGCCTGCTTACGTTCTGTAATGTCAAGCTGGATGCCAATCATTCCCGCCGGCTCACCGTCTTCGCCATCAATCCTTTCACCAAACGCTGCCAGCCAGCGCACGCTCCCATCGGGCAATAATACCCGGTATTCCAGATTCAATTCCGTGGCGGCACTGAATGCTTGTGCAAGCTGGGACGCCACTCTCTCGCGATCGCCAGGATGCACCGCCTTGAGCCAATTTTCATAGCTTGCTGCGGTAGTCTGTGGGTCATAGCCCAACAACTGACAGTTTTCTTTTGACCAAAACACCTGGTTTGTCACCTTGTCCCACCGCCATGTTCCGGCCTTTGTGACTCTGAGGGCAAGGGAGAGAAACGCTTCGCTATCGCCGAGCGAGGTCTTTTCAGAGCAGTGGTTCATAGTGCACCAGTCGTTGTGCTACTCGCATTCTGTTTCTTACCCATCATATTTGCAGAGATTACTGCTTTGAAGGATGAATTTTTAATGAGTTGCATGCGTTCACAGTGCTGGCGTCGCCTTTGCAAACCTGCTTTTACCTGCAAGTTTTCTCGAGGGCTAAGTTGACAAATCAGTGCGAGCATCTAGCGGTTTACGACCCTCCTTTTATCTGCAAGTTATTCTCAATAACCTGAGATCGTTATCACCTGATGCACCGCCAGTTTTGACTCCTCCCCTCAGACAGCATGAAGAGCCATTAAACAATTGCATGCCAGACTGGCGATCGCACACAGGCAGACGCACGAACTAAGATACGGTCATCAACACCCCCCCAAAAGACACCTAAGCACAGTCTGTCCGAGGGGGCAGCGAGCAGCGAACACCTGCTCCGTGTCCTCTGTGTCTCCGTGGTGATTTCTAGGTCATTGCTATAAGTCATTTCATCCTCGACATTATTCGTCAAATAATTCATCAAAACTCTCAAAATCGTCAGGAGCTTGAGTTTGTAACTTTGGTAACAGGTATTCAAGCAAAAACTGTTAAAGATTTGTAAAATTACACCAGAATCAGGAAGATTGGTGGTACTTATTGAGAATAGTTCTTAATTAGTAGTAGCTCCTGGTGAACCAATGAATGGTAAAAAGAGTAGTAAAAATGAACAGGTGAGTCACCAGTTGCAGCAGATTGAGTTTAGTCACTGGCAGGCATTTACCTATTTCAGCGATGCTGCCCCTGGCAACCCCTCCAGTCAGGCTGCGCAGTCTACCTCAGAACACTCAAAAGGCTTGCCGAGTTCCTCCAAACTTCTTTCCCTCGCTGAGGGCAAAGTGGGCGATCGCCTTTGCATTACTGCCCTGAACTGTGGTGAAGCCAATCATCGCCTAGTGGGAATAGGATTGATCCCAGGAGCAGTTGTGGAGGTGCTGAGCTGCACCCCAAGTGGCTCAGTCATTGTGGCACTTCAAGACCAGCGGTTGGGGTTGGGTGCAGAAATGGCACGCCTCATTCAGGTGATTAACACCCAAGAGCCGTTAGGGGTGGGTGCGAATCGAACGACTGCCAGGATAGTAGCCATGTCAACGTCTTCTGAAGCATCAACAGCTCAAGCAGCAGGTAAATCAACAACCATATCAACAGTTAAATTACGAGATGTGGCGATCGGAGCGACTGTGCGAGTGCTTGGGTATGAGCCGACCGCCCGTGACTACAAACGCAAACTTTTGGCCATGGGACTCACCCCCGGCACCTCAATCCGCGTCACTCGCCATGCACCGATGGGAGACCCTACTGAAATTGAAGTTCGTGGTTTTCAATTAAGTTTACGAAAAATCGAAGCGGATGCGCTGATTGTGGAACCGATTACCGAGGGTTAGGCCATGACACAGCAGCTTGCAATCAAACCACGCCGGATCGCTCTAGTGGGCAACCCCAACTGCGGTAAAACCACACTGTTTAATGCTCTCACAGGCGCCAATCAACGAGTCGGAAATTGGCCAGGGGTCACTGTTGAGCGCAAGGAAGGAAGTTATCGTTCCCACGGACAAACAATTACCATCGTGGACCTTCCCGGTGTTTATTCTGTGGATGCAGACGATACAGCGACGGGGTTAGATGAACTCGTGGCCAGAGATTATCTGCTCTCTGGGGAAGCAGATTTAATTATTAATATCGTCGATGCATCCAACCTAGAACGGAATCTTTACCTCACTACACAGATCTTAGAAATGGGCGTCCCCATGGTGATTGCCCTCAACATGATGGATCTGGCCCAACGCCGTGAGATTCGCATTGACCCCCAGCTTCTAGCAGAGCGGTTGGGTTGTGCAGTTGTCCCATTGTGCGCACACACAGGCAAGGGGATCGCTCACCTCAAGGAAGTGGTTAACCAAGCCCTAGCTCATCCCGCTATCCCTCAAACCTACGTGGCCTATCCCGCCGTGATTGAGGATGCTCTAGCAGATCTCATGCCACGGTTAGCGGCGCACGCTCTGGTCAACCCGACCAATCTTCGGTGGGTTGCATTGACCTTGTTGCAGTACGACGATCGTCACATACCAGAGCTAGATCCAGCAACCCTACAGCGAGTTGTAGAACACCGTCATCGCATCCATCAAATTCTGGCTGAAGACACCGATTTGCTGATCGCAGACAGTCGCTATACCTGGATCCATCAACTGATGCAGGGGGTATCAGAGCGAACCAATATTGTTCAACAAACCACCTCTGATCGAATTGATCAGATTGTCCTCAATCGTTGGCTTGGTATTCCCATCTTTTTGGTGGTGATGTATCTGATGTTCCTCATTTCCATCAACCTAGGTGGTGCCTTTATCGATTTCTTTGATATTGGAATCGGCACTCTTTTTGTTGGTGGAACCGCTCATCTCCTAACACAAATGAGTGCACCTGGTTGGCTAATTGGGCTGTTAGCCGATGGCATAGGCGGGGGAATCCAAACGACTGCCACCTTTATTCCCCAAATTGGGCTGCTATTCATCTTCCTAGCCATTCTTGAAGATTCAGGATACCTAGCCCGCGCAGCCTTTGTGATGGACCGCCTGATGCGCTTTATGGGGCTTCCTGGCAAGTCCTTTGTGCCGATGATGGTGAGCTTTGGCTGCAATATTCCTGGAATTATGGCGACTCGAACCCTGGAAAACCGACGCGATCGCCTCATGACCATCTTGATGAACCCATTTATGTCTTGTGGGGCACGTCTACCAGTTTATGCACTGTTCGTTGCTGCTTTTTTCCCCAGAAATGGTCAGAATATCGTATTTCTGCTCTATGTCCTAGGGATTCTCGCTGCCATCTTCACTGGCATGGTTATGAAGCATACATTGTTTCGGGGAGAAGCAGCTCCTTTTATCATGGAACTTCCCCCCTACCACATCCCCACCGTTAGAGGCGTGTTGATTCGTGCCTGGGATCGGCTGAAAACGTTCATCAGTCGGGCTGGAAAAATGATTGTCATTATGGTCGTAATCCTGGGTTTGATCAACTCCGTGGGTGTGGATGGTTCTTTCGGCAAACACAACAGTCAAGACTCGATCCTGAGCGCCTTCAGTCGCACCATTACGCCTGCCTTCACCCCAATGGGAATCCAGCCGGAAAATTGGCCTGCGACTGTCGGCCTGTTTACCGGCGTATTTGCGAAGGAGGTGATGGTGGGGACGATGGACTCGCTCTACACACAACTAGCACACCAAAATGCAGAAGCGCATGATGCAGCCGCTGAGGAGTTTGATTTCTGGGGGGGCATCGGAGCAGCCGTTGCTAGTATTCCAGCAAACTTAGCAGACTTGACCAATCAGGTACTCGACCCAATTGGCCTCAGCATCCTCAACGATACAGCAGACCCGCAGGCCGCTGCAGAAGCTCAAGCTGTGCACTACACCACCTTTGGTCAGATGGCCTTGCGGTTTGGCAGCACAACGGCGGCGATCGCCTTCCTGCTGTTCGTACTGCTCTATTTTCCCTGCGTCTCAGCAACGGCTGCGGTCTACCGTGAAACAAACTTAGGCTGGACAGTCTTTGTCGGAGCCTGGACGACTGGACTAGCCTACTGGACGGCCACTTTCTATTACCAGTTCATGACGTTAAACCAACACCCGGCAAGTGCGATCGCCTGGTTAATGGGTCTGCTACTGGTGATGGCCGCAACGTTAGGGGGGTTAAAGTTGGTGAGCGATCGCCAACACCACCGCAAACTGCACTCTGCTAAAGAGATCCATTAGAAGGTAGGCCTTAAAGAGTCTAGGGAGGGATTGCATACCTATCTGTGTTGGGCGATCGCGACCAGCAGACCCGGTCGCTCAGCAGCCCCGCAGGGCAACGTTGACCCCCAACGAGAAACTCTTTGCGAGGGAGTCTGGGGGATAGCATCCTCCAAAGCTGTTCGGCTGTAGAGCAATTCAACGAAACCTCTAAACCCATAAAAGAACCTCCAAACAAAAACAGACCAATTCATCATGAAATTGATTCAGAATGCTACGAGATCTACAGACCTATTTGAAAGAACGTCAACAAGCCTCTCTGCAAGAAATTGTCCAGCAGTTTCATACAGATGCGGATGCTTTACGGGGGATGCTCAATCAATTGATTCGTAAAGGGCGGGTGCAAAAAACAGAAGGTGCAAAATGTACTCACTGTCGAGACTGTGCTCCCGAATCTGTTGAATTTTATGAATGGATTAATTAGGAGATGACCATGCTATCGCCAGCAATGATTAATCGATTAAACGAACAGATCAATCTAGAGCTGTTTTCTTCTCATTTTTATCTTCAGATGAGTTCCTGGTGTGCCTATAAAGCACTAGACGGTTGCGCAACTTTTTTGCATCAACACGCAGCAGAAGAAATGACTCATATGCATCGTTTAATTACCTATCTTCAAGAGACGGGAGCACTCGCAATTATTGGCGGCATGGAAGCTCCACCGAATGAATTCACTTCTCTGCAGGATATGTTTGAAAAGATCTACGCCCATGAACAGTTCATTACTAGGAAAATCAATGAACTTGTTCACCTTGCAACTCATGAGTCTGACTATTCCACTGTGCAATTTCTACAGTGGTATGTCGCAGAACAACACCAGGAAGAGTTTCTGTTCAAGAGTATTCTTGATAAGATGAAACTCATCGGCACAGAGGGGCAGGGGCTGTTCTTCATCGATCGGGAAGTTGCCGCCCTTGCTGCGAATCAAGGCAAGGAAACAACCTCAATGTCAATCACCCCCTTGGTTTGATTGACCAATCAGGAGGATATTAACCCCGGAGGTTCTATCCGCTTGGTTGAGCGGAGGCGGCCAGCCCTTGGCGTAGCAAAAATTCTGCCACTATGTCTCCTAGCCCTGGTTCTCCCACCTCAGCAAACTCATAGTGTACTCGTAAGATTGGTTTATTCACTTCAATGAGAGCCGCCAAGTCAATAGGCGTACCAGAAATAACAATATCCACGTCAGCACGGTTAATGGTTTGTCGCAGTGCCTCTAACTGAGCAGCCGAGTAGCCCATCGCTGGCAAAACAGTCCCAATATGGGGATACTGAGCATAGACCGCAGCAATTTCGGGGACTGCCGCCATCCTGGGATCCACGATCGCCCCTGCACAGGCCTGCGTTGCTGCGACCAAACCAGCACCGTAGGACATGCCACCATGGGTTGTTGTTGGCCCATCCTCAATCACTAGCACTCGCTTACCTCGCACTGTTTCAGCCTGCTCCAGCGTAATGGGGGAGGCTCCCCTCACCACCGTTGCGTGGGGATTGATCGATCGCACTGTTTCCATCACTCGTTGCACATCAGCCGCTGCTGCAGCATCAACTTTTGCAATCACTACCACATCTGCCATACGAAGCACGGCTTCACCGGGGTGATGACTGGTTTCATGCCCTGGCCGCAATGGATCAACCAGTACCACGTGCAGGTCAGGACGCAGGAAAGGGAAGTCATTGTTGCCCCCGTCCCAGAGAATCAGGTCAGATTCAGCCGCTGCTTGGGTGGCGATCGCCCCATAGTCCACCCCTGCATAGACAACATTACCAACAGCCAAGTGGGGTTCGTATTCCTCTCGCTCCTCTACCGTGCAGTTCGCGGCAGTCAGGTCAGCCCGCTGGGTGAAGCGCTGGACTCGCGCCCGCTCTAGATCGCCATAGGGCATGGGGTGGCGTATCACCGCAGTACGAAGGCCCCATTGTCGTAACAATTTCGACAACCAGCGGGTCACCTGTGACTTACCACAGCCCGTCCGGACGGCTGACACCGCAATCACTGGAACAGTTGCTTGGATCATGGTGCGTCTAGGCCCAAGCAGGGCAAAATCTGCCCCTGTGGCCAAGGCTTCTGACGCCAAGTGCATCACCTGGGCATGGGGCACATCACTGTAGGCAAAGATGACCTGGTTGACTTGGTGCCTGCGACAGAGAGCCTCCAGTTCAGATTCACCGATAATCGGAATACCGTCGGGATAAAGTGGCCCCGCCAAACTGGGAGGATACCGGCGATCGCTAATCCCCGTAATTTGAGCCGCTGTAAAGGCAACCACTTCGACGCTCGGGTCATTGCGGTAGACCTGGTTAAAGTTATGAAAGTCACGTCCGGCAGCCCCCATAATCACCACTCGAGAGCGGGATGGGCTGACAGGAGGCAAAGCAGTGTCGGCAAAACTCATGGCTTCTCCCTGAAGAGCATTGGAGGAAAGCAGTGTCAAACAAAATTCATACTCAGACGAAAGATTCTGAAAAAATTAGAGCTATTAACTTTTTTATGAGTGAACCTTTATGAGTGGACTGTTCTGCCGTCCCCTGACAAAAAGTTGATCACGTTATTGTCGTCAGAATCCTCAGCAATGCCCAGCAGGATGTAGAGGCATGGCCTGGGGACAATTGATCGGGACATTAAACTCGGGACATTAAACATTGTGCTACAAGTGGAGCCTATGCTAAAGGCACACTTGACAGTAATGCTAAAAAGACGTTAATCAGGTTCAGGGAGTTTTGGGGCATCGCACCGGGCGCAGTGCCCCAAAACCCTTGATATTCCCCGCACGACAGCCACGAAACATCAAGGGTTTCAGCGTATCCCGAATTCACGTAAAAAAGTAATCCTGAAAAAATTTTGTGCTGATACTGGAGTCAAAACCTGTAGACCTACAATTAGGATAAGCGATCGCCCCTGCAGCCGCTCATCCTGGTTCACGAAACTCAATTTGCCCAAGACTGCCCACGTCTAACTAGCACGATTTCCTACGGCAATACGAATTTGATTGCATTGATTGAACTCAATTTGCCTCAGGCCGTCCAAATCTAACTAGCATGGGCTTAACGAGAGAAACGCTTGATAACTACTCAGCCTGCCCACTCTATAGGAAGCAAGCTATACCCTTGCCTCTGACTCTCCTGTTCCCAAGTTTGGGAGCAAGGGCTGGGGGATGAGAGTGGCTCGGCGCTCAGAGCAAAGCCTGAGTCGTGACAATTCTTGTTTTATTTCCAGAAAAAGCGAGGGAACAAGCAATGAGTGAAAGAATTGATAAGTTTTGTGATGACTTGAAGGCTCGTTTAAATGGTATTGAGAGTCAAGTTGAGCAAGTTAAGCAACAGCTTTTAACGGTATCGAAAGACGCAGAGAGTACCGTGAGAGCAAAGCTCGATGATGCCAAAACTACCCTAGATGCCAAAAAGCAAGAATTCATCGAGATGAAAGAAAAGCTAGCCAAAGGGCTAGAGAGTAAAAAAGCAGAGATCCAAGCGCAAGTTGCCGAATGGAAAGAAAAGCGAGACCAGCAGAAACTGCTGAAGCATGCCGATGAGGCAGAAGACTACGCCTTGACCGCGATCGCATTTGCGGCAGCAGCAGCAGAAGAGGCTCGGGTTGCTGTTTTGGAGGCGATCGCAGCCCGCAAAGCAGCAGATAGTGTCACGATCACGGCCACTGAAGTTACTGTCGAAGATACTTCCAGCACCGCTGAAACCTCCAATAGTCCTGCCTCTGCCTGATATAGCAAACAGAAATATGCTCCTGCCAGCTTTGCGTCATTCACCCGTGGACTCAATCAGTTCGTTAGCGAACACATGACCGATCTGCACTTAAAGAACACCATTACTCAATTAGAAGCGCGGACTGAACAATTATTACAGCAGTTCAAACAAGAGATGATGCCGGAACTGACGACTATTGCCATGCAAGAAGCAGCCTGGGAGAAAAAACGGCTAACCAGTGGGTTGATGATGCTCTCCATTGGTGGGGGGCTAATGGCTATGGTTGGCCTGCTCTCCCATGCAATTTTGCTGCCGCACAGGAATTTGAATCATAAATTCTGCTCCTTGGTTCGGAGACGAGACACATATCAGTTTGCCTCGGTGCTTTTCTGTAATAATTTGATGGCTGATGGACATGCCAATTCCCGTCCCTTTCCCCATGGGTTTGGTGGTGAAGAAGGGATCAAAAATTCGCGATTGTAAGTCTAGGGGAATGCCGGGGCCGTTATCAGCGATCGCAATTTGTATCCACTCATCATCAATCATTGTCGTCCGAATCGTGATCTGACCAAGGTGCTGCTGACGCTCTTGAGCACTGCAATGGGTGTGTAGTTCTTCTAGTGCATCGATCGCATTGGCCAGAATATTCATAAAAACCTGGTTCATTGATCCAGCATGGCATTCCACCAAGGGAAGTTGGCCATAGTCTCGGATGACCTGAATTTCTGGATATTCAGGCTTACCTTTGAGGCGGTGTTGCAGAATCAACAATGTACTATCAAGGCCTTCGTGGATATCGACAATGCTGTAGCCTGCCTCATCTGACCGAGAAAAGTTCCGCAGCGATCGCACAATTTCGTAGATCCGCTGAGTCCCAACTTTCATAGACGCGAGAGTCTTGGGTAGATCGTCCTGAATGAAGTCAAGATCCAGATCAGCCGCAGCTTGCTGCAACTCTGGTGCAGCATTGGCCCGGTGCCGCTGAAACAACTCGACAAACGACAGGAGATCTGTGGCGTATCCCTGCACATGGGTGAGATTACCATGAATAAAATTAACGGGATTGTTAATCTCATGGGCCACCCCCGCTACTAGCTGACCCAGGGTTGCCAGTTTCTCAGATTGCACGATCTGCATCTGAGATTGCTGTAACTGGAGCAGCGTCTCTTTTAGCTCAGTAGTGCGTTGCTCAACCTGCTGCTCTAGAGTTTGGCTGAAGTGGCGCAGTTTCAGTTGAGTCGTCACACGGGCTAACAGTTCAGCCGTCTGAAAGGGTTTAGTAATGTAATCGACAGCGCCTAAGGTAAAGCCTCTCACCTTATCGGTTGTGTCAGACAGAGCAGTCATAAAGATGACAGGAATGTCGTCTGTAGTCGCTGATGCTTTAAGCTGGCGACAAGTCTCAAAGCCATCAATCCCTGGCATCATCACATCCAACAAAATCAGGTCAGGCTGGCTGAGGTTGGCCTGTTTGATCGCCCGTTCGCCATCAGTGGCGATCGCCACTTCATACCCCGCATCACTCAACACCTCTGCAACCACCTCTAAATTCGCAGGCGTGTCATCCACCACCAAAATCAACGGTACATGCTTCATCACCAACCTCACTTAGACACACGGCACGACGTTATTCAACCACTGCTGGATCAGTGTTTCTAATTGCTCAACTTGAAATCCCTGACTCAATTCCACAAGTTCTTGAACAAGGGGCCTGTACTGAGGGTTTTGTTGTTGTAGCGCGATCGCCATCTCCTGTAACTTCTTTAATCTTCCCTGTTGTGCCAACTGCAGGAACAGTTGTAGGTCTTCCTTAGGGGGGAGGGTCAGGGCAGTGATTGTTGTCGTGTGATGAGACTGACCCCTAGAAGCGATCTGAGACTGCACCTCCGTCACACTTTGAGACTGGTAGATCCAGGTAATTTGCAAGTGATTGCGGATCATCTGGAACAGGTCATCAGCCTGAACTGGTTTTGCCAGAAAATCGTCTCCCCCCGCTTCCAGACTTTGCTGCTGATCCATCGTAGATACTGATGCAGAAGACACAATCGTAGGAATTGATTGAAGCTGTTCAGACTGACGAATTTTTTGCAGGAACTGATATCCATCCATCACAGGCATAAGAACATCGGTGATGATCAGATCAGGCCTGATCTGCATCGCTTTATTCAATCCATCCTGTCCATCCTCTGCTTCAATCACTGAAAAGCCTAGCGGTTCTAATAAGTTGACGACCACTGAGCGGTTTTCCCACTTATCATCTACCACTAAAATCGTCTGACGCTTACCTTGATATCCAATCACTTGCTCTCCGGTCACACGACTACTGTGTATTTGCCATTCTGTAGAAATTGGCAGATCTACATCAAAGAAAAAGGCGCTTCCGACGCCAGGTTGACTCTGGACGTGAATCTTGCTACCCATCAGTACTGCTATGCTTTGACTGATTGCCAACCCTAACCCCGTTCCCTCCGAATTCCGCTTTGCGTCGCTGACCTGCTCAAACGGCTGAAAGATCTTTTCTAATACGTCAGCACTCATGCCGATGCCTGTGTCTTCAATATGAAAACGCAAACGGGTTGTTTGGAATTCAGCCGCAGTTTCTCGATCACAGGCCACTTCCTGCCTGGGCACCAAAGTGGTGGATGGAGATGGTCTGACCTTGATTACCTTAAAGATTACTGTCCCCTGCTCTGTAAACTTGACTGCATTGCCCAAAAGATTAATCAAGACTTGTCGCAGTCGTTTCTCATCCACCTCAACCATTTCAGGCAGATCTGCATCTGGGAGATAGACAAACTCGATACCCTTCTGACTGGCGCGAATCTCCAAAATTTCAGCAATGCCCTGCAATAGCCCAGGTAGATGGACAGCATGAGGATCTAGCTCCATGCGCTGGGCTTCAATTTTAGAGATATCCAATACGTCATTAATCAGCGTTAACAGATGGGAGCCACACTGGTAAATGATGTCTACGCCTTTGCGTTCCTTCTCACCCCAACTCTGGGAGCGACTGAGGATCTGAGCATAACCCAGAATCCCATTGAGGGGAGTCCGCAATTCATGGCTCATATTCGCCAAAAACTCACTCTTGGCACGACTGGCAACTTCAGCCATCTCTTTTGATTGCTTCAAAGCAGCGGTCCGTTCTTCAACTTTGAGTTCTAGCTCTTCGTTCACTCGCTCGAGTCGAGCCTTAACTTGTTCGCGTTCAATAATGACGGCGGAGAGAATCAGTGTCGTCACTGTGACCGTCCCAATAAATGCCTGCAACAGCAGTAAGGTTTCATTTAAGGTGTTGCGGTTAAAAGAGCTAGTACCACGAATGGCCCCAGCGATCGCCAGTGCGGCTACAAAGAAAAGGGCGATTGCAATATATCGCTGCGGAGCACGAAAGGCAGCCCAAACCAACAGCGGAATCAGCAGATATTCCACCGGGTAGCCAAAGCCGAAGGCCACCATCCCCACTGCCACTAGCAAGACAGTCCAGATGCCAATTTCTACCATTGGTCGCAGCGATTGGGGGGCTGCGGGCCGTTGATCCAGCGGGGGGGGTGGCTGAGTTGCATGGCCTCGGTGAAACCAATCTTCCGCCCAAATGATTAGGAGGGGGGCGACCACCAATACGCCAATCGCATCCCCCAACCAGAAGGTTAACCAGCTATTGAGGTAGTCCTCTCTGGGAATGAACCCACACAAGTACATGGTGGTTGCCCCGAACGTAGGACTCACCATGCAACTCAACAGTTCAATGCCGCTAAATTTCGCCACTTTGGGCGCACTGGTAAAAATTTGCTGCACACCAATCCAGCGCTGGATTAGAGCAGCCCCAACCACAGCTTGCAGGACGGAACCTGTGGCAATCCCCAACCCCGAGGCGATCGCCATAGACAAAATGCCTGTGTTTGCCCACAGTGGCCATGCCGCCGCGACAAACGCCCCTAACCAAATGCCCCACCAGACGCGATATCCTGTCAACAAAATTGCCGCCAGCGCAATTCCAGACGGAGGATAGACGGGGGTAATAAATCCCGGTGGAATAGCAAGGTATTGCCCTAGTTTGGCCGTCCCATAATAAATCAATGCAAGAGCGAAGATGAGTAAAAGTAGATTGGTTTTCCGGGAAGAGGGTTGCGAATCCATACAATGGGATGACTCCAGGAATTGAAGGAACCGATCTTCATAGTTAGTCATAATTTGCCCAAACTGAGCGATGATTTCGCTATGTCAATCCCCAGAATTTGCAGCGCGATCGCTCAAGCATTGATCCACAAGCTTGAGGGTAGTGCTAACAGGAGCACAATCGAGTTCAGTCCCTATTTCCTCAATTGGTGACGTTCTACGCAGGCTGCTATAGCGCTACACCCATAGGGTAGAACAAAGCGTTTTGTGGGAATCCCCACTGTGCGGGAATTCCCACAAAACGCCCTTTACGTCATGAGCGCGTAGTGCCCTTTTTTGGGGCAACGCACTTGACATTGGCAGCTAGGGAGATGGTTTATTTTTCTCCGATCTCGCCTATTTTGAGTGGTGGATGGGCGATCGCTTTTTAACTGTCCGAAAGCTCACCACACTGCTGTCGGTAGCGTTCTCAAAGGATCTCTGCATCTTCTGCCCTCTGACGCTCAGCCTCTGCTCTCTGACGCCCAGCCTCTGCGCGGTGTTGCTCCATCAGCGGTTTGGCAAGATGGCATTGTGAACAAACCATTTCTGCTTACACTAGTGTTGCGAACACTCAATTTAGTCATGCAGCATTTAGCAATGCAGGGGAATGGCAGTTGATGTGAAGCATCATTATGCAATCGCCTTCAGTCAACAACTCTCCTCCCTTGGCTCCCTACAGTGATTCCTGTTTTAGGGAGATAGCCTTTGCGAGATGTTATAGGGTATTGCGTTCTCCAGGATGATTCGATGAAGATTCTACATATTTGTGCGCTCGGAATTACTGCCAAAGGGCTGCTTAAGCCCCAAATTGATTATTTTCTGGCGCACCAACACGATGTGCACATTGCTTGCTCCCCTGGATCAGAGGTCGAAACACTACGACAGCAAGGATACACTGTCCATGCCATACCAATTGAGCGTCGCATTGTCTCTAGCACCAATCTAGCCAGCGTCTTTCGCCTAGCAAAGCTGATGCGTGATCAGCAGTATGACATCATTCATGTCCATACGCCCATCGCTTCAGCCCTCGGTCGCCTTGCCGCCAAGTTAGCACATGCAAATGCCGTAGTCTATACTTCCCATGGGTTGCCCTTTCACGATCGCTCCTCTTTTCTAGAGTTTCGTCTATACGCAGCCGTAGAGAAGTTTTGCGGACTATTTACTGATTTATTTCTGTCACAAAATCACGAAGACTGCGAGACTGCCAAACGGCTAGGTCTCTGTCCCCCTGAAAAGATTGCATACTTGGGCAACGGCATTGATGTCGAAAGGTTTCATCGCGATCGCCTCGACCCAGCCCACCAGAACCAGTTGCGTCAGTCCCTTCAGATTCCACCAAGCGCCAGTCTTATTATTGGTACGATTGGGCGGCTAACTTACAAGAAAGGGAGTGGATATCTGGTGGAAGCGGCAGCAAAACTACTGCCTGATTTTCCCCATCTCCATGTTGTGATCATTGGTGGTCAGGTAAGTGGTGACCCAGAACCTTTCCAAGTTCAATTGTTGCAAAGGATTCAAGAACTTGGCTTGGCGAACCATGTTACCTTAACAGGCTATCGAGATGACATACCCGAACTCCTAGGACTATTAGACGTCTTCACATTACCTACCTTTACCCACGAAGGCTTGCCTCGTTCGATTCTGGAAGCCATGGGGATGGAGCTACCTGTTGTTGCGACTGATATTCGCGGGTGCCGAGAGGCAGTAGTTCATGGGCAAACAGGCTTAATTGTGCCGCCTCAGGATAGCGATCGTCTGGCCGACGCCCTAGGTCAGTTACTTGCGGATAGCAACTTGCGACGCGCCTATGGCAAGGCTGGTCGTCAACGGCTTGAGGCAGAGTATGATGAACGGTTTGTCTTCCGACGGTTGTCAGATTTCTATCAACAACTTTTGCAACCATCGGAAAGTCATACCCGTGTCGTTGGATCCGCCCTACAGCGTTCCTAAGACAGTTGCATCCCCCCAGGTAAGCTACGTATCCACCCTGCTAATTTGGTTAACATCTTTTGAGTGCGAAACACCCAGAATGAGCTTCGCACTCAAAAGGTATTAAAGACGCTATAAAGATCACTTTATCTGCAATCAAGTTTTTATAGAGATTGCATGTTGTAGCTGTCATTTGTGTGATTGCAGCAAGGCTGGTTTCTCAAAAGATTTTGCGATTAATTTTGTGCATTTTGGCAAGACAGCTATAGCCAGGCAACTGTATGCTTGAACGTAATGGGTTGCAAAAGATTTGTTCTGCTTATTTTTCTCAGTTGCTTTGTGTTGATTGGAATGATTTGTTTTCACTCTATTCTTATGTCAGACTCCTATGTCAGACTGACTCTTTACATTGAATGAGTCTTTGGACTGGAAATCATCTTCAGTGGCTTCATGTTATTTTTTGCAGTGGCAAATTAGCTCCATCCCAGTTTCCTTTTCTAAACTTGAGGGATATGCATCTACTCATTATTACAAACATATAGCCACTTATTATCGCAGTCAGCATAAGGATGACTTCAAGTTAATTTTTCTGGATTGGAGCCTTGAATTCTTAGCTTCTCTGTTGATTCAGATTTCTTGCAAGGCTTGTTTCTTGCTTTCTCGTTTCACTGTTTGCCAGCTTCAAGTTTGGACTTATGAGTAGGCTCATGCAAAGACTAATTAAAGCGATCGCTGATCGGCTGTTTGCGGCAATTCTTCTCCTAATTTTTTCTCCTGTCATTTTGGTCGTGGCGATCGCAGTCTACTACACGATGGGGGGCCCTGTATTTTTTACGCAACCTCGTCCAGGTAAAGATGGCCGCGTGTTTCAGTTCTACAAGTTTCGCTCTATGACAAATGAGCGCGACGCTAAGGGTAACTTGCTGCCAGATGAAAAGCGTATGACGGCCCTGGGATATTGGTTGCGTCAAACCAGCCTAGACGAATTACCCCAGTTATGGAATGTGCTCAAAGGGGACATGAGTTTTGTCGGACCTCGCCCCTTGCTGGTGGAATATCTGGACTACTACACCCCAGAGCAAGCAACCCGTCACAATGTGAAACCGGGAATTACTGGCTGGGCACAGACCAACGGGCGTCATAGTTTATCCTGGTCGGAGAAGCTAGCGCTGGATGTCTGGTACGTTAACCACTGGTCACTGGCGCTAGATCTGAAAATTTTGTTTAGGACAGTTGTCAAGGTGCTGAAGCGCGAAGGCATCGGCATAGCAGGTTGTAATGAAGAGTCTGAACGACAAATTGCTGCGATCAAGCGGGCCAAACAATTGGCTGCAGTACGCGATCGTTAGTTGCTCTGCAGACTAGAAGATTCTGCTCTTCTTCACTGGCCACCGCTGCTCAAAGGAGTCAATATCCCTACATGAAGATTCAGGTGATTGATGCATCGAACCCCCTCTGGTCTGAGACCTTGGAGGAGACGCTGAGCCATGATTTTTATCATCTGCCAGACTATGCTGCATTAGAAGCTAGGTGGATAAAGGCTGTGCCAGAGGCTATTCGCATAGAACAAGGCGATCGCCTCTTTTTCCTACCCTACCTGTTGCGTCAGTGCAGTCCCTTGTTTGCAGAATCGCCCAGCGATGTCTTCGATGTCGTATCCCCCTACGGCTACCCAGGGGTGCTGATAAATGATGCAGCGGCCCAGGACGCAGAATTTCTCAACCAGTGTATGCAAGCCCTGCTCCAATTTTTTCGCGATCGCCACATTTGTTCGGCGTTTGTGCGGCTGCACCCTATCCTAAATCAGCAGTTCGCTGACCAGTACGAGGGTGAGGGATGCTCCTTCCACTCGGAGACTGTTTCTGTCGATTTAACCCTGCCTGCGGAGGAAATCTGGCGACAGACGCGACCAGAACATCGCAACAAAATTAATAAGTGCAAGCGAGCGGGTTTTCAGGCGCAGGTCGTCCCTGTGGAAACTGGTCTGAAGTCCTTCACGGAGATCTATGCCGAGACCATGGATCGGGTAGGGGCATCCCAGTTTTACTACTTTGATGACGAGTATTTCCTGCAACTGGCGCAGGCATTGGGCGATCACCTTCACATTTGCCAAGTCGAGTTGGACGGACAAGTTGCCTGTGCCGGGCTGTTCACAGAATGTTCGGGAATTGTGCAGTATCACCTGGGCGGCACCCGGAATACATTCCTAAAGCAGTCCCCCATGACCCTACTATTTGACTTTGTGCGTTCCTGGGCAAAGGAGCGTGGCAATACATCCTTCCACCTAGGTGGCGGGGTGGGAGGTGCCCAGGACAGCTTAATGCACTTCAAGACGGGGTTTTCTCACCAGCGGCAACGCTTGTTCCTCCTGCGGTTGGTCGTTGATTCGTCCATCTACCAATCTCTAGTGGAGCTGCGTGCCAAGGCGCTGAACACCTCCGCAGAGCAACTGCTAGACTCAACCTTTTTCCCTGCCTACCGTTCTCTTGATACAGAGGTGAGCAAAGCAACATGCAACTAACTGCTATCGGGCACGCTGGTCTTCAGGTGAAAACAGACCAAGCGACTGTGTTGATTGATCCCTGGTTTTCACCGGAGGGGGCTTTTCTCGCCTCGTGGTTCCAGTATCCTGACAACCACCATCTCTTGCAGGAAGATATCCTGGAGCCAACTGCCATCGTGATTTCTCACGAGCACCTTGATCACCTGGATCCATGGTTTCTTGCCCAGGTTCCTAAGCATATTCCCGTTGTGATTCCAGCCTACCCATCCCCAGTGCTGCGCAACAAAATTTTGAAGGCGGGCCACCGTCCCATCGTAGAGGCTTTGGCATGGAACTCGGTGAAGCTGGCAGATGATCTGGAAGTCTTCTTTGTGTCTGAAGAGTCGCCGATGAACCACGATGCTGCCATTGTAGTCATCGCCGATGGCAAAACGCTGGTTAACCTGAATGACGCACGCCTTTCACCGTCTCAGTTGCGCAGCATTCGCACAAAGATTGGCGGCACTGTAGATGTCGTTACATTGCAAGGAGCAGGAGCCTCGTGGTATCCCATGTGCTACGAGTATTCAGCAGCACAGAAACAGGACTTATCTCGCCGCAAACGTCTGGCTAAACTAAACTACGTCGCTCGAGTCATCCGAATCTTAGAACCGATTACAGCAGTTCCCTTTGCTGGCCCCCCTTGTTTCCTTGATCCAGAACTGGCCCAGTTTAACCGTGAAATGGAGGATGGCATCTTTCCTGATCCTGTTCAGGTAGCAGACTGGCTAGCAACCCAGAGAATTGTGCAGACGACAGTCTTACTACCAGGCGATCGCTGGGATACAGTCAGTCAGAGCAAACAGGCTGATCCCACCTGGAGCAACTTCTCATTTGGCGATCGCACTGCTTACCTGGAGGCCTACGCTCAGCGCCGCGCCGCTGCCATTGCAGCTGTGTTCGATCGCTACCCAGAACCCACTGAGTCCCTCTGGGAAGCGTTTCGAGCCTATTTTCAACGGCTGCTGAAAATGAGTGCATACTTTAACGAAAAGATTGGTATGCGCGTCGGATTCGATATCGTTGGGCCGGGTGGCGGTCAGTGGACCGTTGATTTTAGACCTGGATTTGAAGACGTCTATCCGTACATAAGTGAGTGTAACTATCAATACCGCTTTGCATCGCGCTGGTTGCCGCCACTCCTAAGCGGGGAACTGCCCTGGGAAGATTTCTTCCTCTCCCTGCGATTTCAGGCGTCTCGCTCTCCCGACGTGTATAACGACCATTTGTTGGGAATCTTAAAGTTTGCCAGCATCGATGCGCTGGAAGCCGTTGAACAATACGAAAAATCTCTCGATGCTCGCGAACAAATGACCGTCCATTCTGAAGGGAAGAATTATCGTGTCCAGCGCCGCTGTCCCCATGCAGGGGTAGACCTGCTAGAAGCTGGTGAAGTTTTGCCAGGGGGCATTCTCCGCTGCTTGGGACACCATTACGAATTCGACCTCGAAAGTGGCAAATGCACCACTGGTAACTGCTCTGCGCTGAAAACTCAACGTCTCTAACTGCTGTTATGTCTCCAAGTTCATCTCCCTCGCTTTCCGCCAATCCATCTCCCTGTAAGCCGTTTACCGATCTCAAGGCGATCGTCTTTGACCTAGACGACACGCTGTTTCCCGAGCACCAGTTTGTGTACAGCGGCTTTCATGCCGTGAGCGACTGGATGCGAGACCATTACAACACTGCCAATTTTTTTGACGTCACTTGGCGATTGTTTCTCGAAGGCAAGCGCGGCACCATTTTTGACCAGGCATTAGCGGAGCTTCAAATTCCCTTTGATGCCGCTCTGATCCGCCAGCTAGTCCAGGTCTACCACAACCACACACCAAAACTGACTCTCCATGAAGATGCTCGCTGGGCTTTGGAGTATTTCCGATCTCAGAAGAAATTGGGATTAATCACCAATGGCTTTGTGACAACTCAGCAAAATAAAGTCAGAGCCTTGGGCATCGAGTCCTATTTTGATTTCATCCTGTATTGCGGTACACTGGAGCGAACCGATTGGAAACCTAGTCCAGTTCCTTACCAAAAATGGATGGAAGCGGTGGACTGTGAGGGAGAGAGCTGTGTCTACGTAGGAGACCACCCTCAAAAAGACTTTGTGGGTGCCCGACACTGGAACTGGAAGACAATTCGCATCTGTCGGGAAGATGGGGAGTATGGCAAGATGGTGGCGGACGTTGATGATGATGCGGATCTGAGTATCACGTCACTCTATGAACTGCAAAACATTTGCTAAGGGTGCTATGCAAAAGCCAATTCTTCTCTCGCCCCCCCACTTGGGTGATGACGAACTGAAGTTTGTTCATGAAGCCTTTGCAGCCAACTGGATTGCTCCGGTTGGCCCGCATGTCGATGCCTTCGAGGCGGAGTTTTGTGAGCGAGTTGGCTGCGGTCATGCGGCAGCCGTTAGTTCTGGGACGGCAGCACTGCACCTAGCGCTTCGGTTGGTCGGTATTGAAGCAGGCGATGAGGTGCTGTGTTCCACGCTGACGTTTATTGCCACTGCCAATCCCATCACCTACCTGGGGGCTAAGCCCGTCTTTGTGGATAGCGATCGCCACTCCTGGAACATGGATCCCCACCTGTTGCAGGAAGCTCTGGAAGCACGCGCTCGTCAGGGAAAATTGCCCAAAGCCGTTGTGCTAGTCCACCTTTATGGGCAAAGTGCTGACATTGAACCGATTTTGAAAGCCTGTGAAACCTACGACATTCCCCTGGTTGAAGATGCAGCCGAGGCCCTAGGAGCAACCTACCAAGGACGGTCACCCGGAACTTGGGGGCGCGTGGGAATCTACTCCTTCAATGGCAACAAAATTATCACCACCTCCGGCGGTGGTATGCTTGTCTCCGATGATAGCGAGCTGGTCGCTAAAGCACGCTTTCTAGCAACCCAAGCCCGCGACCCTGCTCCCCATTATCAGCACTCTGAAGTGGGCTATAACTATCGGCTCAGTAATGTGCTGGCGGGCATTGGTCGGGGACAACTGCGGGTTTTGAGCGATCGCATCGCTGCCCGACGACGGAATTTTGAAATTTACCACCAAGCCCTCAGCACCATACCAGGGATTGAGTTTATGCCAGAGGCAGCCTACGGCACCGCAACCCGCTGGCTTACCTGCCTGACTATTGACCCGACCGCATTTGGCAAAGACCGGGAAGAGGTGCGTCTGGCCCTAGCAGAACAGCAAATCGAGGCACGTCCAGCCTGGAAACCCCTGCACTTGCAACCCGTTTTTGCCGATTGCGACTGTGTTGGTGGCGCCGTCTCAGAGGATATCTTCAAACGGGGATTGTGTTTACCGTCTGGCTCCAGCATGACAGATGACGACCTGCAACGTGTGATTGAAGCCATTGTCGCTGTTCATCGCCGTTAACTGAAACTTGTGCTTTTCACATGGTGCAGGTTGCAATGGCACAATACGCTACCGTAGTCTGTATCTAACTCAGAGCGCAGACGAAGTTGAGGGACTGCATGAAACTCTATTTTGGCCGCAAGCTAAGGCTGCGTTGGCAACACCTTGCTCTCTTGGTGGGGACGGGTTCGCTGATCCTCACTAGTTTGATTACGCTACGCCTGCTAATGGCCAGTTTTCAGGCTCCCACGCCCCAGGCCCTCCTTGTGCTAGAAGGCAGCCCCGACCGTGTGCGGTTTGCAGCTAGCTTTGCCAGCAGTCACCCCAATCTCTCTATTGTTGTGTCAGGCAACCCAAGCGCCTTGGAGCGGAATCAGAGGTTTTTTCAAGAGGCCAATGTTTCGGCTCAACGGGTCGAGTATGATTTCTGTGCAACCGATACAGTCTCAAACTTTACCTGTACTGTAGATTGGTTTACAAATCGCGGCATTCATCATGTCTACTTAACAACCTCAGATCATCATATGCAGCGATCGCGCACCATCGCTTTTCTGGTCTTTGGTAGTCGTGGCATTCTCACCACCCCACTGGCAGTACCTTCCGAAGGAAGAGAGCAAGAATCGTCGCTAGAGACCCTACGAGATGTGTTGCGCTCTGTTGTTTGGTTAGCCACGGGTTGGTCAAGCGCAAATTTGAACCCTGAACTCTGGGTTAATTAAAAACCCGTGCAAAATTGCTGCGAGTTTTGCTGAATTTGACGAATCAAACTTCGTGCCAGTATTTGATTAGTATCATCAGCAATATCAAACTCTTAGCGGAGAACGATATGCAGGGAAGAAATTTGTCTCCACTAGTTGTTCAACCGACGTCCGCAACCCTTGCGCGTGTAGCTCAACTAGGCGGCGGTACTCTTGAGGGTTTGTGATCAGCCGCAAGACTGGCAGTCGGCAGGTTAGAGGCGAAAAACCAGCCTTAAAGTGGAAAAGGCTATCTTTCGCTCCACCCACACCACCACCCAAGTGCATTACCTTATTACCCCGCTCCTTTGCCCAAAAACGAACATAGTCGTTGAGCAAAACACTGGGAGACTGCCTTACAAACTCAGTCTTTGTCCCACTTAAATGGTATTGAACAATTCCACAGCATTCCGTGTATAAAGCAACGCAAATCACCTGACCTTCGAGTTCAACAACACCCAAATGCAGATGTTCACCTAACTCTTCTGCCAATTGATAGAAATAATCGTGGCCAAAGTAAAATGATTTTGCTGCTCCTACCCGATCCATGGTCTCCTCATAGATCGAGTTAAATACGTCAACATACCCTAGGAGGGATTGCATTTTTGTGACGTAGCCTTCCCGTTTTCGTTTTTTAATGACCTCGCGAAACCCGTGTCTAATTTGCTTTTGCATCTCTGTTTCAGAGGGCGTTAAGTCAATCATCACAGTTTCCACATTAGCAGTGCAAGCTTCTGAACTATAGATTTCATGGAACCCTTGATTAATAATGGGATGAAGCCGCAGAAACGCAGAACAGATACGGCGATCGCCGAAGAACTGAATGATCTGCTCCATCGCCGCTGATATAAACTCTGGTTGCTCTAGAGCTGCCTGATTAAGCAGAATGCCAGCATAACCATTGGGAGATACTACATCAAACAGATCAGGAATTGCTTCGCCATCTGCCACATCATTGCAGTGTCGCAATAGGTAAGGAAGAAAAAATATACAATCTCCTTCCTCCAGCAAAATTGCCTCCGGCGTAGCACCGCACCTCTTAGCTTCCAATGATACATACTGTGGCAAGTGGAAAATGTCATGACGCAGGGTTCGCACAGTTTCTACCCACAGCGGGTGAGCCGGTTCAAGAACTTGAAGCTTCATGGTTTATTCCAGTACTGTTACAGCATACGAGATCAGTGAACGGGATCCTGCACAGGATGTATGTACTCCTAACTAATCACCCTTGACCAACTGAGGCTTTTAGTTTGCTGCTGAACCTTCATAGACATCAATTGTCGAATATCCGCACTTTTTCCCGTTCACTCTATAATACCGACTCCGTCGGTTATTGAGTCGGCTTGTTGTGGTGTAAAACGTGCGCTGCGCGCACGTTTTACACCACAACAAACTGCTTACTTTACAGACGAATTCTGTATAAGACCGATCAAATCTGGCTCAAGAAATCTCCACGATAAGAAAAGTCTCCTCGTTGAGCAGCGCTTTTAGCATCAATGGGGAAATACATTTCCTCCCAAAAGCGCAAGCAGATGCCCTCCTTCACAGTAGGCGGAGATAACCTTTCCCCTAGGACGAAATGGCGTACTGCCATTTCTGGCTCATTCAAACCAAACTGAGCACGCACACAAGTCGCACTGCTAAAGCGAGGATTCACTTCAAACACCTTGGGTCCATCTGGAGTTAGGCGCATTTGCACATTGGCTGGACCAAGCATCCCCAATGCGGCAGCAGCCTGAATTGCAGTTTTACATACCTCCGGATGTTGAACACTTTCCATGCGATAACTTAAGCCCGCCATCAAACTACGCTTGAGTGATAGTGCTCCTGCAACATGACCATCGGTTTGGAAGAATAACCCAACAGTATATTCTTGGTCATCCGGTAGCAACCGCTCCTGCATCACCGGATCGCGTAGATAGTTTCGGAAGAAATTGAATTCTTCATCATTATGAACCATCACGACACCTCGACTGCCAGAACTACAGCGGGCTTTCAGCAAGAAAGGATAGGAATGCTTTTGACGAAACGCTTCCAATTGTTCAGGGTCGGTCGGCAACGCTGTGTCAGGCACAGGTACACCAGCGGCGTGTAAGGCTTTATATGTCAACCACTTATCTAGTCCAACAAGAACACTGCTCGGGTTGAGGGGAGCGATCGCTCCAGAGCGCTGTTCAAACTCTGCCTTCCGCTCAGCTACCATGACTAGATCCCCTTCCCACCCTGACATGACAATCGCCGCATTCTCTTTGCGACAAACTTCGATCAGTGCCTCAAAATAAGGCTCTTTATTCTCCCCTCTAGCAGAAGGCAATAGATAGCCTTGATCCAACCGAAATAAGCCGACAGAGAGAGGTTCGGAATCCGTTCCAACAATTCTAATCGGCAGTTGAGAAGCCCGTAACGCCTTGGCAATTCCAAGTCCAACAGTAGACCCAGCACCGGTAACTACGACAGTGATTTGTTGCATACTTGATAGAGTTTAGAGTGTAAGGTTTAAAGGTTAGGGTTTAGAGTTTAGGGTTTAAGGGGTAGGGGTTTCAGTTCTAGACGTGCACCTCGCACCCAATACGTTTCACCCAACTACTACACCCCCTTCGCATGGCAAATTGCTGCATGCTGGACTTCCGATACTTCATTGCATCCGGGTGTACCGATGTCCTAACGCGGATTCTATAGGCTCCAGTAGTGAAGATTTGACGGCAGTGTTTTGGGATCTAGAACAGATTTCACATCCATAACCACTCCTCTCGCATGCACAGGACTCAGAAGGGTTTCCTGAGGCATATCTAGGTAGAAGCGATGGTTGACTGCCAGGATCAGCGCATCTAGATTGTGCAGGTCATTCCAACTCACTAGTTGGATACCGTATTCTTTCTCAGCCTCCTTCTCATCTGCTAATGGATCATGAACAAACACCTGAACACCAAATTGCTGCAACTCCTGCACAATATCGGGGACACGACTATTGCGAAGATCGGGAACGTTTTCCTTAAAGGTCAATCCTAGAATTCCTACCCGTGCCCCTCGAATCGGTTGATCAGCTTTAACCAACAGCTTGACTAGGCGTTGCGCCAAATAAATCCCCATGTTGTCATTGATCCGACGCCCCGCAAGAATGACTTCAGGATGGTGACCAACCTCTTCCGCCTTTGCGGTTAAGTAATAGGGATCAACGCCGATACAGTGTCCACCTACCAGCCCTGGAGTAAAGGGCAGAAAGTTCCACTTGGTCCTTGCAGCCGCCAAAACGTCGTGAGTGCGGATGTTGAGTCGGTCACAAATCAAGGCCAGTTCATTCATCAGCGCAATGTTCACATCTCGCTGGGTGTTCTCAATTGCCTTGGCAGCTTCTGCAACTTTGATGGAAGGGGCACGGTGAACCCCAACATCAATAATAGCGCCATAGACACTAGCAACTCGTTCCAGAGTGTCTTGATCTTCTCCGGCAACGACTTTGACAATTCTTTCCAGAGTGTGGGCCTTGTCACCCGGATTAATACGCTCGGGGGAATATCCTAACTTAAAGTCAATACCCTGCTCTAAGCCAGAGACCCGCGCTAGGATAGGACCGCAGAATTCCTCTGTGACTCCAGGATAAACGGTTGACTCATAGACCACGACAGAACCGGGGCGTAGAACTTTGCCAACCAATTCGGATGCTTTGGCTAGTAAGGTCAAATCTGGACGATGACTACGATCGATAGGAGTCGGTACAGCTACCACGAAGAAGTTCGCATCAACCAAGTCAGATAGATCGTAGGTCACCCTTAATCTAGAATTTAGTAATTCGTCGCTGGTCACTTCGCCAGTATGATCGATACCCTGTCGCAGGCTCTCGACCCGCTGAACACTGATGTCAAATCCGATTGTGTTGGGGAACTTGCGGGCAAAGGCAATTGCCACAGGTAAGCCAACGTAGCCAAGACCAATCACTGCAATTTGTTCATTCATGACCAGTTCAAGAAATTTCCATTACAAGTTATTCCGATAGCTATCCAGTTGATGTTTAGCTGCTCCGTACAGCTTAAGTAGATCAGAGCATGATGATTAACGAATGGGTTACCAAACCGATGATTCTTCTGTCTTCAGGTTCCTGGAGAAAACCTTCTAATCTATACTCCTGTTTCAGGAATAGAGCTTTTTTATTCAGATGTATACAAAAGTTTTCTAATAACCAACTTAAAGAAAATCACGAATTTGATCTCGCCATTTTGCCACTCCTTTCAAGTCGCCTGATTGGCGTTGTGTAATCCAGATATGATTTTTGGGGGGATGCGCTCCGCGCATCCCCCCAAAAATCATTGACCAAATCATCAATACTGCTTGATTTCCTGAGCCTACTATTGAACAACGAAGTTCTATTTCTGGCGCATGGCAACTATGCAGACAGACCTGGCTTTTGGATCAATGTTCGCTCAGACAACAGGGAACGGTAAACTTCCATTACACCAGCAACATAGGCATCTGTGGAGAAGTATCGCTCTACTCGTTCGCGGCCTGCCCTGCCCATTTGCTGGCGCAACTCTGGGTTGGCAAGCAGCTTTTCTAAGGCATCTGCCAAGGCGATAGGGTCGGAGGGTGGCACCACAAAGCCATTTACTCCTTGTTCAATTTGCTCTGGTACGCCTGCGATCGCTGTACCTACAACTGGCAAGCCAAAGTACATCGCCTCTAGATGCGTAGTTGGAAATCCCTCATTACCCCGCACCTCAACCACCCGATCGCCATAATCAAGGCACTCTTTGCGAACAGAAGGGAGTACCTCAATATCTGCCAACTTATAATAGGGGAATGGGTTAGACTGCCAACCTGTAAAGATGACATTCTGAATTCCTAGTTCGTGTTGCCTCTGTTTTAACCAGTCAGCATGATCTTGATATTCTTGGGGCATATCGCCAACACAGATAAATACAGCCAGATCACCCCAACCACGTCGATTTAGTTCGGCGATCGCATTCAACAGATGATGGTGCCCCTTAAAGGGAACAACAGAAGCAAAACAAGCAACTATTAATTTTCCCTGTGCTTTGAGGTCTTCTAGCCAGGAAATCGACTGCCCCAGATCAGTCACTTTCTGAATTCCGTTGTAGACGGTAACTGCCTTTATCCTTGCTGCCGGACTCAGACTAGACTGGATGGATGAACACACAGTAATAATCTGATCTGAAAACTTTTCAAAGATAGCTTGCACAATCCCTCCAAAGGGAGGTTCGCCATGCATATGTCCAACTATTGGGCGTCTCAGTAAACGAGCAGCTGCACCAATCAACAGCATTCCCCTAGAGGTATCAACATGTACAATGTCTGGTTGCCAATTCAGGATGAGCTGCATACATTGCAAAGTGTAAGGCAGTAATTCAGTGGCAGCAACCCAAATTCGCTTGGCGGCAGACCAACGTAACATGGCTTTGCCAAACTGATTCAGGGAAGGTCCCGGGGGCAAAACTCGAACGTCAATTCCGGCATCTCTAAAAGCTTGAGCTGCTCTTCCTTCACCAGCCAGCACAACTAATGGCATCACAGTTTCAGGCAAATGCTTTACCAGTTCAAGTAAAACACGATTTGCACCAGCCATACGCTGGTAGTAAGAAACATAGTAGAGCACGCGCATCGGAGAGCCAGAAGCAATTGCAGAATTCAACCGACTTTCTTCGGCTTGAGTATCAAGTGAGTAGATCATACAAACACTTTAGAGAACTTTTGTATTACAGGCGCGTGAGATGTAGTCAGGTGCTGAACTCGATATCAATCAGAAATGAAGCTGCATCAAGCAATCTCGTGAAACGAGAGACTAAAGCTTTTGATTCTATACAACTTCCAGCTCAATTACTGTAGGAAGCACTATACTCAGCCTTGGATCCAAAAAACTGCTGAAACAAATTGGCATAGGAAGCGGCGATGGTCTCTGCATGAAAGTCCTGCGATCGCACCTGTCCATTACGAGATAGGTCTTGCTGCAATCCTGGATCAGTCAGTACCCGCAAGATAGATTGGGCGAGAGCATCAGCATTGGCTGGAGGCACTAGCAAGCCGCTCACTCCATCCTCGATAATTTCTCCTGGGCCGTAGGGACAATCAGTAGCAACCACTGGGGTTCCACATGCCATTGCCTCAACGACCACATTACCAAACCCCTCATACAGGGACGACAACACGAACACATCTGCTGCTGCCATGTATTGATAAGGGTTTTTCTGAAATCCCACTAGGCGTACACAATCTGTTAGTCCGAGTTGTTGAATCTGTGCTTCTAAGGCTAGACGCTCGGAACCCTCACCCACAATCCACAAATGAGCAGGAATAGAATTTCGTATCTGTCGCATTGCAGTCAACAGATAGGGAAATCCTTTTTGTGGGTGTAGTCGTCCGCAAGCGACGATCAATGGTTCATCCTGGGGAGGTTGTGTTTCAAACAAGAGTTCCTTGGCCCCGTTTACCACCTTGCTGTCTACACCTGCATTGTAAATGACTTCAATGAGATTCCCAACCTCAGGTATGACCTCCTTCAAATCTATTGCAACACCATGAGACAGGGCAATAATCCTATCTGCCTGGGGATATAACGCTTTCATCTGAGATCGTACAAATAGATGAAGGGGGTGATAACGGCGGCTGTACAGAGCAGACACGTTATTCTGCACACCAAGTAGCAGTTTAGGAGGATGAGATAAATTACGACAGGCCCACATAGCAACTAAGTTGGCATGATCCTGAAAAGCACAAAGAATATCAGGTTGCTCCGTCTGGACGAGTTGACGTAGGGGAGCGATCGCTCGTAGTATTCGCAGGGTACTGGAGCGAATACCCGAAGGATTCAAGGCATGAACTGTAACATCCTCTGCTAGCGAGGCCTCATAAGTTCCCCCCGTTTGAGCTAGGGCAACTGATAAACGAAATTGCTTGCGATCCAGATGGTTCAGGAGGCGCAGCAAATGCATTTCAGCTCCACCGTTGCCTAGGGAGGGGGTAAAGAAGAGGACATGAATTCTCCTCTCTGACTCGCCATGAGTGATTTGATTCATATAGTTCTGGTTATACATAAGGTTTCTGCGCCATCACACAAAAGTTACCATCTTGCCCTAACCGATACACTAAAGAGACGATTAGATGGCCTACAGCTTTTTTCAAATTACGAACGGGGGAATGAGAACGCATATTTCGGTCTTCAAGCCAGTCAATCTGTTCAAAACCAGTGTTTTGAAGTAAGGTAGCGAATGTTGAATGACTAAAAAACTGAATATGATCTGGCGTATATAGCAAAGCACCTGCCAGACGAGGAAACGCTTTGACTACTTTAAAGGTGAATTGGGAAACTTTGGGAGTTTTGATCAACAAATACCCACCTGGTCGTAGCAATTGAAATGCTTGATGAATGAAGGCTGAAGGCTGAGGGAGGTGCTCAACAACATCCCACATGGTAATCAAATCAAAGCAATCACGTGTTTGCAAATTGGTTAATGCCATTACCTCAGCATGAAGCCCTCGCTGCTGACAATGAGCAACAGCCGCCGCTGAAATATCGATGCCCAATGCTGAATAGCCAGCTTCTGTTGCTGCTTCTAAAAAATCTCCATTGCCACACCCTACATCTAGAACCTTTGCTGGTGGAGCAACACGTGGAATTAGATTTTTGATAATTTCCCGACGAATAGCATCCTGAAAATATGGATCAGGACGAAATCCAACATAGCTATCATCATACTGCTCTGAAAGCGCTTCTGATGATAGAGATGTCGTATCCATAAAGCGATGATCACAATTATTACAACGATAAACTGGCCGCGTCCCAAATCGAAAAAGCTGGGGCCACCACTTAGAAAAATCTATGGAAAGAATAGAATCAAGATTTTCGGAGTAACAAATAGGACATGACGAAGCAAAAGTTCTTTCCATGCAAAAGCAACCTCCAATAAAGAATTAAGCCAATTAGAGAGACATCTGTAGTGTTACAAAAATGCTCTCGACAGAAATGCCACTTTGCCAGTGTACGCCAGGGATAATGTCTTGCTTTGCATTGCTTCTTCAAGGAGCTTGACGTTGCTCCCTCAACTTGGCTTAAACCTTGTAGTAGGCACGATACCAACTGACAAACCGTTCAATGCCGACTTCGATCGCAGTACTGGGTCGAAACCCCACATCCCTGGCCAGATCATCCACATCCGCATAGGTAGTCGGCACATCACCCGGTTGCATGGGCAAGAGGTTCTTCTCGGCTTTTTTGCCTAGGCAGGACTCCAGTATCTCAATAAAGTGCATCAACTCTACTGGGTTATTGTTACCAATGTTGTAGATCTTATAAGGAGCTTTGCTGCTAGCTGGGTCGGGGGCATCGCCAGACCAATTGGGGTTTCCCTGGGGAATATGGTCAATCACCCGCACGACGCCTTCCACAATGTCGTCAATATAGGTAAAATCTCGTTGCATTTTACCGTAATTAAACACGTCGATCGGTTGCCCCGACAAAATCGCTTTGGTAAACAAAAACAGTGACATATCTGGCCGTCCCCAGGGGCCATAGACCGTAAAAAATCGCAGTCCTGTGGTGGGCAATCCGTACAGATGGCTGTAGGTATGTGCCATCAGTTCATTGGCCTTTTTGGTGGCGGCATAAAGGCTAACCGGGTGGTCTACGTTGTGGTGGGTCGAGAACGGCATTCTGGTATTTGCGCCATACACCGAGCTGGAGGAGGCAAACACTAGGTGCTTCACACCAGAATGACGACAGCCTTCCAGAATATTGACAAAGCCGACCAGATTGCTGTCCACGTAGGCATGGGGGTTTTTCAGCGAGTAGCGGACTCCCGCCTGGGCGGCCAAGTTAACTACCTTGTCAAATTGTTGCTCAGCAAAGAGTTGGGCGATCGCATCCCGATCCTGCAAATCGAGTCGATAGAATTGAAACCGCTCTTGGTCTTGGAGCTTGGCCAGACGGCTCTGTTTCAGGGAAACATCGTAGTAATCATTTAAGTTATCCAATCCGATTACCTGATCGCCTCTGGTTAAAAGCCGCTGGCAGAGGTGAAATCCGATAAATCCAGCAGCGCCAGTCACTAAGATTTTGCTCATAGGAATTCTATCAGCTCCAATAACGAACGGTGGTTGGCGAAAAATTGGGGGCCAGAACAGACTTCACATCCATTAATGTACCCACTTTTGAAATCTAATCTCACTCCTGGTTGTGGGCCTAAACGACCTGCGATCGCCCCTGCTTTCCTGGTCTGAAAGCGATCGCTCCAATCAGGTAGAGAAATATCAGAAACGGCACAAACGTGATCAGCCAGGCAACAACAGCATCTCCCGATGGACCAGAAAACTGGAACAGTGTAACGACATAAAGAACAGTCGCTGCGGCTTCATGTGCGTACTTACGAAAACTTTCAGTCAGCCAGCGATAGAAAAAGCCGAACAGGAAGTATGCCAGCGGAACTCCCACGATGCCAAAGTTCCAGTAAGCTTCTCCAATGACTCCAGCAGGCATACCGGCAGTCGTATTAAAAAATGTTTCTCCTACCCGTCCTCCCAGCAGTCCTGGCTTCTCTGGCCATAGCCCCCTAGGGATTGGCAATGTCAGAACAGCCAAGTAGGAACTGCCACGCAGGTAATCCACCTCATCGGGCACAAGCGCCAGAATGGGAAATACGCCATCCACAACGCCACTGCGTTCCGTAACTTCGGTCAAGCCCGTCGTCAGAGCAGACTCATCCCCTGATGACGCTCCAGTTAGCGCAGTCCAATCCACTTCGCCGCTGAAGGTGCTGGCTCTAAAATTGCCCAAGATACCAAGTATTAACAGTCCTACCAGCATCACCGCCGCAACTCTTACCACAGAAATTTTCTGTTCTCGCAGCAGCCACACTAGTAATCCCATGGCCATGAAATAAACGATGGTAGAACGAGAACCAGAACCAAAGAAATTGCAGAGAGTAGAAATTCCAGCAGCTCCCCAAAAAACAGGATTAAGGTGCACCTTGCGATCCATTGCCAACCAAAACAGACAGGCGATCAGACCGAATTGGATAAAAAATAGCCAATAGGAATCACCCGCAAGTTCTAAGCGGCGGCCTCTCCCCCAAGAGAGAATATGGGAAACCAACCCACCCTGGGTCTGCATATAGGCAAGAAACACCATCGTCGAAAAGGTAACCGCCAACAAGACCTTCGGCATGAGTTGACGTGGAAGTTGAAATGCAATTTTAGGAGTCCCCCAAGTTGGACTCAACCAAAACCCCAGATAACAGGCAAGCAGCCCTAATGCCCGCAGCAATAATTCATAAACAACGAGATGATTGAGATTATCTGGGCTCCAACCGGGTAGCGCCAGATGCCACTGAAGGCCGTTAGTGTATATCTCAGAGCGCCGGAAATGATAGATCAGCGTAATAAAAATATTGAAAACTAATGGATGAAACCAACCATAGGAGGGCTGGTAAAAGATTACAGGCACCAACAACAGTACAAAATTCAGGGTCAGAGCCAGAAAGATCAGTCCCGCCTCGGCGTTCGAGGAAGAGTTAGGCAATTCCTGAGCACCTATCCAAACTAGATAAGCGACCAAGACGCCCACAATCAAAACTCGATGGAATGGAGTCATGGACACAAAGGGAGACGTGACCTTCTCAGAGGTCTGAACCTTTCTGTCTGAGGCGAGATTGATGCTGTTCACGGCGTTCACCTGTTCAAGACAATACGGATGCAAAGGAACTATGAGGAAGGAGATCGATTCACAGTCTGACTGCTAATCACAGAAGGTTGGGGGAATGCAGAAACTATTTCTGGCTCTTGACTGCTATCTTTTGCCGCTTGACTCCTACTCTGGCGGGTCGCTAGGGACGCGTAGAACATCTCATACTGCTGAATAATGTGTTCTGGCTGAAACAAGGCTCTGGCAGCAACTGCACCGTTTTCCCCCAGCGATCGCCGTAGCTCAGGCTGTTCAAATAGAACCTGAATTACCTCAGCCATCGCTGGGTAGTCAGCTTGAGGAACTACCCGCCCACAGGTGTGTCCTTCCAGAATCTCTCTGGCGGAACAGACCTCAAACGAAACAACTGGCGTACCGCAGGCCAAGCTTTCGATCATACAGCGCGCCAACCCTTCTTGATTAGAGGCAATGGTCACCAAATCAACTGCCTTATACCAATCAGAAACTGCTGAGGTATATCCAACAAAGACAATCGTCTGCTCTAGGTTCAAGCGCTGCACTGCTTCTCCACAGCGTTTTGCGTACTCATTCTTGTCTGGCTCAAAGTCACCAACAAAGTAGATTTTGAGATTGGGAATGACTTGCTTCAGACGTGGAACCAATTGCTCAATCACTTCAAGCTGAGCTTTGCACTCTCTAAAGGTAGCAATATATCCGATTGCGAAGGTATCCGGGCTGATACCCAATCGTTGACGAATAGTATCCTGTTCTGGTGCAGATACCGGATGCAGTGTGTTGCCATTCACAATGCTATAGATACAACCCAGGTTCGCTTGTCGCTCTGGTGGGATCGCCAGTTGCTCAATAAAGGTCTGACGCATCTCCTGGGACAGGACAAGCTGGCGATCGCTAAGCCGGAAATACATCTGCCAGTTCCAACCATAGGACTCATGCGCAGCCTTGGTGCCTCGAATATTAAACACTACCTTCGCGCCTGCCAGTTTTGCACCAAATCCTGTATGCCACAGGGCCGTTGGATCATTGCAATGTACTACTGGGCTACCAGTTGAACGCACCAGTTGATACATTCGCCAGTTAGTTTCAAACAGAGAACACAACCGTTGTAATTTAGCTTTGAAACTGGCTCGATAGAAGGAGCTACACATATTGTAGGGAATTTGCCACAGCCTTACCTCAGCTCCAGACTTTTGCCAACGCTGATTGATTGGTGTTTCAACCTGGGTCACTACAACTGGCGCCAGTCGTTGGCCATGCTCAATGATCTGGCTAATACTTTCCACTCCACCATTGGCGAGGTTTCCAGTTTGAAATACAACGAAAATTATCTTGAGAGAATTCATGGCTAAAAACGTGCTGGAGTAACAAAGCATAGGTTTAGAGAGCACCCTTGTAGAGCTGAATCAACTCCCGGTCAGAGAGTACCTGATCACTCTTTTTACCAATGAAGTAGTAAGCTGAAGCAGCGTCAAAGGTTCCAGGTTTATTCAACAGCCAATAATCGAAATATTTCAAATAAAAAGCAGTGAATCGCACGAAAAGTTCAATCAACAATCGCGCCAATTTTGATTGCGTGAAGCTCAACAGAAAATATCTATAGGACCAGGCCAAAGCCATTCCTGGTCCACACACTGCTCCGCTTTCAATTTCTTCAAACTTTCTAAATAGTCGCCGGTGGCCCAAGTGAGTGAACCGAGTAAAGTCGTATCGCCCTCCATGTACCTGCTGCATGAATGGTGTCTCAGCATAAACCAATCCCTCCGGTTTCAACACCCGATGGATTTCTTCACAGCATCGCCAAGGATCGACAATGTGCTCAAGGACGGCCTGAATCACAACACCATCTAAGGAGTTGCTGGCAAAAGGCAAGCTATGGGCATCACAAATCAGCGAGGTGCGCGGGCCAAAAGAAATATCGCTTTCAATAAACTCAATCGTTTCATACTGCAGGAGAACTTCCAAGCCATCACCAAGAACACTGCCACCAATGACTAAGACGTTTGGTCGTTCTGAGGAAGAGAACAACAATTGGGCAAACTGTTCATAGTTTTTTTGGCTCTTAAGATTTTTCCCGATGTCCGGCAGAAATCGTTTCAAGATTTGTTTCACTTTACTTCTGCTTGGATCGGAATTAATTTCACGGTAGGTACTACGTTGCTTGACAAAATCCTCAATGGAAAATATGCTAGCCCTCTCATCAATTAAGACAGGAATGCCATGAACGACCGGGAATTGGGAATGGCATTTAGCACCAACACAACGATAGGTATCGCCACTGACTTCCAATGGATTTCTACAGACAGGACAGCGCAATAGTTTTTGTGTACTGGTAGATAGCTTGATAGTGGACTGTTGCTCAATCTTAGTTTGCATAGTGTACCTGTCAGCAAATCCCTAAATTAATTTTGGTCATCGAACGGGTATTAGCAGTGCGCTCGTCATACGAAACGCACTTTCTCTGATTCACGAAGTGAAAAATAGGAGCAACACAATCTTCTACTCCCCATTCAAACAGACAAGAACCAATCTCCCTAAGTTAAGACAAGGATATGTTTCTAAAAAATAGCAGAGACATACCAGCAATAGTAACATCTTTATACCTTAGTCCCGATCATCATCGACAATCGTTTTGTGAGCATTTCCAATCTATTAGCCAATTTTGTCCGAAGTAGATTGAATTTGTGCGTGAAAGAATATTCTTGCAGAGTACGTCTCAATTTAATCAGCAGCAGATAAGCCAATATTGAACGCAGACTTTTTCTATAAGCCACAACATGATAAAGCTCTCTCTTATGAGACGTCCAATCGAATTTGTAGGGTTCGTCTCCCTTGAGTAAATCATACTCACTCATATTGCGATTAAAAGCATCTTCAATACTTTTTACCAGTAATGCCTTTCCAGGAAAAAGATGCTTGTACTCTGAAACATACGCAGTGCTGTAATCATAAATTTTGTTGTTATAAACAAAATTTATGATGTAGGCAATGGGTTCTTGATTCAGCTTCAACAACCAGAGATCAAGCCAATTATTTCCAGAAAATTTTTCCATAAATTCCAAATAAAATCCACTGGCATCAGACTCAGCCAAGCGACAGCACCCTACTTCGGCTTTCCAACTCTGCTTTTCAATATTTCGCATAATGTCAAAATGCTCTGACGTGGAGACAGGTTCATGAATAATCTGAAATTGCCCGAACTTCTCTAACTTACTTCCTGCTCTACGGATATCATTTCTAAATTTTCTAGATTTACTCGATAGATAATCATTCCAAGTAGTGTTGATAGCTACATAGGGTGCTACGGTTGCTACAATCTCGTCAGATTTCATATCAAGGCATGCCATCACCAAGCTCATAGTTGCGAAATTGGGAGAGTCTGCAGGAAAGTCCTGTAAGCATATCAAATCCCAGTATTTTCTTGAGTCACAAATATACTTAAAAATGAGGTACAAGGACTCTTGGTTTCTTTTGGTGACGATGAAGTCCAGATAATCTGAGCGGCCAGTGCCAATAAACTGTAACACTCGAAATAGTCTCCTTCTGACAAGCATCAGTGGTGCGATCGCAATAGTCTGATCCTGTTCCCTGACAAGTAAGACAAAAAGTTCACTATCACCACTGAGATGATTCCACCAGCTTGATAGCCACTCAAAGGTCAAAAATGGACTGTCGGAGCCACTTCTGCGGAGGGTCTCATTCCACTGCTCCTGCATGGGTAAAAGATCAAAGAAATTATCTATCTTTGTGATAGATAACCCACTGTTGAGAACGATTTCAGTAGATTTTTGAAACACTTGAGTTCGCATGGTACCCCAGTAGTGAAATTGAATACGCTTCACAAGGCTATCAAACTACACAACGCTATCGAACTAGTAGAATAAGCAAAACAGAATATGTCCATCGCTTCTGTTCTCAAGTAATGGGTGCATCACACGTTGCCCATCCTACGAATATGGCTTGATTCTGCATGCTTTCACAGCACCAAAATAATGGATTGGTCTAACGAATAAATTCTTGGATAACTTTTGGCAGTCGGATAGGAAGTAACAATGCTTTTGTCATACGGACTGCATTTTCCCTGGTTACTGGAATGACTAGATAGAAGAGATAGCCACCAATGGCATAGGAAATAATCGTGGCGATCGCTGCACCCATGCCTCCATAAAGAGGAATTAGCAGTAAATTCAACAATATGTTTGATACTAAACCCGCAAGGCGAGAGTAAAGATTGAACTTCTGTAGTCCTTCATTAACAATCCAGTGGCTCTGCGCTGCACCAAGGAACGAAAACAACGCACTACAGATATGCACGATTAAGATTGGAATTGCAGCCTGATACGCTTTGCCGTACAGGATTGTAATCACGAGACTTGCAGAGGGAATCATCACCAGGATTAAACCATATGCCATTAAACTAATCAGGTCATAATATTTCTGTAGACGCCGATCGTACACTGCTTTACCCAGATCTCTAGACTGAATGATCATCGGGTATAGGGATGAGGAGACAATACTTTCCAAGAACCACCAAGACTCTGATAACGTCGCTGCACTGGAATAAATTCCAACCGCTTCTTTGCCGACCATATTCCCTAGCATGACCCGGTCAATATTGATGTATATCAAGACTGTTGTAGAAGACAGTACCAGTGGAAAAGATTCTCGAATAAAGTATTGAATTTTCTTCCAATTTGTTCGCCAATTCAGGACACTTTGGCGACTTTTTTGGTAGTAAAAAATTAATCCAAAACTATACAACAGAGTTTCCAGAACTAGCACAATCGTCAAGGCGACAACTGATGCACCAGAGAGAATCAGATAGCACTTGAGTACTGTACTGAAGATAAACGCAACATTCTCAGCCAATACCTTAAACTTGGACTCTACCCGCGCTTCGAACCAGCTTTCGATCGGCTGCAGCGAATTAAAGATAAACTTTAGTGCCACAATGGCAACTAGAAGATGAACCAAGAAATCTTCTGGAGAGACAACAAAGATCAAGGTGATAGAGGCGATCGCCGCAATTGCCCCACCCACTAACTGCAATGTAAACGCCGTTCCCAGGATGACATTACTCGATTCAGGCTGACGCACTAGATCCCGCGTCACAATTGGAGCCATCTGAATCGTAGACAGGGGTAGAAAAAAGCTGGAAAAGGCTAGTGCATATTGCAAAATGCCAAACTCTTTTGGTCCTAGATAACGAGCAACCCAGGTGCTCACCAGCAGACTGATCAGAATGCGAAAAATCCGACCGATAAATAGCCAACCAGTATTGCCAATAATCTTGCGATGTTCCGAGTTCAGTCTGTTGCTGAGTCTAGTTAGCATCCGCTTCACCACTGTGAAATATGCACCGAGTTAATTCTGTCAAACAACGCTACCTTTGCTTTGGCCAACTGCTTAATATCAGCGGCTTGCTAAACTGCTTAATATCAGCGGTTTGCTAAAAGGAGGAGTCACTGTAGAATTTCATTATCCCAACCTAGAGATATAGGCACCGATTGACTAGGACTCCAGATGTCCACTACTGGGCAGAAACGAGTGACATTTCAACTCTTTTCCCCAATCAAGAGCCAGCCTTCAAACCAGGCATCCTTCGCAGGCTCCCTCCCTTCCCCTTTGATCCACTAGGTAGATGTCACTCTGCCTCATCCTTCATCCCCGTGCTCCTACACCGGGAGAAGAGAAACCAAAGCAGTGATTGACTCAGTTTGGTTATCCCCTGCCAGTGATAGGAGAGGGAGCAAGAGCAGACCCTTTAGAGACCAGACTATGACTTGTATCTACTCAGTTAGATAAACGACAGCTATACAAACTGTAGCAAGGCTATCCAATCAGAGATTGCCATTTTGCCTGGTTATAGCGACTCCTTGGAAGGGTGGTTGCTGGCCGCCGACCAATGACCCATGGCCGATTGCGAATTTGAAACTGTGGCTTCGGAATCACCGTTTTGCCATCCAGGACAACGAAGCCCTGACTGCGATTGAGGGTATGCAATCCGTGACTGGAGGAAGGCAACAAGTCTGGTGTCAGTGTTTGAATGACTGTTTCCTCGTATTGATCCGGCGTGAGGCGTGTCACTTCACACAACACAACGCTACCACCATAGCCCTTGGAGCAATCCTGGGCAGGACGGAGCAAGCGCCCCTGATGGTAAAACAGTTTTCCAGCAGGGCGGGCAGAGCGAGCATCTGATTTGACTGGATTCATCGGATGGGGCACCCACGGACCTTTGAAATGGTCAGCGTAGAAGATTGCCAGTTCATCCCAGGATGACGCACCGCATTCTGCAATATTAGTAAACATCCACCAGCGGTCCTCATGAAAATGCAAGGTAGCATCCACGGCACAGAGGTTATCCAGTAGGACTGTATCAAGTTCCCACTGGTCTGGAAAGTGGGTTGCCCTGTATAGTTCAACGGTGCGGTTTTGAGACGTTTCCGGAATCATGTAAATCTCGCCATCTGCCTCAAACACAAAAGGATAGGATAGATGGTACGGGCGTTCCAAAACCACACGGGGATTGGTAAAGGCTTTACCATCCCACTGCAAACAAGAAATGATTCCCTTTTTGTTTGGATCAGTGTAGCGGTACTCCTCCACAAACAGCACGAGCTGCCCTCTGTGTTCAAACAAAAATGGATCGGCATAGAAGCGATCGCTCCCTGTCGGCACAACCTGATAGGCAGGTTCAGCCGCTGCCAGGGTTGCTGCCTTGGTTCCAGAAGTCATTTGCCAAAAAGCGACATACCAGTAGTCATCCCGCAGAAATCTGCGTCGCACCATGTCGATCACTCTATTGCCATACAACCGTCCCAGGGCAAACAGGCGCGATGTATCTGGGGGTGGAGTAGTTGGTGCCGGTAACGGTTGAGCCAAGCTTCTGCCATACAACAGATGGTCTACTGCCCGCAGGAACAGGGAAATTAGCCTAGCAAAGCAACTTTCCAGCGCTTGCAATAGCAAAGACCTGTCCGGGATAGCGACTAGGGAACTGGTCAGAATTGTGTCGTCCTGCTGGGTCACTGCTAAAAATGGCACTGTGGAGGGGGATAGGATGGCTTGGATCAGTCCTTCTTCCTCTGGGCTAGTGTGGTAGAGCGGGCACAACACTGGGCAGGACGGAGGATATGTTGCAAAATCCAACGCTTGCTGGCTCAGGTTTAAAATCAAGTCAACCGACAGGTCTGTGAGCAGTTCATGTCCGGCGATCGCCTTGACACTGGCAAGCTTACTGCATCGTTGGGCAAGGACAGGGGGTTGACACAAAAATACAGATTTTTCTAGCTTCTTAGCAGCGATCGTTAAGTTATCACGGCTTCCATCGCGGGCATGGCGATGGGTAATCCAGATAATTTCCACAGGAAAGCGTTCCTGTAATAACTGCGCCAACCGATACACCCAGAACCGAATAGATGGGCGGCTGACCAACAGGGCGATTTTGTAGACCGGTTTCTGCATAAACTATGACGACTGTATTCTGATGAATTCTCAATAGCGGGCTATACAACCACATGCAGATAGAGGATAAAGACCACGATGCCCATGGTTGCTGAATGACGTGGTTTAGGTCAGTTTTATTGCTGCTAAACCACCCGCACCCTCGACAAATAGCAGTGGATATCTTGGCAACAAGTTCACATCAGGATCAAAAATTAACCGAAGGACGATTAAAGTAACTGTTGGCAGACAATGAAGCAGCGGTTTAGATTTGTGAGCACAATGATTGCTTCAGCAATGCAAAGAATACAAATCCAAATCAACGTCTGTAGAATGCACACACCGCTCTTCAATCAGCCTAATACCATTTCTGCATGAAGCAGCATACAGCCCAAGAGTCTAAAAAGCCTATAGTAAAAGGCTTACAGTCATCAAGGGTTTTATGCAGCTTTACAACAAACTGGTCTAAGCATCCTAGATTTTGGAGATATAATTCCAGATTGTAGAAGCCTAACGGTGCAATGCATTAAATTAATCGTCTACCTTATCCTCTCTTTAAATTTGCATCACTTAAAATTAATGTCAGTTCGGGTTAAGAGGTTTTTTGGGGGTTGCACACAGCGTGATACCCCAAAACCCTGGATGATGTTCTGTGTGCGTCACGCAGGGAACATCCAGGGTTTTGGGGTATGCTGACTTCACGGGGAAATTAAGAATTAGCTGGATGATCTGCTGAGAGCATTCAACCTTTGCAGAAATATAGCGCTATACTGCATTGCCCACCCTGCGGGCAGCAAGGTGGGCAAGCTGAGTCGTTACCTGCAGACTCAAGACCGCACTGAAGCAGGAGGTCTGTAAGAGGTATGGTTCAGTTCGTAGGAACGCATGAAATAGTAGTAGCTATCAGGTTCATTGCTCTGTACGACTCCATTGATCACCTGCCCTAGAACATTCTGACCAGACTGTTCTAACCGCTCTTTCGCAATGGTTGCACTACCTGCATCTACCACACCAGGACGAGTCACCAAAACCATACCATCGGCCATCTTGCCCAAGATCAAGACATCAGCCGCAACATTAATTGATGGCGTGTCAATGATCACGAAATCGTAATCGGCAGAGAACTGCTCAATCAGCGAGGACATGCGCTTAGAGTCAAGCAGAACTGCGGGGTTAGGAGGCACAACACCAGAGGTCAATAAGTGCAGGTTAGGCACAATCTCTTTTACAACCGTTTGCGGATCAAGTTGCTCCACAATCACATTGCTCAACCCAGAATCATTAATCTGCCCCCATACATGGTGCTGGCGGCCACAACGCATATCAGCGTCGAGCAGCAGAACCCTATGCCCGATTTGTGCCAGAGCCATTGCCAAATTAGCAGAGACAACCGTTTTCCCTTCACTCGGAACTGAACTAGTGACCACAATCGTTCTGAGGGCATGATCGGAGCTGAGGAACTTCAGGTTGGCCTGCAACATTCGGTAAGCTTCACTGATGGGTGAAGTCGGCTGGTCTCGCACAATCACTTCAGAAGCATTGTCAGATGCTGCAGACCAGAAAGGTAGCCGACCTGTGCCTTGGTAGGAGGGAATCACCCCTAGTAACGTGAGACCAAAGGTGTCTCGTGCCTGCTGCACAGTCCGAATCGATTTGTCACGCGACTCTAACAACAGGGCTGTGGCGATCGCCAGGAACAAGCCAATGATGCCACCCATCGCCAAGTGAGACGTGGGTCGGGGGGCAACTGGACTATCCAACAGGTCGGCTTGTTGCAGCACGCGCACATTGCCCACATTTTGATTCTCGGCTACGCGCACTTCGTGGAACCGAGTTAACAGCAAAGAATAGGTGGAGTTTGCCGCAGCCAGCCGACGCTCCAGTTCTCGCTGTTCCTGTTCGAGTCGAGGCAGGGTACGGATGCGTTGCTGGTAGGCTGCCTGGGCTGCTGCCAGCGTTCGCAGTTCACTAGACAACCCCTGCCGTCTCACTTCGGCTAAGAGTTGATCGCGCACCAAGGAGGTGCGGGTATCTCCCAGTTGCAAGTTGCGCCCCGTCTGGACTGATTTTCCCTCTAAAGCCTGGGTAATGCGCTGCTGCAACAGACGCTCCAGATTACTTCTCCGCTGTAACAGAGCCTGAATGGTGGGGTGTTCATCCAGAAAACGAACTCGCTCCACTGCCAACTGAGCATCCACTTCCTGCAAGCTCGTTAGGACTGTTTGCACGCCAGTCGATTGGCTCAGAGCCGTCATCGTCAGGGATTCCTGAGGAGACATTTGCAATTGCTGAGCAAAGGCACGCGCCTGGGAGTTGACATTCGCGAGTTCTGAGTTGGCCGCTGCAATTCGCCGTCTCAAATCCTCCAGAGAAGCCACCGCCGAGCGAGACTCTTCTTCTAGAACTGCAACTTGGTTGCGTTCCTTAAATGCTCTTAGGGCAGCTTCAGACTGTCGCACGCTTGCCTCTGCCTCGGGCAGTTGACGCTCAATAAACTCGCGGGCAGCCACCACCTCGGTTCGGTTCTCACGCAGATGGTGCTCCAGGTAGACCTGCATCAGAGTATCAACAGCCTCACGAGCGATCGCCGGATCGGGGTGGCGATAGGAAACTTCTAACAAATCAGTTCCTCGCGGATTGTTAAGCCTCAGGTTCCGCAAAAACCCGGTTACTGAAATTGGCTCTCCATCTCGGCCTTGCATCCCCATTCGCCGGATTGTCTCCTCAATGATAGGAACCGAACGAATGACTGCCATCTCAGTCGTCATCGGGTTGTTATCCGAAATCAGCGGAGTCATGACTCCGCGTTCATCTCCCCCAACCCCTGTCAGGGAGACGGCTAGATCCTCACCTGTAAAGCGCAACTTGCCTTCTGCTTGGTAGACAGGCTTTTGCGTCACCAACGTCATAGACGTCAACGCTAAGGACACGGATAAAACACCGACCGTAGGTAACCAACGTCGCTTCAAAACGAGCCAATACTGTTGCAGTTCCATGTCGTCTTCTGTATTTCAGGAATCTGAAAACGGCTAAAAGGACTATCCAAACGAACTCAGAGAATAGGTAGATGCAAGTAAACAACCTCCGATGCCCCTGCTACATTTCTCTCGGAGGAAAGCGAAACGGAATCGGGGGTGTAGCCCCACAAACGTTGCTCACACGCACATCTGAGTGATGCAGGTCAATCGTATCTTTATTTCTGATAAGGGATTGATCTTCATAATCGTCATAGGGTCTTTACAAAAGCATTAACAAGTTGGTTATGAACAATACTTAGTCAATGATCTACATGGGAATGTGAGCCAAACGCATGGAACGTAGTCCTTCCGGAAATATCACCCCTAAAATCCCCTTCAGATCCCCAAAAGAGTACCCATCACTGGCGTCAGTATAGCCAAAATCTAATGAGAAATGTCTGCCATTATGCCAGAGGTAGTCTACTAAGTCTCTCAGTAGTTCAGTGACGGATATCCGCCACTGAACTATTGAGACTTTAACGGTTTCTGAAGAAGCAAAGACCTTGCCAACAATGATTCAGGACTTGCGTAAACATAGCATTCCCTTGACGCGTTATGGCTACCGCTTAACACATCCTACTGCGAGTGCATCAGTTCATTGCACACCAAGGGGCGTTATTGCCCGTGTTTGGACAGAACACTACCCACTTAATCAAACAGACGGAAAATGGGGAAAATTCTTCCTAAAGTACCAAACACAGAATCAACCACATCGCCGAAACTGGTGATACCCGACCGTCCCACAAGGATGACATCGTTCTCTCGTAGGGGTGGATTGGTTTGCTCGTTCACCGCACTGGCTAGGTTGACCTCAATCCTTCGCTGGCTCACAGTACCATCTGGGTTCAATCGCACCAATTGCACAGAACCAGTGCGGGCACGCCGTTGATTAAAACCACCTGCGGCTAGGATTGCCTGGTTCAGCGGAGTGTTGGGTGGCACTTCTACGGCTCCAGGGGTGACGACCTCGCCCACCACATTAACTCGCATACTCGTCGGGGCAATGCTCGCGGTCGCAAGCTGAGTGACTTCAGCAGGTGTGACGTCAGCATCGACAGGAACAAAAATGCTATCTCCGTCCCTGAGCGTAATATCTTGCGTCAGGTCCCCTTCCCCAATCAGCTTCCAAAAATTCAAGGTAATGACTTGGTCTTCCCCTGAGCGTTGGGGCCGTCGCACTTGGATTGCACCGACATCAGCAGACTGAACAATTCCTCCTGCAAGCTGAATGGCACGGCTCACCGTAGGCCATTGGGGTTCCACACCCGACGTACCCGCTTCACGAGTTAAGACAACATCGTAGGAGCCAGGCCGTCTTACTTGGCCGGCAACACTCACTCTGAGGGGGCGAGCCGTCAGTAAATTAACCGTCACGATGGGATTTCGTAAGTAGCGGCGATAGGCAAGGGTAATGGCTTCTGCGGCCTGGCGCAGTGTCAGTCCTTTGACCGGTAGGTTTCCCACCAAGGGCAGATTCAGAGAGCCGTCTACCATGACCTGACGCTCACCTGTATATTCTGGTACGTTAAAGATATCAATATTGATGCGATCGCCCGCTCCCAGCGTGTAAAAGTCTGGTGTCGCCGTAATTTCAGGTTCACTGGAACGAAGCATGGGAGTAGCAGTTTGGGTGGGAGTGCTCTGCTGCTCTGCTACGCTCGGTGTTAATTGCTGTGTTAATTGCTGTGCAAACGCAGGTGAGGCGGTCGTCAAAGTCATGCCAGTGGATAGTATCAGACCTCCTGCGATCTGAACCACGGAAAACCTAGATTGGGTGAGGTTGGAAGACACCATAGGACATTAACTGGTAGGTAGGACACAAAAATAACAAGCTATCTGACCCATGCTCCACACTTGAGGGTTCTAACCAGTGTTAACAACGAGATTCGAGTACCCACTAGCGTATCAAAACGGTCGGGAGCTTCCTTTGCCATCTTGCCAACTGGTTGAGGGTCAGAGCTTGCTGCGCCACAAGCTCCACCCTCATGGTTTAAGCCCATCGTTGGATCAATCGTTGGATCATTGGTTGGATCATAGTCGGATCACGGTCTCGCTGCATCAGACTACAGTTGGGGTTGCATCGGCATGCCCGTTATACTCCTTATTGATCTGATTAGAGAACCTCTTCACCTTCACGGTTTCCTGCTTACCTTGAGATCGCATCGCTCGAATAGGACTCGCTGCCGTTGCCCCCAGAGGCGAATAACCAGGCACAATCTGCTTTAGCAAACAAACAATCGACTCGACATCGTTATTTAAGGCGGCTTCCCACAGCGCGTTCACAGTGGCGTTGAGCTGAGGCGGCACGAAACCACTAGCATTTGCCACAATGAAGAGCTTTTCATTCTGAGTTCGTTCATACTGCTCGCCTGGAATGAAAAGTTCTTCATAGAGCTTTTCTCCAGGTCGCAATCCAGTGAAGACAATATTAATGTCTTTGCCAACTTCATAGCCTGACAGACGAATCATTTCTCTAGCCAAGTCAGCAATTTTCACTGGCTGACCCATATCCAGCATGAAGACCTCTCCCCCTTTCCCCAAGGTCGCTGCCTGGAGCACCAGTTGCACCGCTTCCGGGATTGTCATGAAGTAACGGGTAATCTCTGGGTGAGTTACGGTAACCGGCCCCCCCTCAGCAATCTGCTGCTTAAAGGTAGGAACAACACTCCCCCGGCTGCCTAGCACATTGCCAAACCGCACAACGACGTAAGGTTTTTGCAACTTTTTAGCAGCTTGCAGCACGAGCATTTCTGCTACCCGCTTGCTGGCCCCCATCACGTTGGTGGGATTAACAGCCTTATCGGTAGAAATCATCACAAAATGCTCGACATTATATTCTTGAGCCAGCACGAGCAGGTTTTTCGTACCATGCACATTATTCGTAATGGCTTCTGGCGCATTCTGCTCCATCATGGGAACGTGCTTGTGAGCAGCGGCGTGAAAAATAACCTGCGGCTCAAACTGTCGAAATGCATAATGAAGCCGGGAAAGGGTACGGATGTCAGCCACAAACGTGGAAATCCGAGGTAGAGGGCCCGCTGTCTCACCGTCCTCGGCAAGATTTTGCAGCATCTTTTGCAGTTCCAGCTGAATGTTAAACATGGAGTTTTCGCCATGTCCCAGTAGCAGAATCTCCGCCGGACGACAGCGCAAAATCTGGCGGCACAGTTCACTACCAATCGATCCGCCTGACCCAGTGATGAGGACACGCTTGCCTCTGAGGAACCTGTAGACTCGCTGGAAGTCCATCTGGATCGGCTCTCGCCGAAGCAAGTCTTCGACTTGAACATCACGCATCTTTGTAAGACTAATCTTGCCATTCAAAATTTCAGCAAGGCCAGGGAGAGTGCTCGTTGGAACCCCAGTTTGCTGACAAATTTCAAGAATGTCGCGGATAACAGATCCTGGTGCAGAGGGCATCGCAATCACGATGCGACGAATCCGTAGCGATCGCACTGCTTGCAAGATCTGATGACGATTGCCCACCACTGGAATGCCGCGAATCTGCAAGTTGAGCTTGGCGGGATCATCATCAATAAACGCAACGGGGTGATAGCCGTGGGAAGCATTGTGCTGCATCTCCTGCACCAGTGAAACACCAGCATTGCCTGCACCAACTACCAGCACTCGTTCGCGACGAAAAAGCTGTCTACGCCATCGTTGGTGAGACTCTGCCCAGCGGAGGCTGAAGCGTGCCCCGCCAATTAGTAGAGCACTCAGCAACCCATCCAGCAGCGCCAGCGATCGCGGTAACTCATGCACAGGTAAGGATTGTGAGCGATACAGCGCAAAGAAGACCAAAGTCTGCAAAACAATGGTTGCCAGCATCCAAGCCCCAATCTGTTGCAGTTCTTCCACGCTGGCATGACGCCAGCACCGCCGGTAAAAACCGGACAGATAGGACAAAAGCAGTTTCAGGATGGCAAACACTGGCGTGATCCAGAGCAAGCCTAGTCCGTATTGTTCCCAATCGATGGCACCATCCAGTCGAATGGTCATTGCCAAAAATGGGGTAATCAGAAAAATGAGCGTATCGATGACAAAAAAGTAGCGATTCCTAATTTTCGTCAACCCCTTGAACGTCTTCAAAATCATTGACTCGTAGTCCTCAAAAAACTTATCGATGCTTGAGTAGATGCAGCAATGTAGAGCCCCGTTGACCAAGAGAGACAGCCCGCCCTAAGCAGCGCTTCAATCCTGGGAAAATGTCTTCACCCTGAAACGTTATCCTGATGCGCTCACATTGCAAGCATTGATGAACCAACTGAGCTGTCAGGTGAGTCTATCTCTTTAGACAGAGACTGTTAGACAGAAAATGTTCACCACACAGTCCTCTCTGCAGGGATACCACCTCGTGTTGCTCCGATGTCCACAGGTTATTTTTAATGTCTAAACATTGGTGATGCTTGACGCGCTATCTTCTTTGTACTGCTAGAAATCTTTCTCAGAACGCCAATTTGCCTGATTTTAGTCAATTTGCTCAATTTTGGACAATCTAATTTCCTAATTTTCAAAGAATTCAGATCTCCACACTTCAACAAAATGTTGAATTAAATTTTAATTTTCTTGAACTGAATCGTTGTAACGGTACTACGATTGCTCTGGCAATTGCATGGAACACGCTTAATAAAGTTGTTGAGTCAGTGGGATGAGCAGCATACAGCATGCTCATCCCTCCTATGCTCGACTAATGGGCACGCTGTACGCTGCCCATCCTCAGGGGTGTGGTTTGATTCCGTATATTTTCATAGGGCCGAGGTAATAGGTTCAAAACTCCTGAAGTGCAATACTGAAGTGCATCAGGGAAACTCTTCTGGCAGCGTTGTTCGTGCCGCCGTTGATCATAGCCTATCATGCGTATCGTCTATCGGCACTTGAGATGATACTGACGCAAAGTAGCGGTGTAACGCTTATATTTCCAGGGATTCAGTGCATCGCAGCCGCACTTGGCGGTCAACATTTTTACAGTTGCTTTAATTACTGAGAATTTAAAGCCGCGGCACCAGCCATCCCTCTTTGTGAATCTTTCATGAATTCCAGTTAAACCAAGGCCAGTGTCACTGCCCTCTTGTGTCTTATCTAAAATTGCTCAAAGGCTTAGCCTGCATACTCTACAGCACTTGCATCAAAAAGCGGCTTTTGTATAGTCAATGTAAAGCTATGCTGTATCCGGATCATTAGTCCGATTATTTTTTCCCAGAGTAATTACTGAGGCCACTTTGAAGTTTCAATAAAGCCCCTAAGCGAGACGTTGACGCGCTTTGAGCAGATCTTTAGCATCGGAACCATAAGCATTTACCCACCAACAAATGGGGTAAAAAAATTAAGGATTCAGTTCATATATTTGGAGGAGGTTTGTGATGCACTCATCTGTGAAAAGTACCCTAGGCTCCGTTTCAAGCGCTCTGGCCGAGAAGTTTGCAACTCGCAACAGTCTTGAGCAAGGCATCAGTCCTGAACAACTTGATCAGATTATTGATGCTATTGTTCGCGGGAAGTATTCCTGGGCCTGTGTGCTGATGCTGCGTTTTGTTGGGTACAACCCAATGCACTATATTCCATACCGGACTTACTGCCGTTTGGTGAAGGAGCACAAGCAGCAGGATCAGCAGTCGTCAAGCGCAACCGTCGTCCCCTTTCGCAAAGGGCAGAGAGTGCAGGATGCGGATTAATCGCATCTTCTTGTAAGCTAGCTGAGTGAGTTGTAGTGATGAGTCGGATTTCAGGTTCCTCCTATATCATTTTTGATATCTTTCAAGAGGTATGATTTCCTTTCTCACTCGGTGCAGAGTTCACTGTCTCAAGATGTTGCTGAATCGTTCAGTATTGCTAGTCAATTGAGTTTCTTTTTCAATGACTCATACATCTATGCAGCTATACCAATTCATATGCCTCCTATGTATTGGTATAGGTTGTTACAAGTCACTAATACAACGTTAGCAATGATCCTGATACTTCTTGAGCAGGTTATTTGAATCAGTTTCCAGTGAAACAGTTCATCATCCCTTATTCATCATCTCTTGCACAGGACTGTATCCAGTATTCGCAGTTTCAGCACTGATTTCCTTTGCGGTTAATCAATAGTTAGAGTGAGTCTGTCACCTGTACGTAGGGGTACTCCGCTTGAAGTTGAGTACGAAGCCTGAAAGATAAAGCAGCAAAAGCACTGGCAAACCTGCGCTTTCAGGGTACTCCGCTTGAAGTTGAGTATGAAGCCTGAAAGGCGTTTTCATTTTGATTACAAATCATTTAGTCTGTGTGTAATTCCTTGTATAGCGCTACACGTATAGGTTAGGGCGACGTTTTTTGTGGGAAACCCCACCGTGCAGGGTTTCCCACAAAACGCGTTTTACATCATGAGTGCATAGCGCCGTAATCCAAAGCAGCTCTTCCTAAGTTGGTGTGGCAGTGGCGATCGCATAATGCCCTCCATTAGCTTTGCAACTCACTTAAGTAATCGGATGATACCAACTTAACCAGGAGATGGTGAGGGGAAGCAATTGTTCAAACACCAAACCCTGGATTTTGGCACCGGATACCACGCGTTGGCATCTCTTCAAACCGCTCTCGTTGCCAGTTGGCTCGCCATGCCCGCCTGATCTGAGTGGAGTATTCACTATTTTGATAGCGGGCGATCGCAACAATTCGAGCATCTGCTCTGCGATTCAGTTCGCACCAGCCTTGGGCTAAATCAAAGTTTTGAGGAATGGCAGGCAACAGCAGCACGTCCCTGACTTCCCAGGAAGCTCTGCCCTGAGCATCTCTGTCAATCAGGCGCTCTAGCCAGAGCATTCTTTGATTGCCTCGTTGCACAACAGAGACTCCATACTCTGTTCCCCTCTGGGGGGTGAGCATCCATCCCCCTAAACTAGTCAATCCACGCGGTAGATCTCGATATCGCAAGCCAATGTATGTTCTTCCAGCTTGAGCAATAACGTGGTCAGTTTGAGCAACAGTTCGGCTGGTCAGAGCTTCTACAGAAGCAGGATGAATCGCTAATAGCCATGGGGACAGTGTCAGTAGGATCAAATCTTTCATCTGTTGCTCATGGATGACTCATGGATGACTCATTAATAGCTCATTCGCGTAGGGTAGTTCTAAACTTGTCATGATTGGGTGGGTTACAGGCTGCGCCCGCAACCCACCCAATCATGACTCGCGTACCACTAGCCGCGTAGATGTCTCTACTTTACCCGATCCGCCACCCTTTGATGCCCAGTCGCTGCAACTGCTTCATAGGTTTTAAACCCTCCACTGAGATTGGCTGCATCAAAACCATGTTGACGCAGCACGCGAGTGGCGTAGTATGCCCGTTGCCCAACCTGGCAGTAGACCCAAATTTCTTGGTCGGGGTTCAATTCCTTGAGGCGATCGCGCAGTTCAGACAAGGGGATATTCACCGCACCATCGAGGTGCCCAGTTTCAAACTCACTGACATTGCGAACATCTAGCAAGAGTTGCCCATTACGTTCTGCCAGTTGTTCCCAATGGACTAACGGCGCATCGTCTCTGAGTGCATTTGCGGCGATCATCCCAGCCATATTCACCGGATCTTTTGCTGCTCCAAACTGCGGTGCATAGCAGAGTTCTGCTTCTTCTAAATCAAACACCGTTGCTCCCATTTGCAATGCCATGGCAATCACATCAATGCGTTTTTCGACGCCGGCCTCACCAACAGCCTGAGCCCCAAGAATCCGGCCATCGTCTAGTGAAAACAGCAGTTTTAGATCAATTGGCTTTGCATTGGGATAGTAACCGACATGGTGCCCCGGATGGAGGTATACTTTACCGTAGTTCCAACCAAAGCGTTGCAGCGTTTTTTCGTTGGCGCCGGTGGTGGCGATCGCCAGACCAAATACGCCGCAGACCGACGTTCCCTGCACGCCTCGAAACTGGCTCGATCGCCCACAAATCACATCTGCTGCAATCCGTCCCTGCCGATTGGCGGGGCCTGCCAAAGGAATCACTCGGTATTCTCCTGTGACGAAATCCTTGACTTCAACCACGTCCCCCACTGCCCAAATGTTTGGGTCACTGGTCTGCATCTGGTCATTCACGCGAATACCACCGCGATCGCCAATTTCCAGGCCTGCTGCCTGTGCCAGCGTGATTTCCGGACGCACCCCAATCGCTAAAATTACCAACTCCGCAGGATAGGCTTGGCCCGATTGCGTCTTCACCACCAGACCGCCCGTTTCAGCGGGGACAAAGCCAGCAACGCTGTCGTTTAAGCACAAATTGACATGGTGCGATCGCAGGCGTTCGTGCACCGAAGCCACCATCTCCGGGTCAAGCGGAGCCATCACCTGATCACTCGCTTCAACTAACGTGACGGTAATCCCTCGTTTCACTAGGTTCTCAGTCATTTCGAGGCCAATAAAGCCACCCCCCACCACCACTGCTTGTTTCACTTGGTGCGTGTCAATCCATTGCCGAATTCGACGGCTATCGGGGATCGTTCGCAGGGCAAAAATTCCTGGCAGGTCAATTCCTGGTAGGGGAGGACGGATGGGGGCTGCTCCTGGAGCCAGTACTAAGGCATCGTAAGCCTCTTGATAGAGTTCACCCGTGCGACGATTTTTAACAGTAATTTCCGAGGAGGCTCGATTAATCGCAACGACTTCATTTTCCAACCGTACATCAATATTGAAGCGTTGACGAAACAGATCAGCATCTGCGACTAGCAGCTTTTGTTCATCCGTGATGACATCACCCACATAGTAGGGAAGGCCACAGTTGGCAAAGGAGACATAAGGACCGCGCTCAAAAATAATAATTTCCATCGCTTCCGATAAACGTCGTGCCCGCGCCGCGCAGGAGGCGCCACCTGCAACCCCGCCAACAATGAGCAAACGTTTTTTTCCTGAAGTCATAGGCGATTTCCTTCAATCTCCAAACGCAAATCAGTATGCGGAGCACTATCAAGTCAGTCAATTAGCGTCTCACAGCCACCGCAGGAGTCGGTTTTTGTGAAGGATTGGGCTGAAAACTCTGACGATTTTGGATGAGCACAAACGTTGCTACAGCCAAGAGGAAATATCCAAAGGCTTTCTGCAGTTTTTGCGCCGAGACATAGCGCGCAAGGTAGGCACCCGGAATTGTCCCTAGGCTGGCGGCAAAGATAAACGAAATCATTAGATGCCAGTCCAGCGAGACATGCCCAAGATAGCCTAAAAATCCAGTGATCGAGTTTGCGATAATGATCAATAAAGAAGTGCCGATCGCTTGCTTCATCGGCACCTTGGCCAGCAACACCAAGGCGGGAACAATTGCAAACCCTCCCCCGACGCCGACTAGTCCGGTCAACATCCCCACTAGCAACCCTTCAGTCAGTAGCCACAACCAGCAATATCGACAAATGGGTTTGGGATACAGCGCCAGGGGATCGTCTCGTTGGCTGGGTCTAGAACTGCGATAAATCATGAAGCCCGCCGCTAGCACCATCACGACTGCAAACAGCATCATCTGGAAGGCTTCTGTGACCACAGGGAGGGTGGCAATCTTAGCACCCGTGAAGGTGCCTAGCATGGTGGCTACCCCAAACACAACGGCCGTTTTTAGATTGACATTGCCTGCTTTCCAATGAGGGATCAACCCTAGCAAACTGACAACTCCCACAATCACCAGGGTCATAGCGATCGCCGATTTGGGCGGCACTCCCATGACATACACTAGCACCGGCAACGCCAACACCGACCCACCGCCCCCCATTAGCCCCAGGCTCAGACCAATTCCCGCGGCTAGCACCAACCCAATAATCCAACTAGTCATCTTTCACCTCAAGTGAGACGCTATCGTTCTGTTGGCAGGCCTGCCTGCTTCCAGGCGATAATTCCACCACTTAGGTGAGCAACCTGCGAAAACCCCGCGTTGAGCAACTTTTGAGCAGCGATCGCTGAGCGAGCTGCTGAGTGACAATACAAAACCAACTGTTTGCCCTGAGGTTGAGGAATTTTACGCGGATCAAACCGAGAGAGGGGCACAAGCATTGCCCCTGGAATATGCTCTGCCGAAAATTCCGCAGGCTCTCGCACATCGATGAGGATTACGGCATTTTGCGCTAGCCCCTGCTTTAGGGTCTGAGCATCAATGGCATGGACTTGCCCTTGGCCAAATTGCAACATGGAATATGTCCTGTACGTTTTGTTCTGTACGTTTAATCGTGACTCAAGCCATAAAAATGCAGGTTGCTTTCTCTAGAATTGCAACCTGCATGATGAGACTAGGGACGGGAAAAATCACACCGCTGGTTATAGGGTAATTTTGCTAGCAACATTCCCAATACGCAGGTATCGGTAATCCCCGAAAACACTAGACCGGCCCCCACTGCTCCACTAAGTAGGAGAAACCAAGGCGAGACAGCCACCCCTAGCAGCGTACCCAATACGATCAGCGACCCTGCTGTAATTTGCACCTGACGTTGCAGGCTAATGGGCGCATTTTTGTTGACAACTGTGGGATATCCAGCTTCCTTCCAGGCCCCGATGCCACAGGACAGGTGAGTGACTTGTTCAAACCCAGCGTCAAACAACTTTTGGGCTGCGATCGCCGATCGATTACCGGAGCGGCAATACAGCACGAGTCGATCATCCTGAGGAATTTTTTGGGGATCAAAGCGAGAGAGCGGAACTAAGGTTGCACCGGGAATATGCTCACCCGCAAACTCTGCGGGTTCGCGCACATCGATGAGTGTAATGGATTGCTGATCGAGCCACTGCTTTAAAGTGTGAGCGTCGATTGTCTGCAACGAATTCAAACGAGTAGGCGACATAGAACCATCTCCGAATTTAATTCAAATCCACCAGAACTTATACCGACTCCGTCGATTATTAAGTCGGTTTGTCGTGGTGTAAAACGTGCGCGGCGCGCACGTT
>DVEB01000318.1 GCA_015295905.1 Synechococcales cyanobacterium M55_K2018_004
GGGGCGCGGTGACCCAAAACCCTTACTTTTCCATGGGCGGTGCGCACAAAAAGCGTGGGTTTCAGCAAACACTAAACCCAAGGTTACCGGATGTCATAACCAAATAAGTTCGGGTTGACCTCATCCAGTGACAAATCGGCAAGCCCATACTCTGCCCAGCGACGAGTTACTAGTTCGGCAGTCTGCGGGTCGGGCTTGAGGGGTTCATTCCAAGGGCGATCGCTCTCGGGATAAACCTTCGTTGTTGCATCGATCCCCATCTTGCTGCCCAGTCCGGCCCGTTCCGTCGCAAAGTCGAGGGCATCGAAGGGGTGATCGGGCAGGATGAATACATCCCTAGCAGGATCGACCTTCGCCGCAATCGACCAGACCACCTGCCGGGGATCACGGACGTTCACCTCCTTGTCTACCACCACCACAAACTTGGTGTAACTGAACTGCGGTAAGGCGCTCCAGAAGGCCAGCGCCGCCCGTCTTGCCTGACCAGGATAGGACTTGTCGATGGAAATAATGGCGGCTTTGTAGCTGAGGGCTTCCATCGGCAAAAAGAAGTCCACAACTTCGGGCACCTGTTGTCGCAGGATAGGCGTATAGATACGGTTGAGTGCCAGCGCCATCATGGCATCCTCTTTTGGCGGGCGACCGCTGAAGGTCGTCATGTAAATGGGGTGCTGGCGGTGTGTCATGCAATGGAAGCGGATCAGGGGCGCTTTGGGATTATTGGGGCCGTAAAAGCCCATGTGATCTCCAGCCGGGCCATCGCTGCCCACCTCGCCAGGGGTGATGGTTCCCTCCAGGACAATTTCTGAAGCCGCTGGCACTTCCAGGTCTACAGTTTTGCACTTTGCTAGGGGCACTCCCTCTCCCGCATACAACCCAGCAAACAGCCACTCCGACAGGTCAATGGGAAGAGGCGTCGCTGCTGCCATCACGAGCAGGGGGTCAACTCCTAGGGCGATCGCCACTTCCAGCTTTTGCCCCCGTTCTGCAGCTTTCCGGAGGTGACGAGTCGCTCCCCGCACCGAGAGCCACTGCACCGTCATCGTATTTTTTGACTGCAATTGCAGCCGATAGACCCCCACGTTTACTGTCTTGTTTTCAGGATCTTTGGTGATCATGAGTCCGAGCGTCACCACTTTGTCTGCATCGCCAGGGTAGACCTTGAGCAGCGGCAGTCGGGTCAGGTCCACTGCATCCTCTTTTAAGACCACCTGTTGACAAACTGGGAAAAAGTCTCGGCCTGCCTTGGCCTTCACCACATCAAACAAAATTTTGCCCAGTTCGATCGCCTGCGGGACGGTTTTGGGGGGTCGCAGTTGGTACAGGGTCGCTAGCTTTTTGCCCAGGGCTTCCAGTTCCTGGGGGTGCTCCATCTTCATGGCCCAGCAGACTCGCTCCAATGTCCCCATCACGTTGATCGCAAGCGGGTAGGCCGATCCCTTGACGTTTTCAAACAGCAGCGCTGGGCCTCCACTCTGCAACAGGCGGTTGCTGATCTCTGCGATCTCCAAGTTGGGATCGACCGGAACCGTAATGCGGCGCAGTTGTCCGCGCTCCTCCAGCAAGTTCAAAAAATCCCGCAGGTCTCTCATGGTGAAGAACTGTAAAGTCTGTGATCCCATTATGGAATGAGACTGCTGCTGAACGCTGTTTTCTCAGGAATTCGGCTTGTTCCTTGAAGGGCGATCGCACGCTCCTAGGTGAGAGCCTGTCACCTTTGCAGCTCCTCATCCCCCAGCCCCTGCTCTCCAGTTGGGAGAAGGGAAACTAGGCCATCCCACAGTCCTTCTGCCAACTTGGGAGAGAGATTTATAGGGTGAGGGCAAACGTGACATGCACCCGTTTTGGAGTAAGTATCAGGCTATTGTCTGAGGGCGGTTGAAAGGAAAGTTAAAAGTAAAAAGATATTAAGAAATCACCGGTTCAAACCCAGTTATTCATGAAAAATAGAAAATATGTTTAAACACTTTAATGAATAATTTTATCTATTTGTAAAGCAACATGATGACAGCATGATTGACGTCAGTTTGCTTGCAGCGGCGCCTTTTCAAGTCTCCATTCAAGTCTCTGTAACAGGCGCAAAAATCGCTGAATTCATGGTAATATGCCCCGATTAAACGATCCCAAAGAAATGTGGAATTTTACTGGGGTGTAACGTCAGTAACGGCTCGCTTGACAGTCCATCCCATAGAGTGCATTAATGGCGTTTTTACGAGATAGAACAGCGCTTATGCATGTTGAGAATGACCGCACTGGAATGGCTGTCAATACGCTGAAGCGAGCGCTAGCCGACAACCTCTACTGCATTCAAGGAAAAGACGAGGCGTTTGCAACCGCCTACGACTACTACATGGCCCTGGCCTATACGGTGCGCGATCGCCTCACCACGCGCCGCATCAAGACCGCGCAGACCTACTTTGCCAGAGATGCCAAAGTTGTCTACTACCTTTCCGCTGAGTTTTTGATCGGTCGTCTGTTGACCAACAACCTGATCAACCTGGGCATGTACGACGCGATGAAGCAAGCCCTGCAGGAATCGGGGCTGAGCCTGGAGGATCTGATCGACCGGGAGGAGGAACCGGGGTTGGGCAACGGCGGTCTGGGGCGGCTGGCTGCTTGCTTCCTGGATTCTTTAGCAACGCTGGAGATTCCTGCAGTCGGCTACGGCATTCGCTACGAGTTCGGCATTTTCCATCAGGTGATGGCAAACGGCTGGCAACACGAAGTCCCTGATACTTGGTTGCGTTTTGGCAATCCCTGGGAAATTGCCCGCCCAGACTACATGGTGGAGGTGGGCTTTGGTGGTCACACCGAAGCCTACACCGATGACCACGGACATCATCGTGTCCGCTGGTTCCCTCGTACTACTGTCTTTGGCACCCCCTACGACACACCAGTACCGGGGTATCGCAATAACACGGTGAATACCCTGCGGCTGTGGAGTGCGCGGGCCAGCGAAGACTTCAACTTCCAGGTGTTTGATGCGGGGGACTATACCCAAGCCGTTGCAGCCAAGACCTTCTCAGAAAACATCTCAAAGGTGCTTTACCCTAACGACAACACGCCCCAGGGTAAGGAACTACGCTTGCAGCAGCAGTATTTCTTCGTCTCCTGCTCCTTGCGAGACATCATTCGCCTCTATCTGCGAAACCATCAGACCTTCGATGCCTTCCCAGATAAAGTAGCGATCCAGCTTAACGATACCCATCCGGCGATCGGGGTGGTTGAACTGATGCGAATCTTGCTGGATGAGCAGGGCCTTGACTGGCATCATGCTTGGGACATCACCCGGCGCACCTTTGCCTACACTAACCACACGCTGCTAGCAGAGGCGCTAGAGAAGTGGTCGGTCCATCTCTTCCAAAAGCTGCTGCCGCGCCACCTGGAATTGATCTACGAGATCAACTATCACTTCTTGGATGAGGTCCAGGCAAAGTATCCTGGCGACCATGCCCGACTGGCGCGGATGTCGTTGATTGAGGAAGGGCCGGAGAAAAAGGTGCGGATGGCTCACTTGGCCTGCGTTGGCAGCCACACCGTCAATGGCGTTGCAGCCCTGCACACCGAGTTGGTGAAGCAGGAACTCATGCACGACTTCTACGAGATGTATCCCGAAAAATTCCAGAACAAGACCAATGGGGTCACCCCTCGTCGCTGGTTGCTGATGAGCAACCCCAGCCTCGCTAAGCTGATCACGGAGAAGATTGGCGATCGCTGGATCACCCACCTCGATGACCTCCGCAAGCTGGAAGCGTTTGTGGATGACCCAGAGTTCTGCGATCGCTGGCGACAGATTAAACGTGACAACAAGCAGCGGCTAGCAGACCAGATCTTGCGGATCAACAACATTGAGGTGGATATCAACTCCCTGTTCGACATCCAGATCAAACGAATCCATGAGTACAAACGCCAACTGCTCAACGTCCTCCACATCATTGCCCTCTACAACCGCATTAAGGCTGATCCCAGCAGGGACATTCTTCCTCGCACCTTTATCTTTGGCGGCAAAGCAGCCCCCGGTTACTTTGCCGCCAAGATGGTGATCAAACTGATCAACTCCGTAGCAGACATGGTGAACAACGATGTCGATGTCGATGGTCGGCTGAAGGTGATTTTCCTGCCCAACTACAACGTTTCTATGGGCGAGATCGCTTACCCTGCGGCTGACCTATCGGAGCAAATCTCCACCGCAGGTAAGGAAGCATCTGGCACCGGCAACATGAAGTTCTCGATGAACGGTGCCCTAACCATTGGCACCCTCGATGGGGCCAACGTTGAAATTCGTGAAGAAGTTGGTCCAGAGAACTTCTTCCTGTTTGGCCTCACGGCTCAAGAGGTGCTTGACCTCAAGGACAAGGGCTATAACCCAATGCACTACTATGAGACCGACGAGGAACTGCGCCAGGTCATTGATGCTATCCGCTCTGGCTACTTCTCACCCCGCGATCCCCACCTGTTCCGCAGTGTAGTCGATTCTCTCCTGCACAAGGACGAATACATGCACATGGCAGACTTTCAGTCCTACGTCCAATGTCAAGAACGGGTCAGCGAAGCGTACCGAGATCAGGATCACTGGACGCGCATGTCCATCCTTAATGTGGCCCGCATGGGCAAGTTTTCCAGCGATCGCACCATCCAAGAATATGCCCGCGACATCTGGGGCGTGCAACCTGTCACCGTTGAACTGAGTGCCCCCCTCTAGAGGGTTGGCGTGAATGGGGGATAAGCTAAAAGCCTCTTCACCTGAGCTGACGTAAAGTTGCGTGAGCCGTTGAGGAGGCGACAAGCCCTCACAATCGCCCATGCTAGGGCTGCTGCTGAGACTGGGTTTGCCACTTCTCCCAGAGGTCAGGCCGCCGTTCGCGGGTGCGTTGGATCTGCTGCTCTCGCCGCCATTGGGCGATCGCCTCATGGTTACCCGATCGCAACACCTCCGGCACCACCAGCCCGCGAAATTCGGGAGGACGGGTGTACTGCGGATAATCCAGCAGTCCCTCGGCAAAACTTTCTCGCTTGAGCGATTCCTCCTTGCCTACGGTTCCTGGTAGCAGACGAATCACACCATTCAGCAACGCCAGTGCCGGGATCTCACCGCAGGTCAGGACAAAATCCCCCAACGACACCTCCTGAGTGACTAGGTGCAGAACCCGCTCATCGACCCCCTCATAATGTCCACAAATCATGACAATCTGACTGAGTTGTTCAGCAAATTCCTGAAACATCTGCTGGTTCATCGTTTGGCCTTGGGGAGTCAGGAGTATGACGGCGCGGGGAGACAGCACAGGCAGCGACTCAACAGCGGCGAATATTGGTTCCGGCTTCATTAGCATTCCCACGCCGCCCCCGTAGGGCTCATCGTCTACCTTGTGGTGCTTATCTGTTGTGAAGTCGCGTGGGTTGGTCAGGTGGACTTCGGCAATTTGGTTGGCCAGGGCCTTGCCCAGCAGGCCAGACTTCAAGGGAGACTCAAAAAAATCAGGAAACAGGGTAACAATATCGAAACGCACAATGCACAGCACTCCCGAAATGGCAGTCATGCGTCGGTGAGGACGGGCCTCCGCTCGATGCATCACCTTTCATCAAACAAACGCTCACTGAGTTCCGCAAAAACACTGATCAAGAACTCTCTTTATAAAAATCTACTGCGACTCAACCGTCACTGCTAAAATTCACCCTTAATAAGGGGATAGTTTCCTGGTTCTGGTCGTAGAACGAGGATGTTTATAGAATGGGGATCTCTTAGAAGGGGGTTCCTTAGCCAGAATCCCCCTTTTTGAGGCAGATGTCCCACGGTGCAGATGCCTCAAAAGAAGGAGGTGGCTCCATTTCTGAAAATCTCCTGGGAATTAAAGTGGGTGTCGTTTCTTGAGTGCAGGTTTAGCGATGCTAGCCCATACAAGTGTCGGGCGGCTAGCCTGCGAGTTCAAGCGAACCCCGCGATTCCCCCGACCCAACAAACATGGAAGTATCCCCCAAAGCTGAGCGTGGAGTGAAACTGAGTATGGTTAAATAGAGGTTCTGAGATGACAAAATATTTAAGATTTATTTAATTTGTCTATTACGGACTTTTTCCATCACGCAATCGGCTCACGCTTGAGGGTCTTACACCCCAGACTTGGTTCTTTCAACTACACCCCTTCCTGTGTCTTGTAACAATCAGGGCTGCGGTACCCAATTCCCCCCATGAGCACTATGAATGTCAGTTTTGCCAGCTTACTGGAGCGATTGCGATACCGCACCCCACGAAACAGAAGAATGCCTCAACTTGAAACTCAATCTGTCCACCAGAGGATGCCCCAGTTGACAAAGACCGCCGTTTTGGTAATCGGTGGTGCCGAAGATAAGGTTCACGGTCGCCAAATTCTCCAAACTTTCTTTGACCGCTCCGGCGGCACCGATGCCCGCATCGCGGTTATTCCCTGTGCCTCACGAGAGCCTGCCATCATTGGCGATCGCTACCGCCAAATTTTTCAAGAGATGGGCGCTAAGATCATCGAGATCATCGACATCCAGGAGCGCGACCAAGGCAGCGATGCTCACTGGTACGATTTTCTAGAGGGTTGCACCGGAGTGTTCATGACTGGGGGCGACCAACTGCGTCTCTGTGGGCTACTGGCCGACACCCCCATCATGGATCGGGTGCGGGTGCGTGCCCAACTAGGCGAGATCACTCTGGCAGGAACTAGTGCTGGGGCGGCGGTCATGGGGCACCACATGATTGCAGGCGGCGGCAGCGGTGAATCGCCCAACCGCTCCCTGGTAGACCTCACCATTGGCCTTGGGATTATCCCCGAAATCATTGTAGATCAGCACTTCCACAACCGGAACCGGATGGCTCGCCTGATGAGTGCGATCGCTGCTTACCCCGATAAGCTGGGGATCGGCATCGATGAAGATACCTGCGCCATGTTTGAGGGCAATGGCACCTTCCAGGTGATTGGCAAAGGCACAGTCACGGTGATTGACCCCTCTTGCATGAGTTTCACCAATCAACCCGACATTGGGGCAACCGACCCCCTCAGCATCCACAACCTCAAGGTGCATATCTTGAGCCATGGCGATCGCTATGATTTTTATAAGCGCAAGATACTGGCCGTGGGGCGTTGATTCATTACCTTCCACTGCGAGTTCATCCTCCTTAGTTGACCAAACCTCGCTCACACTCAGTGGTAAATTCTCCCTGAAGCTCTTTCAAGGCCATTGTGTAGCCTGCTCAGTTCCAGACGTTTTAATCCTTAATTTCGCCAAAATGTTCACTACGAACGGTTCAAGGGTTTTCTCAGGACGGACACTAGGCTATTGGCTCTACCGTTGTCTCAAGACCGAGTGACCCCCAATCGTTATGAGAATTCAGAAAACGCAAACCCTGCGCGGCCCAAACTACTGGAGCATTCGACATGAAAAACTAATTGTCATGCGCCTAGACTTGGAGGATTTAGCGGAACGCCCCTCCAATCAAATTCCCGGCTTTTATGAGGGGTTAGTCGCAACCTTGCCAAGCCTAGTGGAGCATTTTTGCTCGCCAGGGTGTCGCGGCGGATTCCTCAGTCGAGTGCAGGAAGGCACCATGATGGGACACATCGTTGAGCATGTGGCCTTAGAATTGCAAACTTTGGCCGGGATGACGGTTGGGTTTGGGCGCACCCGTGAGACTGCTGAGGCAGGCGTTTATCTAGTAGCGTTTGAGTACCAAGATGAGCAGGCCGGACGGTACGCAGGACGCGCCGCAGTCCGCCTCTGCCAAAGTATTGTCGATACGGGACGCTATCCGGCTGAGGAACTGGCGCAAGACTTGGCAGACCTACGCGAGTTTGCCCTGGAAGCTTCTCTAGGACCCAGTACGGAAAATATCGTGAAGGCGGCTGAGGCCCGGGGGATCCCCTGGATGCCTTTGAGTACGCGATCGCTTATTCAACTGGGTTACGGGGTTCATCAAAAGCGGATTCAGGCCAGCCTCACCAGCAACACAGGCATCCTGGCGGTTGAGTTAGCAAGCGACAAAGAGGGCACCAAACGAATGCTGCGCGATGCAGGCATTCCCGTGCCCCGTGGCACCGTCGTTTACTATCTAGACGAACTGGAACAGGCAATTGAGGACGTGGGCGGCTATCCCCTTGTGATCAAACCGCTCGACGGCAACCACGGGCGGGGCATTACGATCAACATTACAACTTGGGAGCAGGCCGAAGAAGCCTACGACTCAGCTCGACAGGAATCCAAATCTCAGGCTGTGATCGTGGAGCGCTACTACCGCGGCAGTGACCACCGCATTTTAGTGGTGGGAGGCAAAGTCGTGGCGGTGGCAGAACGGGTTCCAGCCCACGTCGTTGGCGATGGTCGCTCCACGATTGCCGAACTCGTCGAAGAGACCAACCGCGATCCGCGCCGGGGAACCGGCCATGATAACGTACTGACCCAAATTGAAATCGATCGCGCCGCCTTCCAGATGCTCGATCGGCAGGGCTACACCCTAGATACCATACTCCCCAAGGGCACAGTCTGTTACCTCAAGGCGACGGCAAACCTCAGTACGGGGGGGATTGCGATCGACCGCACCGACGAAATCCATCCCGAAAATATCTGGATAGCCGAGCGGGTCGCCCGTATAATTGGCCTCGATATCGCTGGCATTGATGTCGTCACTCCAGATATCAGCCGTCCTCTGCGGGAGGTCGATGGCGTGATTGTGGAAGTGAATGCGGCTCCTGGCCTGCGGATGCACTTTAGCCCCAGCGAAGGCGTGGCCCGTAATGTGGGTGAGGCGATCATCGATACCCTCTTTCCCCCTGGCACCCCCAGCCGTATTCCCATCCTGGCGGTGACGGGCACTAATGGGAAAACCACCACCACCCGCCTGCTGGCCCACATCTTTCGGCAAACGGGCCAGGTCGTTGGTTACACCACTACCGACGGTATCTACCTGGGCGACTACATGGTGGAGAAGGGCGACACCACTGGCCCCCAGAGCGCCCAGGTGATCCTGCAAGACCCTACCGTTGAGGTGGCGGTGCTGGAGACTGCGCGGGGTGGCATTTTGCGCTCAGGTCTGGGCTTCAGCCAGTGTGATATTGGAATTGTGCTGAACGTCGCTGCCGATCACCTGGGCATCGGTGATATCGATACCGTAGAAGACTTGGCCCACTTGAAGAGCGTGCTAGTGGAGACGGCTCGACCCGACGGTTACGCCATTCTGAATGCAGATGACCCCCTGGTTTCAGCCATGGCAAAGCGGGTCAAAGCACAGGTGGCCTACTTCTCGATGAACCCGGACTGCGACCTGATCAAAACCCACACGGAGCAGGGGGGACTAGCCGCTATTTACGAGAATGGTTATCTCTCCATCTTGAAGGGAGACTGGACCTTGAGAATTGAGGAGGCGAAAAACGTCCCCCTAACCATGGGCGGTCGCGCTCCCTTTATGATTGCCAATGCTTTGGCAGCTTCCTTGGCAGCCTTTGCCCACGGTGTCAAGATTGAGGACATCCGCGCGGCTCTGACAACCTTCCAGGCATCAGCAAACCAGACTCCGGGACGGATGAACCTGTTCGACTTGGGTGAATTTCATGCCCTGGTAGACTATGCCCACAATCCCCATAGCTATGAGGCTCTGGGGAGCTTTATCCGTAACTGGAAGGGCGATCGCATCGGCGTGGTGGGTGGCCCTGGCGATCGCCGCGACGAAGACTTCATCACCTTGGGTAGACTCTCGGCTGCCATCTTCGATCGTATTTTGATTAAAGAAGATGATGACACGCGGGGCCGTCCCAGAGGTGAAGCGGCTCGCCTGATCGAAGAGGGCATCCGGCAGATTCAGCCCAACATGAGCTATCAGATAATCCTGGATGAGGCTGAGGCCATTAACTACGCATTGGACAACGCTCCTAAGGACAGTTTGGTCGTAATTCTGCCAGAGAGTGTGAGTCGGGCGATCGCTCTAATTGAGAAACGTCGTCCCTTTGATGAGGCAATCGTCGTCCCCGTCACGCCCGACCCATCCCTGGAGGAAGTCTCAACGGAGGCAGCAAGCGCAAATGGTTCCGGCGTTGAAGCATCTGTCCAGTCAGGCAGTTAGGGATTTGCAGTTCAATCATGATTCCACTATTGGATGCGTTACGGCCGGCCGTAACGCATCCAACGCATCCTAATGATTGACACTGAAACTGATTGACACTGCGCCGTGTACGATTAACGTCAGTTCTGGTTAAGAGAGTTTTAGGGCACCGCGCCCGGCGCGGTGCCCTAAAACCCTTGCTGTTCCGGGCGCGACGCGCCCGGAACAGCAAGGGTTTTAGCTTATCCTGAATTCACGTTACGATTACTCCAAAACTCTCTTGACCAAAACTGCCGTTAATTCTGTGAGCGGGGAGGAAGCTCCACTATCCCAGCCTACTAGTCACCGCCGATGCTGATCCCGCTGCCAGAGGTTTGGGCACCCGTCAAGTTAATACCCGTCAACACTGCACCCTGGGTGTCTGCACTGTAGACGATGGCATTGGTAAAGTTAGCACTCGTCAGGTCTGCGCGGGTAAAGGTGGCATTGGTTGCAAACACATCAGTTAAATTCGCACCCGTTAAATTTGCACCCGTCAGGTCTGCACCTTCCAGGTTGGCATAGCTTAGGTTCGCATTTTGCAAGTTGGCACTGCGGAGATCGGCACCAATCAAATGAGCACCTGCCAGATTTGCGCCACGCAGGTCGCAGCCCGCACAGGCTCCGGTTCGCAGCAGTTGCTCAACTTCAGCAGGATTCTCGGCCTGCGCCGGGACTGCCAGCAGTACGGGAGCCAACAAAGTTAAAGTGGATAAAACGTTGAGTTTCATAATTCGCCTCCGGTTAAGACCTCCAGGCGTTGAGAAGAAGTTACCCTCTTCCTGCTTTAATCATCACCCAAACTTCAGTCAGAGTTGTCCTCCGGTGGGGTGATACCTGAGTTGGCTGAGGACAAAGCAGCGATAGGATGCACTTCTCAGCAGGGGCATAGTTTAATTACAACGGTAAAAATCGGGATTACGAAAAATTCCGCTAGATTTTTTCGCTTTTGGTGTGTGAGCAAACGGTCTGGGTTTCACATCAGCTCTGGTTAAGAGGGGTTTAGGGCACCGCGCCGTGCGTGGTGCTCCAACCCTCTGGATTTTTAGTGGGTGTCACGTACGGAACAGCAAGGGTTTCAGCTTATCCGGAATTCACGTTGTTGACATCAACCCGCTGCACTCGTGGCGAATGCCATGGCTCACTGTGAAAGTTATTTCCGCGACAGATATCGGAGGAGAATATGTAGTAATGTTAATGTAGCTCGTTTGGGAGGTTGGATGTATCGGTTCCAGGTCAGCGCACATACAACCATGGGTGAGTCCATTGGGGTGCTGGGATCGGTGCCAGAGCTAGGATCCTGGGACATTTCTCGCTGTTTACTGTTACAGACGCAACGTGATCAGTATCCGCGCTGGTCGGTCGATGTGGTCATTCGCTCCGCTGCCGCAGATGTGGTTACCGGTGACCGAATCTATTACAAGTATGTGCGGTTTTCTCCGGAAGGGGAGGTGACTTGGGAGGCGTTAGGGCCAAACCGCTGGGTGCCTTTTCCCTCTAGTTTTCACTCTTCCGTTGTCATTGTGGATGACGGTAACTTTGGCGAGATTCAGCCTTGGCCCTATGCCTATTCAGAGGTTCCTGTTGAGCGCCCCTTGCTGCCCTTAGGGCCGGGTGGTCTAAAGATTGCAGTTTTAGGTAGTTCTGTTGCACTTGGGTGTAGCGCGTGGCTGTTGCAGGGTTGGGCTTGGCGCTTGGAGCAAGCGCTACACCAGCAGTATGGTCATCAAGTCATGAATTGCTCAGCGCTGGGGGCCAATACGAAGACTGCAGTTGATCAGTTTCAGCAATGTGTTGTGCCCTATCAGCCTGATGTTGTTGTGATTGCGCTGTCTCTTGGTAATGAGGGGTTCGCCTACTGTTTGCCCCAGCACCGAGCAGTGGTGCAGCAGCGCTTTGAAAATGGCTTGCAGCAACTTGTGCGGCTGGTGCGGGAAATTGGTGCTGTACCGATCTTGGGTAGTGTATATCCCCATCGTGACTACACGTCGGAACACGACCGATACTTACAGGAGACTCATCGACGAATGTTGACTTGGGGCGTTCCAGTGTTGGACTGGTTGACTGTCTTAAATGATGGTCAGGGCCGCTGGAAGCCGGGAATTTCCTTTGATGTTGGGCATCCTAACTCAGAAGGTCACCGCTTGATGTATGAGGCGATCGCACTTTCTCTGTTTGATCCGCAACACCTGATCCGCTCCTCAACACCTCCAGCCTATTCCGGGCTTGTCCTATGAATCTGGTTCCATAACCTCCTGTTGCTCATTGTTCTATATTACCCTTCTCCTCTAGCCCTAACTTTTCTATGGTTGCCAACCCTTCCCTTGAAACCTCTCCGCCTGCAAGCAGCCTGCCCGACGGTACAGTCGTTTTGTTTGATGACGGAAAACTTCTACTGGCGAAGGAGGGCGATCGCCGCCTCCACGTCATCAACCAATCTGATTACGAATACAACATTCACCCCATGTGGAAAGAAGTGCGGGGTGTGCTTAAGGCAATGCCTGTGGGCGTGTATGAAGACGGTTCCAACCCAGACGTTCCTTTTCGGACCTTGATGATTGGGCCGGATGGCTTGGAGAGCCGTGTCAAATCACCGGCAAACTCCACAGTAGTCTTTGACTATCAGTGTGCCTTGACGGATATCAGTCGGGTCGGTATTGTCCCGCTGGGCGATCGCTGCGCGCCTCGGATGTTGCTTTACAAGATGGAGTACGATGGTCCCGCCTTTCCGTTTGACCTGACACGGACGAGCAACCTAGGGGACGTTGCTGACATGATTGCAAAGGGGTTTGATGATATGTGGAACCCAGACCTATTGCACTATAACCCTGATGACGGCAGGATCTATCACCGCAAATGGTCTGGGCTTTCGTTTGGCCATGAAATTGAGGACGGCGATCAACCACACCATAATATGTACCCCATCCACGAGCGCATGCGGACTCGCTACTCGGCTCGTGCTAAACGGTTTTGGTACACCATTGAGAATGCAGATAAGTTGCTATTTATTCGGACTGGGGGGACTCAGCGGGGGTGTGTGGTCGATTTGCTAGAGAAACTAACCGCAAAGTGTGCGGGTAAACCTTTTTGGCTGCTGTTGATTTCACCACAGTCGTCTGAAGAATTCGCAGGACTCCCGAACGTACTGCACTACGATTTAGAGTTCAATCCAGACCGCATGTATGCCGATCATGGCCATTGGGCTTACTGCGCCGACGTTATGCGAGGAATCCTGACATCTCTTGGGATCTCTAGCAAGAATTTATACTGGTGTCCGCCTAACCCACCAACGATGTAAAGAACGTCAGTTCTGGTTAAGAGGGGTTTGGGTCACCGCGCTGAGCGCGGTGACCCAAACCCCTTGTTTTT
>DVEB01000136.1 GCA_015295905.1 Synechococcales cyanobacterium M55_K2018_004
CGCCCGGAACAGCAAGGGTTTGGGTCACCGCGCCCGGCGCGGTGACCCAAACCCTTCTTAACCAGAACTGACGTTATGAAACGTACACGCGGCGTACGTTTTATACCACGACAAATCGTGCGGTGTGCAGTGCCCCGCAGCTTTTGCTGTTTTGAGCGCGTCGCGCCCAGAATAGCAAGGGGGGCAGCGCTGCCCGAATTCACGTTGTGTTAATGCCTCATGCAATCGTTGGTGGGGTGCGTTAGGGTGGTGAAGGAGACGCTTTTTTCGTGGTTGCCCTGGCTGGGGAAAGGAGTGGTGAACCGCATGGAGACTAGCTATCCGACAAAAATCATTACCCTTTGGGGCGTTTTTTTATTGGGAACCCTGTTCCACACGCAACTCGGACTAATGCCTCTGTTTCATGGGATTGACATTGCCCACACCGAAGGAGATGCCACTACGGAGATTGGGTGGATTCTCTGGCTGATGTTAGCCTTTTTTGCCCTTCCTCTGCTGCTGATGGTCGCAACGCTATTTACCCATTCCCGGCAGTTCCGCGGGTTTCACTTCGTTGTGACTGCTCTCTACTCAGTGCTCAACTTCCTCCATATCGTCATGGACTTAGGCGTGCAGCCTATTGTCTGGTCTCAAATCACCTTAATGGTTATTTTATTTCTGGTAGGGCTGCTGCTGAATATCGTCAGCTATCGCTGGATGCGTCACTGGCGCGTCAGCGATCGCCTGCAACAACCCATCTCGTTATAATCCAAGTCCAAACGATCCCGTCCAAACGCTTAAGACGCGATCCGAATTAGACTTTCGTGCTTGACTAAAACGCCTGGTTCTTGCTGAATGGGGATCACATCAAGAATATCTAAGCAAGCGCAATATTTCAGGTCGTCGTAGCATTCCAAACGGAGGAGGCGTTTCCCGTGGGAAGCATGGCAGAGCAAGTCGTAGAGGCGGTCTTTCCAGGTCTGATAGAGTGAGACGGCACCAATCACCTCATCGTTGCCAGCAAACTCATCGAGGGAGAGATTCAGTTGTGTCATCAGGCTGTGGGCAATCGCTCCTGCACAGACCGTATCTTCCAGGGCGAAGGCCCCCTCCCAGCCAGACCCAACAATCCAGATCGTTTCGGGGCGGTGTTCCAGCAAGTAATCGACAGTGGCCTTGCGGTTGATCAAGGCAGCAGCTAGCACTGTTGAAGCTCGCTGGACACACGTGAGGGCGCGAGTCCCATTTGTTGTACTGATAAACAGTCGTCGTCCACCGACCACTTCGGCGGTGCAGCCTAGGGGGGAATTGCCAAAGTCAAATCCTTCGACCTTAGAGCCACCCCGCTCGCCTGCCCGGATGCGCTTGTCAATCGGCCAGTGGGAACTGACTTCTAGCAATTGGTTGAGGTCGCTGAAGACCTGCACTGCTTCTGCCCCTGAGGCTAAAGCAGTTGCCATAGTGCTAGTGGCACGGAGGACATCGACGGCGATCGCACAATCTGGGACACGATCGGTGGGCGTTAGTTCTGGAGTGTGAAAAACAAATAACTTCACGAGTAGGCGTACCTGCAATGAACACTGCCGACTTCCATATTACGGGTTAGCTTGACCCAATATGGCGTTCCAACTATCAGGGTTGCCCTACCCTCGCAATTGAGTAATCTCTATTGCGATGAAAAGAGGCATCCTGGCGTGGAAGACAGCCCACTAGTTGAATCGTAGGAATCGTACTGACTCTATCGGTGACTGAATCGGTCTGTTGCGGTGTAAAACGTACACACAGCACACGCTCTACACCACGACAAACTGTTACCAATAACGGACGGATTCCGTATTACAGGTGTGCTGCATGAATGCTTGTCTGAGCGCATCAATAATGCAACGCTATCACGGAGCAATTCATACAGAAAACCTGATGAGTATTTTGACTCATTCTTGCACAACTTGTTCCAATTTGGCGAGTCTCTGAGCAGAAGCCGCAACTCTCATGCGGAGCTATGCCACAACTCGCTGCCCCAATCACCGATAGAGTCAACACGGCTGCTTGCAGCGGTGTGGTCTGTGACCATACCACGCAACCCCTTAACCAGCAGGATCTCGTACTACGTGACTGCTTCTCATAACCATGAAAACCGCAATATCAGCATGAGGGTGCATTGACCCAGGCTGTTAGTCCTTCACGAGGAGATAGTACAACTGTCCTGGCGTGTTGATCAAACCAGCGCGATCGCCCGCTAGTTCTCCTGTTCCCATAAACACATCCACTCGTCCGGGCCCCCGAATCGCCCCTCCAGTGTCCTGGTCTAACACAAAGCGGCTCGTAAGTTCGGGGACGAGTTGCCCATTCTCAATGACGGGGAGTGCTGTTTGGATGAGAGCGATCGCCCCTGGTGGCATCAGGGTTTTGTCGGTAGCGATTGACCGTTCTGGGGTGACGGGCACATTCAGGCTGCCCAAGGGGGGCGCCCCTGCCGTTTCCCGGAAAAAGATAAACCGCTGGTTGCGGGGCAGGTAGGTGTTAAGTTCCTGCGGGTTTTGCCGGAAGTATTCCAGCAGCACTGGCAGCGTCAGGTCTGCCTCACGCATCTTGCCATCGTTGATTAACTCCCGGCCGATGCTGACGTAGGGATGCTCCGTGCGTCCGGCGTAGTTCACGGTCATCGTGCTGCCGTCAGTGAGTTGCAGGCGGGCTGAACCCTGCACCTGCACCAAAAACGCCTCCAGGCGATCGCGCAACCACACCAGTTCCAATCCTCGCAACCGCCCTTGGGATCCTTGTAAGCCATCGACTCCTTCCAGGTCAACACGGCTGGGATGGGGGGTGGGCCACTGGGCCAAGTCTGGCGGCAGGCGGTAGAGAGGATAGCGAAACTCTGCCGTCGGAACTCGGCTCGCAACGTAGGTCGGCTCAAAGTAGCCTGTGAAGGCAACCGTTCCTTGGCCATCATGCCCCACCGATTGGTAAAACTCAAACTCTCGCAACACTGCCTCTCGTAGCTGCGTTGCCGAACGAGCAGTCTGGAGCAGGTGACGAAACCGGATGAGGCTGCGTCTCACCCGCTCGAGGGTAATACCTGGTACTGGGTATTGGGCATAGAGGGTGGCGGCGGTGGGAGTCTCAAGATAGCGCAGGGAATGGGCGATCGCCGTCAACAAGGCCCGTCGATTGGTGGCGGCATTGGGCACGCCCCAGAGTTGATCATCCCAGGCCAGCAGTGCAGGATAACGATGCGTCCGCAGCATCTCCTGGGTGGGGCGGAGTTGCAGCGGGAGTGATGGCGGTGGGGCAGTGGGGCGCACAGGAGCTTGGGCGATCTGTGGTGTGGCGATCGCCCAGTTCAAGGGCAAGCTGGCGAGGGCGATCGCTCCTGCCAGTGCCAAACCAGCCCGTTGCCCCTTTTTTTTCCAAAACGTTTGCCGACAAACTCCCTGGGTTTTGACCAATGCCCCCACCATATACTCAACTCAGTCCTATGAAACCGTTTACTTAGAAGCGATCGACGCTACCTGAGAAAATCGGTTCCACGCGCAGAGCCAGCACCCGCGAGGGACGCAGCACCATGTACTCACCCTGAATGTTCTTAATCGGCACATTAATGAAATCCTCCGAACCGGACTTGGGCACCAGTTCGTTGCTATACCACTTCTGGAAATCTTGAATAGTAGGGAAGCGGACTTCTTCGCGGTGTCCGCCCTCTAGCATGATGTGAACGGCAATTTCAGATGGAGTTCTCGGCATGGGTAATGCTCGTCCTTAACGCCTCAGCAGTAGAGATCCGACTGTTTGCATCGGAATCTAGGTTTGCATCCGATCTAGATCTAAATCTAAGCATAGGGCGATCGCCCCCATCTAAATCGAAAGCCTGGGTTCAATATGCCCAAAAAGCCAGAAAAAGCAAAACAGAGCAAGACGCTAAACTAGGCTAAACCGCTGCAACTGCTCTTCCAGTAGGGTGGGGAGTTGCTTACGCAGGTCAGTTTTGTGGCGAAAACTAAGACGACTGCTACTGGTGAGGTCAAAGGGAAACTGGCCCGGGAAATCTGGCCGTTCCATGTGAGCCACCACGATCTGTTCGGCTCGTTTACATTGCAGGGCGTAACCCACCTCCACGCATACAGTGGGGTCGGGGATCAGACGAGGCGGCGTGGCGTCGATCTGCACAATGGGAGTGACATCGGCAATAAACAGCAGCGATTTGCGGATCTTGCGCATGAGGGAACTGGCCAGCCGGGTGGGGCCTTCGGTAAGACGATGAGACTCCTCTAGCGTTAAGGGAATGCGCGATCGCTTGTTGAACCTTTCTAAAAACTCGCGGATTTCGTCGCGCAACAGGTCGCTGGAGTCTGCAAAATCAGTCTGGTAGCACAGGAAAATCATGGGTTCCAGGTGAGCCATCACCTCTTGTTTGGTGAGGTAGATTTCATGGCTGATCAGGTCAATGTTGGCAATGGTATACCCTCCACTGCCCTCTACATAAAATTCCACGATTTCGCCCTCCAGATATCGCTGAAACCATTCCGTTTGCTTAATCTCATCGCTGTCGTTCAAAAAATCAGCACGCAGGGCAGATTTCAGCAAACTGTTGCGGCTCAACCGCAGATCGTGGGGCCGCTTCTCCAGCTCACGGATCGGCGCGTATTCCCGAAGATACCAGGCTTTAAGGGCAATAATCGCCATAGGTCAAAGGCAGGGATGGGGGGTGAATGGACGCACAAAACAACCAGCCCGATTAGATCAATTGTACTACTCAGGAATAGAGTAGCAGGCGTGTGTCAATAAAAGTTGATCTGAGGAAAAACAGTATTGTAGGCTACGGCTCGCAGCTTGACATAAAATACGGACCGCTCTGGTTCTGGCACAAAGCGATGGATAGGATACTTGCTGGCATCACCCTGCACCCAGATTTCGGGTGAACCGGCATGGCTAGGGGCAGCTAGGCTGTCTGAGGTTGTGTCGGGGACGGGGGGAAACGTGAGTCCCTTCGCTCCGTTTGTGTGTGAGCACGCCGAGGAATCGGTCAACGGTTTGTCTGGTTCCTGCCCAGCATCCGGAGACCGCTCAACCTGGGTTTCTCCCCACCCTGGGGAACCATTGCAATCAGGGTCAGTCTCTGGCGCCAGCGACGTGGTGGATGAGGGATTGCCCCGTGCGATCGGAGGTGCGATCGCAGGCTTAGTGGCAGTCTGACCCCCAGAATCTGCTGCACTCAGGTCAGTGGCAGGATTGGAGTCAGGCTCAGCCACGGCGCTCTCGGCCGCGGCTGGGGCGATCGCCTCACTAGCCGCGGCCTGAGCAGCAGGGGCTTCAGCGGTCACGGCGGTCTCCGCTGTTGCGTTGGCAACCAAGGGCAAGTCTGGGGGAACGTCGGGATTCGCCGATAGACCAGTGGCAAACGTTTGGCCTGCAACGATCCGCTCAAATTCACCACTAAAGTGAGCGATCGAGCGTCCTCGCCGTCCCCAGATGCCCAAAATTTGCCCGACTGAAACTGCCTTATAGCGGCCCTGGTAGAGTGCCTCAATTACGGCAGTGCGAATCCACTGTGGCGAGTAACGCCTCAACCAGTAGCCCACTAGCTGCTCTGCAGAAAAAGCGCCTAGGTCGAAACTATACTGTTCTAGCAAGTCAATAGCATCACGAATTACCGGATCTCTTTCGGGGTCTGTCATAATCGTAAGAGCGATAGGCCAACATCAAAGCTCATGGTGAAAACGACAACCAGTCAGGTCAGGGCTCAGAATTCAGACCTGATTGACAACTAGAGAGCGATTGAGCCAGGATAGCAGTTCCCTTCAGCCCACTCGCGACTCAGTCTTGGCCTGGCATTCCAGTTCTCTCAAGCCATTTGCGGTTTCTGCCATTGACGAGGGGACTGGTGACGATACAGGGGGAAGAGACAAGGGCGATCGCTCCCTCTCTGCCTAGATGCTCTCAAGAAACCCTTCAACGATTCAAGAGCGCGCGGGAAACGACATTTCTTGCCAAGGGGGGCAACGTCCCCTTGACTGCCTAGCCGCAGCCAGCAGCCAGTATCTAGGGAGTTAAGCTGAGGAATCAAGATTCAGGTTGATTTTTGTCAACTGTTGGCTGGGACAGCTCACAAAAACCAAACCGCCACTCGATTGATAGGTTTTGGATCTGGAGCAATCCTTACCGGAGTGACCGGAGTTTGGTGAGCAGACCAGGTACCACCAGAGAAAATCTTCTCGCTTAGAGGAAATTTTTCCACAGGTTATGAATTAGATCCACCATAACCCAACTCTTTCAATTGCTTGGGCTTTCTGTTAAAAAGTGCAATTAGCCTAGTGCCCCCGGGTTGAGGCGTGTTGGGCAATGTGGGCTAACTGGTGAAATCCCAGGCAGGTTGAACAACGCAAACTAGGGCGATTCCAGACCAGAGAAGGGTTGTTGAAAATCTCCCCAATTAAAGTCATTAATGTTGAGCGTTAGAGCGCCCACCTGGCGGACAGGATTATAGACGATTGCAATGGAATAGGTACGGCGTTGATACTCCAGCACAATGTTGGTATCGATTTCATTACCACTCTCCAGGTTGTAGGCCGTCTGGAACCCCACCCGGAAGGGGCCATAGATTTGCTGTGTGATCCCCGCACTCAAAACACGCCGATCGACTCGTCTGTCGAACAGAAACGGAGAGTCCCCCGTAATCAGTGCATCCGAGTAGGATAGGTTGAAGGCGGTGTAGTCAAAAACATTGCGCGAGAAATGGCCCAACTGCCCTCGAATGCCTACCGTTGCTGAGAGAGTGGACTGGTCGGAACCATCCGAATAGTAGGTTAAAACGCCACGAGTGCCGACAAAGGCATTGACAAAGGGCACAAGGGGGTTTGGTGTAAACCGCAGCCCTTGGCTGGGGGTGGCGGGCAGGGGGGTGCCTCGCCAAAGACGAAACTCGCGCCCCAGAAACGCTGACCCCTGGACGCGAGTTAGGGTCGTCAGGTCGTCGTCGGAATTCTCCAGCAACTCGGCAAAGTCGGTTTTGGCAGTAATGGACTGTATCCCCACTTGGTAACTCAAGTTAATTCCTGAGTCTCCCAGGGTGTAAATGGGTGACGTCAGGACAGCCCCAATGCTGCTACGGACGTCCTGAAATCCTAGGGAACCGTTAAACAGGCGATCGCGATAGCTATATTCAAGCGACAGTGTGTGGTCTCCGATCCCTTGCCGGAGCCGCAAACTAGTCCGAAGATTATCCTCTAGACCCGAAAAGTCAAGGGCATTCAGGCTCAACGATCCCGACAGCGTTGTGCTGGGGCTCAAGTTTGCCGAGAGGCGGGTCAACAGACCATAACTAGACCCCGTAAAAAAGTTGAAGTTATTTTCATCAATCGCCCGTTGTACCAGAATGCGGGGGGTGACGGTAAGCCGCACCTGGGGCGAATCGATGATGGTGAAATTGCGTTGCAGGTAAAGTCCACCCAGGTCATCATCGTAGCGAATATTGGCGAGGCCAAAGCTGTCCCGACGTTGGCTATCGATCACCACCCGGTTTTGCAGCAGCGGCAGACTGAAGCCGCCGTCGAAGAACAGGCGTGGATTTCTGGCCCTCAAAATGCTGCGGGTCTCAGTCTCGCGCGTCCAGGTCACCCGGGGCGATCGCAACTCCAGTTCAGGGGGCGAAAATGGGTCGTTGGTCAGGCGGACATTCGTTGCTATCCAGCCATCTGGATTAAAGTCAATTTGCTCGGCCTCAAAGCGAATGCGCCGTAGTTCTCCCCCTTGGTTGCCGGCATTAAAGATCTGACCAAGATTGCTGCCCAGGTTAAAGGTTAACCCTTGACGGCCCACCACTTGTCCCCGCCGAGGACGAGTGGGGATAGTTTGTGGCACGCCCGTCCCCAGGGTTGGCGAAGGCTCTAGCGAAAAATCCGCCTCGGCAGCAGGGATAAACACCTCCCCACGAGCATTCGTGACTTGTCCCTGCTCCTGCACAAAGTTATACACAAAGCGATCGCCGCGAATTTCCTGCTGCCCCCGCACCAAGGACACATTCCCTTCAGCCACCGCAATCCGGTTTGGCAAATTGACCTGCACTTGGTCGGCCCGCAGCACGGCCTGCCGAAACCGCATCACTACATTGCCCTGAGCGGTAAATACCTGCCTGAGGTTGTCGTACTCCTGTAGGTCGGCATTAATCTCAATCGGCTCGCCCGTACCATCCGAGTTGTCGGTTGGAGGGGTGATTGCTGGCCCTGTTACCGTCGGGGGAGTCTCTGAGGGGACGATTGGAGCATTGGGCGTATTGGGAATGATCAACAATTGCTGCTGATCGGTCTCAGAGGCGGATGGTCCAGGCACATCCGATGGAGTGGTTGGGGAAGGGTTGCTCTGGGCCAGTGGAACGACGGTAGACCGATCGTTGGCGAGGTCAGTCAAGGCCGGAAACAGGTTGTCATGCCCTAGCGGGGTTTCCTCCAGGGTGGTAGTTGTTGTGGCCGCTGCTGGAGATCTAACCCATCTCCCAGCGTCAAGGTGGGAAGGACTGGGCTGCCAAGCAGGATTCGCACGTGTTGCCTCAGCCCTAAAAACGGTTGATTGGGGAGGGTGGTCAGCGGCTACGGGCAACGCTGTGAGTGGCACAAACAGCGGCGCTGCGGGGTCGGGCGAGGAGCGATCGCCCTCTGCCCCTAACCGCGTCCCTACAGCAAACTGCCATTGTGCCACTGCTGCTGGGGCCGAGAACCTGGTTTCGCCCCCAGCAGCTTGGGAGTGTTGTGCGATCGGAACGCTAGCCACAGGAAGACGAACCGGACTGCCACCGCCGATACTAGCGGGAACAGTCGCCGTGTGTGGGTCGGCAGGTTGCAGCAACGCAGCCCGGTATTCGGTACGAGGACGGCTGCTGAGGGGAGGGGGAGCGATCGCTTGCCGCTGAAACTGCTGAGGCGTTTGCTGAGTTGAAGATCTGTCTACCACAACAGCCTCTTCCGCCAGCGTGGTCTGGGCGATCGCAGGGGGTGCACTCCCTTGGGGAGTCACCTCTGCCCCTTCGCCAGCGGGGGGTGTCCCTGGAGGCACGGCCTGAGCTTCAAAGCGCGCCTGACTAGCCGACTGGCGCTTTGCCTCAGACCGACGCTCAGGCACCAAAAAAACCTGCCCCGACCCACCCTCCTCTGGAGAACTGGAGGTCTGGGGCAAGGTCACCGGATTTGATGCAGGGGAAGACGCAACCTCAAAGACTGGGGGAAGGGCAGGCGGCGGAACCGAATAGGGCATACACTCACACACTCAAACAACTCAAAAACCCCAGCCGCAGGGCTTTGGCTACCCTCATGGTCAAATGATTGTCAAACGGCGGACTCTGATCACTGACGCCGCATCCTTGGCAGGAAGTTCCTATTCGAGGTCGCGACGCTTGGGGTTACGAGCCGGGTCGTTAGACAGGAAGCCGAACACAAAGAGGGAGACGAAGAAAAGGACGACGATATAAACGACAATCTTGAGCGTCAGCATAAGACCTTTTTCAAAAAACTGGCTCCATTATCATACAGAAACATGGGTCACAAAGGGCATACAGAAACACGGGTCACAAAGGGGGAGTAAGTGGTAGAAGTGAGCAGTGCAGCCGTGGGATCTAGCCCTACGCATCTCCCCCGATATCTAAGTCCGCCAGCCCTAGGTAGCGGATGCCCTCAGGGCTGATCGCAAAGCGGCAGGGGAAGACTTCTAGGCCACGGGCGATCGCCTCCCTCAACAGTTGACCGTAGGTGGGGTCGGCACTGTCGCCGGGGGAAAAGTAAGGACAATCACCCCGATTGATAAAGTAAAGCATGACCGCACGGGCGTTCGGCAACAAGTCGGTGAGTTCTCGCAGATGTTTTTGACCGCGAGTAGTAACTGTATCGGGAAACAGGGCATGGCTTCCCTGCGCCCAAGTGGTATTTTTGACCTCAATGTAGACGGGGCGATCGCCACCTGTCAGCAGAAAGTCAACCCGACTTTTCTGGTCTTGTCCGTAGGGAACTTCTCCACGAATTTCCTGATAAGCGCCTAGTTCGGGGAAAATTCCTGCTTCCAGGGCGGCTCGTACGACGCGATTGGGCAGACTGGTGTTCACCCCCACCCAAGTTGGTGCAGGGTCGCCTAGTTCGATCAACTCCCAGGTGTAGGCCAGCGATCGCTTGGGATTGTCGCTCTGGGAGACCATGACCCGGTTGCCGGGAATGTTCACGCCAGTCATGGGGCCAGTGTTGGCACAGTGGGCCGTGATGATTTCACCACTGTCGAGTTGAATATCCGCAAAAAAGCGCTTGTAGCGTTTCAGTAAAGTCCCCATGATGAGGGGCGGGTAGGGGTAAATCCAGGTTGAAGTCATTTCAGATTTTGTGTTGAGATATCTAGGATGGCAGTTTGGAGTATCTTCCTCCTGTCTTGCTGAATCGCGGAGGTGGGTGTACGGAGTACCTTACGATCATTCTGACGCCTTGCCATCTGAGGATCAGGGCAGGCTCGTTTATGTTTATGAACGGATGTTTTATTGGGGAAAACGCAAATCGTGGGCTATACCATTCAGCAAGCAATCATTCCATCGGAACTCGATTATGTCCAGGCTGATGTACGCATTGAGGGCGATCGCATTACCGCCATTGCGCCTCGTTTAGACCCGCAGGGAACCGTAATCAACGGGAACAATCATCTTTTGCTGCCGGGGTTTGTCAATGCCCACACGCACTCTTCCGAAATGTGGCAGCGGGGGATGATCCCGCCCCGTCCCCTGGAACTGTGGCTGGCTGAACTGTATGACTTCACCCCGCTCAATCCAGAGCAACTCTATCTCTCAGCCCTGGGGACAGCGGTTGAAACGCTGCTGTCTGGTGGCACCACCGTGGTAGACCATCTCGTCATTATTCCGGGGCTGGAGGAAGAATCGGTGGATGCGGTGATTCGCGCCTATCGGGAAGTGGGTATTCGGGCCTTCGTCGGGCCACTGCTTCAGGACGAAGCAACCACTGCGGCCTTGCCTTCTGGCGGCGATCCGCGGACGCACATTCCCTACCTCCGCAGTACGGCTGAAACCTTGGAGTTACTGGCAACGCTAGTAGACCGTTACCACCGCCCAGACGCAGGGATTCATATCATGACGGCTCCTACGGGGATGCAGCTCTGCTCTGATGCGTTGTTTGAGGGGTGTGTGGAACTGAGCGATCGCCACTCCCTCTGTCGCCATACCCATCTGCTGGAAAGCAAAGCTCAGGTGTTGCTGGCTCAGGAAAAATATGGCTACAGTGCCGTGAAGCACCTGCAAAAATTGGGCTTTTTGGGAACGCGGACCTCTCTGGCCCACTGTGTCTGGCTGGAGGATGCCGATATTGAAATCTTGCGGGAAACCGGCTCAACCGTGGTGCATAATCCCCTCAGTAACCTGCGTCTAGGCAGCGGCATTGCCCCTGTCTTGAAGTTTCGGCAGGCCGGTGTAAATATTGCCTTTGGCTGCGACGGCGCCGCCAGCAACGACTCGCAAGACTTGCTGGAAGCCATCAAGATTGGCTCCATTCTCCACAACACCAATGATTTTGAGTACCGCAACTGGATTTCTCCACGTGAGGCGGTGCAAATGGCATCATTAGGGGGGGCAACGGGCCTAGGACTGGCTGACCAAGTGGGAACGCTGACGGTCGGCAAGAAAGCTGACCTAGTGCTGTACGACCTGACCCGTCTTTCGCTCCTTCCCCGCACCGATCCGATTGGCCTGCTGGTGCTGGGGCGTCCAGTTAATGTGGTGCAACATGCCTGGGTCGATGGTCGGCAGGTGGTGCAGGACGGTAGAGTCACCCGTATTGATGTAGAGGCTCTGAGTCAGGAACTATTTGCCCAAAGCCAATGGCAAAGTCAACGGCGATCGCCCGGTGCCATAGAAATGGAAATCGCCTACCGACGTGTCATGAAGCTTGCCTGACGACACAAACGTCCAAAACCGTGTGCTGATTTCGCTAACGATTGATTTTAACGATTTGTGGTGTGAGAGACGCGCAGAGGAGGTCTCTCACACCACGTCTCTCACATCACAAATTGTGTTTAGCATTGTTGAGTGCCAAAACCCGCGGTGAGATTGTTTGAGATTGTCAATGCAGTGGGAACTCTAAACGTAACGTAAATTCCGAATAAGCTGAAACCCTTGATGTTTCCTGTGCATCGCGGGCGAAACATCAAGGGTTTTGGGGCACCGCACCCGGCGCAGTGCCCCAAAACCCGCTGAACCAGAACTGACGTTGAAAATACACAAGTCTTGGGTAATTGCCCAGCTTGTTAACGGTTTAGCAACATCGATGCGATACCCTGACCCTGTGATCCCATTCGCCGTTATTCCCTACTTGCAGGAATCCGCTGTGCTAACTTCTAAGAACTTTCGCTCTACCCTAACCAGTCGGCTGGAGCAGGCGCACTACTCCACAGTCTCGGAATATAGTTTGCCGTCTCTACAACCTGTCCCTTCAATCACTTTTGTCTGTTGCATTGAAGCTGGCTGGCTAGAGACCCAAACCATTCGCATGATCGAAAGCCTGCGTCGTTGGGGCGGGCAGTTTGCCAATGCCCCTATCGTGGCGGTGACACCACGCCTAGGACCATCCTTGCGCACTACCACGAAACAAGCGTTGCAACGGCTCAACGTTGAATATCTCCACTTTATTGCGGATAACCCCTACAGTTGGAAAAGCTTTCTCAACCGCCACTACGCGCTCCTCGCCGTTGAACAGCAGGTCAACACTGAACTGATCGGCTGGATTGACAGTGACCTGCTCTTTCTGAATCACCCCCATGAATTGGCGCTTAAACCGCACGAGGATGTGGCGGCCTGTCCCCACGACAAAAACATGGGCACAAGTGGCCCAGATGATCCCCATGACCCCTACTGGCAAGCTGCCTGCCATGCCGTCGGTCTACAGATTGACCAACTTCCTTGGGTCACCACTGAGGTTGAACAGGCCCGCATCCGCCTCTACTGGAATGGCGGAGTCTATATCTACCGACGGTCCACCCAGTTTGCCCAACACAACCTGCAAACCACGCTCAAACTGCTGAATGCCCGCATTGCCTCCCGCGCAGCAGGCACTTTCTTTACCCAACACACCCTGGGAATGACAACGGTGCAACAGGGACTCTGCTGGAAAGCCCTGCCCCACTCGCACAACTATGGCCTGGGGAGCAAAACCTTAGCCCAACGGTATACGCCTGAGAAGTTGAAGCAGGCTGCCATCCTGCATTACCACGATCTAATGTGGATGCCCCACTGGGAAACCCTGCTACACATCCTGAGGGATACCCACCCAGAGGTTGCCGACTGGTTAGCGCCACAGGGACCTCTTAGCGACCAGCTTCCTTTCCATTGGCAAGTCATTAACAAAGCGTTCAAGGTGACTCGCGCATGGCAGGGCAAACGCTATCAGCAGTCCTGTCGGGTGATCTAACATAACGTCAGTTCTGGTTAAGCGGGTTTTGGGTC
>DVEB01000343.1 GCA_015295905.1 Synechococcales cyanobacterium M55_K2018_004
CCCAAAACCCTTGCTTTTCCGTGCGCATCGCGCACGGAAAAGCAAGGGTTTCAGCGTATCCCGAATTCCCGTTGTTCTACTTTGTAGAGGCGATTGTCCGACTACGAATTCCCAGCAGCGTGCCCAGAATGCAGGTGGGGAGGATTACCAGCAATAGAGCCATTGCATTGGTGTGGGGAATTGGTAGCAAGGGCAAGCCGTACTTGATCACAATGGAGAAGGCAACTGAAAATGCCATGACTTTGACAATGGTTGCAACGGCTGAACTCATCGGCTGACCCACTCACGAGACAATCTCTAACAATGCTGGCTCTAACAATGCTGGTATACGGTTGGTATACGGAATTGACTTCAATTCCGTATACCAGCCTGACACAAAGAGTACCTCAGTGCAGCGCTTGACATTCGTTAATTTAAACAACGTCAGTTCGGGTTAAGAGGGTTTTGGGGTACTGCGCGGTGCGCGGTACCCCAAAACTTTTGATTTTCCGTGCGCGTCGCGCACAGAAAATCAAGGGTTTCCGAATTCACGCCAACTATGATTTTTTGAGTGAGAGGGACACTCCGTCATCCTTTCACTCAAAAACCATTACTTTACCCAAGCGCCGCGATACTTCATGCGGGGATGGGGCTGAGCGGGAATGTTGCGAAATTCGTGCCGTTTCAGAGCGGCTCCCCGATATTGACCAATGACTTCACCCTCGATTACTTCGACTTGATTCACAGGCGTTTCGTAGGCGGCACCGCGATAGTGGAGTTCCATAACAACCTCGTTTGAAGATGGCAGGTTTAAGGAAGAGGCGAAAGCTGGGTATTGTTGCTGATTTCCCTGGCTGCCTCGTAAAGCAGGAAAACCCAAGAATTTATTTCTGTATTTATTGTTACTGTTTACTGGATAAACGTCAATTTTCTTGTCACGGCTTTTTGACATTACATTCAGGGGGCGATCGCTCTTTTGTTTGGTGCAGCCCTTACTGATTTGGGAACGATAAGCAAGGAAATTATCCTTAAGTCAAAAATTCAACCACTCAAAATCCTGGCTTTCCTAAACTTGGCGTGTCATCCAACGTTTTGGGTGTCTAAAGGCGTTGCTTGTGTGGAGGTGTGGAGTACCGCCACACAAGCAATTGAGTGGATGGGTTCGTGTTTCTTAGGGGCATCTAAAGGGGAAATCACCTATGTCGAGTCTTGGCCTAAACAAATGGATTGTGAGTGGACACCTAGGAGCAGATGCTCAGATCAAGACGGTGGAGTTGCGCAATGGGGAGAAGGCAACTGTTGCCAGTACAACGCTGTATGTTCGGAAAATGCGCGATCGCAACGAAGCCTTTACTGTGGCCTTAAGCATTTGGGAGAAGTCAGCCGCGTGGCGCAAACTTCAGTTTCTGAAGAAGGGGTCACTGATTATCTGTACGGGCAGTGTTGAACCGAATCCCTACGTCTCCAGTGCTGACAACAGTCCAAGGGCTGGTTTGCAGATGACTGTTCTCGATGTCGATCTGGATGTTGTTCGTGATGGTGACGATGCGGAAGAACCGTCTGAAATGATGGGCGCTCCGTTGGATGAGAGTGACGCGAAAGCTACTAAAAAAACAGCCAGCCAAGCAGCTGCTCCTGAAGCTGCGGCCCCCCCTGCTCAACCTACACCCTCTGCACCCCCTGCGGAAAAGGCGACTAAGAAACAGACGACTAAAGCCGCCGCAACTCCAGTAGCGTAGAGTGACGTGTGTCACCACTAGAACGTGGTGGGTGCAGCCCACTCGCCACCCTGCCATAAGATCTGTCGTCCTATGGCGCTATGCGCTCATGATGTCAAACGCTTTTGGGTGGAACCCCCGCGCAGCAGGGGGTTCCACCCAAAAGCGTTGTCCTCACCTAACGTGAATTCCGGATACGCTGCAATCCTTGCTTTTCTGAACGCGTCGCGCTCAGAAAAGCAAGGGTTTTGAGGCACTGCACTGCGCGTGGTGTCTCAAAACCCGCTTAATCCTAACTAACGCGGTATGAATTGGTAGCCGTCGTAGCCGCGAGACCCATACAGCCCCTATGCCTTGAAACCCTATGCCTTGAAATCCTATGCCTTGAAAACAATTGCTGGATCGACGTGCATGACCTTTTGAATCGCAAAAAGAGCTGAGCCAACACACATCCCTAGGGTTAGTGCTAACACTCCCGTTGCAGTCAGCGGTGTAATCAAGATTGTGATTCCCTGAGTGGCATACGTCCAGGCTCCTAAGGCAAGACATAGCCCCAAACTGGGAATGAACCCAATGATGCCCATCCAGACTGCCTGTTCCAGAATAATTCGGTAGATTAACCAGTCGGAAGCGCCCATGGCCTTGAGTGTGCCAAATTCTTTGAGATGGTCTGCAACAGAAGAATAGAGGATTTGTCCGACGACAACCATCCCCACAACCACACCAACCGTTGCTCCCAGACCAAGAATAAAACCAATGCCCGTCCGTTGTACCCAGTAGTTGCGGTTGCGCTGCGCCATTTCCTGCCGGGTGAAAGCTCGAATTCCCGGTAGGGTTGCTTCGATCCGCTGCTTCAGGGCTTGCACATCTTGCCCTGGCTTCGCTTTCACTAGCACGTAGGTAATTGTGTCGCTGGCTCGCAGGGGACGGGGCGCTTGGGGAGGTGCTTGAGGCGTGCGCTCGGTGATTGTGCGGCAGTCTAGCCCACCTTGCGGTAGCACCTGACAGTTTGTGCTGGAGGTGAAGCCAGATGTGAGAAAGGCGTTGGCATTGGCCGTGGAGGTAAAAACAAAGGTGCCAGAGGCGATGGACTGGGTGTCTTGAGTCAGGCCGACAATGCGAGCAGGCAAGGAGTTTACGGTTCCCGTGTCACCCACCCGTTGGACTCGCAGAGAATCGAGATTGGCTTTGTCAGGGATGAGGGTGTAGGGCTGGTTCAGATCATTCAGGGTTCCGGCAGAGAGGGGGCCAATCCGAAAGAGCTGGCTATTGGGGTCAAAGCCAAACATTTGAATGGGTGAGATTTGCCCGGTGGAACTACGCCACAGGGTTGAACGGGTAATTAAAGGTTCAGTCCGTTCCACGCCTTCTATGTTGGCGACCTCGTTGACTAGGGCTGCTGGAATGGGGAGGGTCAGTTGCAAGTTCACCATTTCTTGGGCAGATACCCACACATCTACCTGGGAGCGATCGATCAACACCGTTGTGGAGCGGGTAAATCCGTTCAGAATGCCGTTCTGAATGGTCACTAGACTGACGGCAAACACGATGCCAGCCTGAGCGACCAAAAACCGAGGAAGATCTTCAAAAAGATTGCGACGAGCAACCGATGCCATGGCAAGGAGGGTGAGGGAAAGTTTGCCTAAAGTTCTTCCACTGTAACGGTTTTTCTCCTGCTGCCTGCGGTGCGGGTGTGCCGCTTGTGCGAGTGGAGGTAACGTCAGTTCTGGCTAAGAGGGTGTTGGGGCACCGTGCCCAGTGCAGTGCCCCAAAATCCTTGCTGTTCGGGAATTCACGTTTTGTTAGCAATTCTCAGCATGAAGCTTAGAAACCCAACATGAGAATTGCTAGGCGTTTGCTTGACAGGTTGCCTTAGGAAAACCAGGTGAGTAGCTTGAGAATTTTTTGGCTACGGGGGGTGAGGAGGGTGCGGCGATAGGCATCAGCTGCTTTTTTGATGGCTTCGGCCTGGGTGGGATAGGGGTGAATTACCCCTGAGAGTTTACTGAGGCCGATGTTGTTGGCGATCGCCAGCGTCACCTCACTGATCAGGTCCCCAGCATGACGTGCCACGATAGTTGCCCCCAAAATTTTGTCACTCCCTGCTTTGTGGAGGACTTTAACGAAGCCGTCTGTCTCGCCATCGACGATCGCCCGATCTACCTTCGCTAGGTCAATTCTAATTGTGTGGGTCTTGATGCCGCGCTGCTGGGCCTCTTGCTCGTAGAGGCCAACGTGGGCAAGTTCTGGGTCAGTGTAGGTGGTCCAAGGCATGGTCAGCCGGCTGAGGCGCGATCGCCCCAGCCCTAGGGGGGCAAACAGAGCATTTTTGACCACCAAGCGGGCGGCAGCATCGGCGGCATGGGTAAACTTCCAGTCCATACAAACATCGCCGCAGGCAAAGATGTGAGGAACACTGGTCTGCAAAAAGTCGTTGACCTGGACCCCCTGGCGGGAATCATACGCGATCCCTGCTGCTTCTAGGTTAAGGCGTTCGACGTTGGGCACACGCCCCGCCCCGACTAGGATTTCGTCCACCACGACCTGACCAGGCTGGCCGTCGCTGGTGAAGTGCAGGACTTTTCCCTGGGGCGATCGCTCTACCCGTGCCACGCTTGCCTTAAGCACAAGCTGAACCCCTTCGCGGACGAACACCCGTTGAATCATTTCTGCAGCTTCAGCATCTTCTCGGTTCAGGAGATGGTGGCTGCGGTGTAACAGAATGACCTGACACCCCAAGCGCTGGAAGGTCTGGGCCATTTCACACCCAATCGGCCCCCCACCGATGACCGCCAGACGCGGTGGTCGCTCCGTTAGTGAAAAAACAGTTTCGTTGGTGAGAAACCCGACTGCCTGCAAACCTGGAATGTCTGGATGGGCGGCCCGTGCTCCCGTTGCAATCACAGCTTTTTTGAAGTGTAGGGACTGCCCCTCAACCTTGAGGGTGTGGGCATCGACGAACTGCCCTTCACCAAAGAACACATCCACGCCTAATGCCTGAAGGCGCGGAGCAGAATCGGCGGGACTGATTTCTGCTCGTAGGCGTCGCATCCGCTCCATCACAGCGGCAAAATCGACCTCGACTGAGGCTGGAGGCATCACCCCATATGCTCCTGCATGACGCATTTCGGCGGCAATGCGAGAAGAACGAACGATACACTTCGACGGCACACAGCCTACATTCAAACAGTCGCCCCCCATCAGGTATCGTTCCACCAGGGCAACCTTCAACCCTAGCCCCAACCCTGCTGTCCCCGCTGCGGTTACTAGTCCTGCTGTGCCTGCACCGATGACTAACAGGTCGTAGCAGTCAGCAGGTTGAGGGTTAGTCCAATCGGGAGGATGAACCTGGCTCAGAAGCGCCTGATTGTAGGAGTCGGGTGGAAGGAGGGTAGGGTTTCCAGGCATGAGAAAAACTGGATTACGGAGAGGGGGGGAGGGACTGTTGCAGGGCGCGTTGGGCGAGGCGAGTGACGTAGAAGACAGTGAGGGCGGTGAACAGAAAACCAATCCCTTGGACAGCAGGGGGGACGGCAGGCGACTGGGCGTTGAGAGTGGCAAGATTACCCGCTAGGGAACCGAGATAGACGTAGAGTAGGGTGCCGGGGATCATGCCGATGGAGCCGAGCAGATAGTCGGTGAGGGAAACCCCAGTCACGCCAAAGGCATAGTTCAACAGATTGAAGGGAAAAATGGGGGAAAGCCGGGTCAGTAGAACGATTTTGAATCCTGCTTGGCTGACGGCTGTGTCGATAGTGGCAAATTGAGGGTAATTTGCAAGCTGCTGCGTCACCCATCCCCTGGCTAGGTAGCGCCCAATCAGAAAGGCGCAGGTGCCGCCTAGGGTCGCCCCAATCCACACGTAGAGCGCTCCCGGAACCACGCCATATAGAACGCCAGCCCCCAACGTCAGGATGAAACCGGGGAGAAAGGAAATCGTTGCCAGAATGTAGAGCAAGATAAAGGCGATCGCCCCACCTACTCCCAGACCTTTGACCCATGCCAACGCATCGATGAGCCAGAGTTGGGGCTGAAGTGCGATCGCGTGTTCGCCCAGAAGCACCATAGTGAGTGGGTCAATGAAATAACCATGAAAATGGTAAGTGCTACCGACGGCGGGCAAATAGTCCCAAAAAGCCACCGCCACCTGACCCCCTGCTGCTCCTCGCTGCTATAGGAGGTTCTTCGTGCTGAATCCCCATTCTTTTGGCGTATTGCAATGCGAGGGCATCTCTTGGGTTCAGCTTCAGTGCCTGCCGGAAATGTACCTTTGCCATAATGGGCAGGTCTTGCATCAGGTAGGTTTTACCAAGATGGGAATGGTACTCACTCCGGTTGGGATCAATGCGAATAGCATCTCGCAGTTCTCGGACAGCCAAATTCCAGTTCGAGGCAGACATATACTCCCGGGCGCGGGCAAAATGGCGCTCGGCATAATTGACCGTGATTGTGGGAGTTTCGGATTCAACAACCGAGGGAGAGGCAACTTGTACGGGTCTGATGGTTGATGCAGCAACCAGGCCATTGCGCTTTTCCCGAATGATGGGTTCACCCATCTTCAAGCGCAGATAGACCAGATTAAGCTCTGCTAGTTCAAAGGTGATGCGCTCAAAGTGGTCAAGCTGAGCATACTGAGTGTCGGCAAGCTGGGCAACTGCCTGCTCATAAAAGATATCTACCTCAGCGGTTGGAGTTTGCATGAGCTGTCGGGCCGTTGCACTTTGTGGGTTGAGCGACTCTTCTCGGCTCATGCGGCGGACGCGAAAACGCAACACTGCTAGGTTCTCTGCCCTGCCTCTTTCCTGGCCTAACTTTTGATAGGACGGGTTGATCAAACGAGCAAAGATCTGGGAAGCTCGCTCACGGGTTTCTGGTTCTGCGTTGATGTAGGTATCGGGGTGCAGCAATCGCGCAACAGTGCGATATCGCTTTAGCACCCGGCGATCGTCAGCAGTCACAGACAGGCCCAACGCAGCGTAGGGGTCCGAGAGTAGTTGAGGCCAGTCAGGATTAAACAGAGTCTGTGACATCAGTGAGCGCCTGGAGATTAAACAGACAAGTTATCAAGTTATAAGGAGTATACAAAATTCTGAGAATTAGGGGGTGTGACCCCCACATCCTGAAAATCCCTAGCATGGCATCTGCCAGAATCCTAGCGAATGACCTGCTTCCAGCGTTTAACACTGGACAGTTTCAACGCATCGTCTGCTGATTCCGGAAAGCCAGAAAAAGACGAGTTGAAGAGAATAATACCTCAGCGGAGCGATCGCAGTAAATTGTAAAGTTGCTCCGTTGAGAACGTCTTTTTCAGTAGATGCAAAATCTGATGCTCTTGAACTTGACTTAAGTTGATGCACTAGCCACAGTGGCTCTACACCACATCAAAGCGGCTAGACACAATCAATGTCAACTTACACACAACACCCAGGAAAGCCGCAAGCCTTCGAGGGAAGAATTCGGTGAATAGAAGTCTAGAGGGTAGTGATTGATAGACTACTACAGGCTTAACTGTTGCCTTTAGATACTGCCATTTGGCAGGTTACTCGCGTGCTTCTAAAAGGATGATGTTTATTCTGTCTCTATTATGCAAAGGGGGAGGGGGTTGGTCGTGAGACTGTAATCAAAAGTTGTGAAGCGATATGGAGTTGTCATGAGAGACGGTGCTGGCGATGAACTGTTAATGAACCTGTGAGGATGGGACTGTCTACAGCGCTTCACACCAAAGCCCTGTCTTGATCAACTGCATCTATCATAGGAGGAGCAGTCGTTCCTTACACCTACACCAGTCTGCTGGAAGCCGGCCATGAGTCAGACCAAACTTCCCAAAAGCCGCACCCTTGCCTGCATCCTGGCCTTTGCTGGGGTGGCAGTCCCTGGTCTACACAAGTTCTACCTAGGACAAATGGGCTGGGGGGCGGTGTACCTGTTACTCAGCTTTACCCCAATCTCCCATGTTGCCAGTGTTGCTGAAGGGCTGTGGTATTTGCTCCAGGGAAACCAGGCATTCAACGAACGGTTTAATGTGGGTAGCTCTGTAGGGATTGCGGCTGCATCGCCAGCAAAACGAGACCAGGCGATCGCCACTGCGGATGCAGTTGCTTCCGTGGCAGAAGCCCTACGCCATCTAGATCAGCTGCGGCAGGAAGGGCTAATGTCAGAGTATGAGTTTGAGCAAAAGCGACGGCAGTTGTTAGACCACATCTGAGTCGCACAATTTGAGTTGCACAGATTTAGGGGTTAGGACGGACGAAGTCTGAGCGGGGGCGGAAGTTCTGCACTGGAACGTTGACTAGTGCTCGATCCATAAAGTTTTTCCAGATCGGTGCGACGAAACCGCCTCCTGTTGCGCCAATCCCTACGGGAGTGTAATTGTCATTGCCGACCCAGATGGCGACGGAAAGTTGTGGGACGTAACCAACAAACCAGATGTCCCGCTCGGAGGAAGTGGTTCCAGTTTTGCCTCCCGCAGGACGACCAATTTGAGCGGCTTTGCCGGTGCCATTGGTAATAACTCCCTGCATCACTTCATTGAGGGCTGCAACGGCCCAGGGATCGAGGACAAGCTGGGGTTTGGGGGTATTGTCGAGGAGGACTTGTCCGGTACTGTCGGTGACGCGGACAATGTAGGTGGTGTTAGACTGCCAACCACCATTGGCAAAGGTGGCATAGGCGGCTGCCATTTCTAGAGGCGTCAAGTCAACCGAACCCAATGGCAAGGATGTCACTGCTTCCATTGGACTCTTGATGCCCAGGGTGCGGCAAATCTCGATCACTTTATTAATTCCCACTTCCTGACCCAGGCGGATGGCGGGAATGTTACGGGAAACTTCCAGTGCTGCCCGAATCGACATGGCCCCGTAGAACCCCCCGTCATAGTTTTGGGGTGAGTAGGTGGAATAGCCATCGGGATAACTGACGGGCGTGTCCATGATGGTGGACTCAGGAGTATATTTTCCAGTTGCAAAGGCTGCGTAGTAGACGAAGGGCTTAAAGGCAGAACCGGGCTGGCGAAGTGCTTGGATGGCCCGATTATATTGGCTCTTTTGATAGTCCACGCCGCCCACCATTGCTTTGACAAAGTGAGTACGGGGATCGACGGCAACCAGGGCCATCTGATCAGCCCGGAGGCCCCGGCGACGGATGGTGGCATGCCCTTGGCGGACAGTTTCTTCAGCGATCGCCTGCAAGTTCATATCAAACGTTGTCTGCACGCGCATCCCGCCCTTGAGGACGGCATCTTTACCGAAGCGGGCTTGCAGTTCTTGGGCGACGGCTTCGGTCAGGTAGGGGGCGCGACTGCTGCGGAAGGAGGTGATTTGCCCCAGTTTGATCGGTTGGCGACGGGCCGCTGCCGCCTCGTTGGGGGTAATCCATTGCAGTTTTAACAGGCGATCGAGGATGATGGCCTGCCGTTGCTTGGCGGTTTTGTAGTCCACAAAGGGGCTGTATTCTTCAGGAGCCTGGATCAACCCGGCCATCATGGCAGCTTCTGCCAGGGTGAGGTCTTTGGCAGACTTACCGAAGTAGCTCTGGGCGGCGGTTTCCACACCGTAGTTATTGTGTCCCCAGTAGACCTGATTCAGATACATTTCGAGAATCTGGTCTTTGGAGAAGATTTGCTCGAGCCGGAGAGCCAGCACTGCCTCGGCGACTTTGCGGCTGAAGGAGCGTTCGGGGGTGAGGAAGAGGTTTTTCACCAACTGCATGGTGATGGTAGACCCCCCTTCCACAGTACGACCCGCTTCCAGGTTGGCGGCTAGGGCGCGCACGATGCTGGTGGGGTTGATGCCGTGGTGCGAAAAGAAGTGGCTGTCTTCGATAGCGAGAACGGCCCGTTTGAGGTGGGGCGAAATTTCGTTGAGGTTCACGACTTGGCGGTTGTATTCATCGTGGATGCTGTCTAGCAGGCCACCCTTGGAGTCGTAGATGTAGGTGGTTTCGGCAGGGATATAGTTGCGGAGGACGCGCACATCTGGCAAGTTGCGGAAGCTGATGGCAAGACCCACCAACCCCCCTGCCACCACGGCACTGGTCAGCATGGTGATGCCCAGGAGGGTGCCTGCGGTGACTTTGCTGACAGAGCCGACGAATTCAAGTACGGGGGAGGTTGGTTTCCGAGCGGCAGGTGCGGCAGGAGGTGTCGCTCCGGAGCTTGTACTAGAAGCAGGAGAGACAACCGGACTAGGTTGTAGCGGGCCGACTTGATTTTGGCGGATGGCTTTGCGCGAGAGGGGGTTGGTTGACACAGGAGCTTGGCTTCCTTACAGCGATGTCAAAGGTATGCAATCAATTTATGGGCAGTCAGGACTTTAGGCTGAACCTCATTTCCCTGGTTGCCAATGGTCACGGTTGAGCTGAGGTGCAGTTGAGGTGCATGAATGCGATTGAGATTCATGTAACCAGATGGTCTGAGCATCCACCGAGACGCAAGGGCTTGACTTTGATCCGGAACTTGGGTTGGGTGTCTCAACCCAGTTGATTAGGCGAGATTTGGTGACGAGGTTCCTGAATCACCTCAGTTTTTGCGATTATAGTAACTTGGTGACTCAATCACCTTAAAGAACGTGAAGGAATCGCACAAAGTTACTTGGCGTTACAGCGGGTCGCTACAGAAAGAGTACAGCAGTTTCCGTGTGTTCATGTTACCCAGAAGCAATAACGACCTGACTCAACTTAGGGGTGGTTAGGCAGGGATGTCTAGGCAATTGGGCGTTGAACGGAGGTAAGCGGTAATTATTTGGCTGTAGTTATTTGTGAGTGTAGCGAATTGTGCTTGTCAAGTGCCAGTGCAATCAACCAGAAGGGTGACAAGATTGTTGTGATGATTGTGGAAGAGGCGGCGGAAACGATCGTGGAAGGACATTCGGTAGAGGCGCAATCTAAAATTGACCCTGCCTTTTCTTGGCTTTATCGGGGGACGGTGGAGATTTTCCCAGAACAACGAGACTCGCAAGACCCAGATGAGAACCTGGTGCAGCGAATCTTGAAGAGCGATCGCCCCCTCCGCATTAAGTTTGGGATTGACCCCACGGGGACGGACATCCACCTGGGGCACAGCACTATTTACCGAAAACTGCGGGCGTTTCAGGATGCAGGGCATACGGCGATCCTGTTGATTGGTGACTTTACGGCCAGAATTGGGGACCCGACGGGGAAATCGGAGGTGCGCAAACAACTGACGGAGGCGGAGGTGAAGCAAAACGCCCAGACCTATCTGGATCAACTCCGTCCAATTCTGGACTTTGATACGCCCGGACGACTGGAGATTCGCTACAACTCGGAGTGGCTCTCAAAGCTGGATTTGACAGACATTCTAGAGCTACTTTCGACCATGACGGTGGGGCAGATGCTGGCCAAGGAGGGCTTTGCAGAGCGCTATGAGAAAGAGACGCCGATTTACCTGCACGAGTTTCTCTATCCGTTGATGCAGGGCTACGACTCGGTGGCCTTGCAGGCGGATGTGGAGTTGGGGGGAACTGACCAAAAGTTTAACCTAACGGTGGGGCGTGACTTGCAGCGACACTTTGGGCAGCGGCCCCAGTTTGGCCTGTTGATGCCGATCTTGCCAGGGACAGATGGCGTGCAGAAGATGTCGAAGTCGCTGGGCAACTACGTGGCGTTGTCGGAAGACCCGCTGACGATGTACTCCAAGCTGGAGAAGATTCCCGATGAGGCGATCGCCATCTATGCAGAACTGCTGACCAATCTGTCGCCGGAAGACCTGCCAGAAAACCCGCGCGATCGCCAGAAGATGCTGGCATTGGAAATTGTCTCTCAGTTCCACGGACGCGCCGCAGCGGAGGAGGCACAGCGGGCAGCCCTGACGCTGGTGAAAGGGGATGCTAAGCAGGCGGAGTCGGTGCCGGAGTTTTCCTTGGCAGGCATTCAGTTCCCGGCAAAGCTGGCCTACATTTTGGGGGCCAGTGGGCTGTGTAAGAGCAGCAGCGAGGGACGGCGACAGATCCAAGGGGGGGCTGTGCGGCTTGACGGAGAGAAGGTGGGCAATCCTGACCTCAGCTTCGATACGGCCGCTGATCTGGACGGTAAGGTTTTGCAGGTGGGGAAAAGCCGTTTTGCAAGGTTGGTGGCATAACTGTAGAGGGCGTCACACCATGTCTAGTCCAGTCAAGATTCCAGTCGCAGAGCGGATCATTGTCCCGCTGGATGTGCCGACCGAGGCGGCAGCGATCGCCCGGCTAGAGCAACTTCCCCAGGTGAAATTCTGGAAGGTAGGGCTGGAGTTGTTCGTCAGCACTGGCCCCAGCCTGCTGGAGCGGCTCAAGGCGCAACAGAAGCGCATCTTCCTCGACCTGAAGTTCCACGATATTCCCAATACGATGGCAGGGGCCTGTCGAGCCGCAGGACGGTATGGGGTTGACCTAGTGACGGTCCATGCGGCGGCGGGTAAGGCGGCACTCCAGGCAGCTCAGGTGGCGGCAAGGGAGGCAGCAGTGGCGGCGGGATATGCTCCTCCAAACTTGGTGGCGGTGACGCTGCTGACGAGTATTGGGGCGCGATCGCTGGCGTTTGAGTTGAAGATCCCGCTGGAACTGTCAGATTATGTGCTGCAAATGGCACTTTTGGCCAAGGAGAGTGGTCTGGCGGGGGTGGTGTGTTCGCCGCAGGAGGCTGGTCTGCTCAGACAGGCGTGCGGCGAGGACTTTTTGCGGGTCTGTCCGGGGGTGCGTCCGGCCTGGGCAGGAGTAGGAGACCAGCAACGAACGATGACTCCAGGGGCGGCAATGCAAGCGGGGGCAACCTACCTGGTGATTGGTAGACCGATTACGGAAGCGGAGGATCCAGGCAGGGCGTTTGAGCGGATTTGTCAGGAGATTGAGGGAGCGGGGGAGTAAGGGGATGGTTTGGCCGTTTGGAATTCTGTTGGGGCTGGTAGGCTTGGCACCGGCCGGGGGGGCGCTCGCCCCTCTTCCGGAATTCATGTCCCTAGTCATGCCGATCAATATTGCCGTTGCTCAAACCCAGACGCCTTTCCTTGCCCTCTCTGATTGTGGAAAGGGTTCACACCATCCCTGTTTAGCCCAAGCCGCTCAAATTCAAACCCCAAACTCCAAACTCCAAACTCGCATTGCCTGTCCTGCCACCCTTGATGCAATGATCCCGCTGCTGCTGCGAGACTTGCCCAGTTATGCAAACCGGGTCTACCAGCGATCGCGCCTCCGCAGTCCACTCGACCGGGCGAACCTCTACATTTTGATTGCTGGACGACCGGAGTTTGAGCCGTTGCCGTTATCGCTGGTGGGAGGGCCGGCGGGGGAGAGGGGCGATCGCCGTGTCCAGCAGGTCTTCTTCACGACACGAGAACGTCGCTATGAAACCAATCAACTGGCGGTCTTCCAAAATTTCCACTGGGCTTTTTTTACCCAGACCCCTCAGGGATGGCAGCTTGCCCAGATGTATTCCCGCTTTGATCAGCCATCGGCCAACCGTCCACCGACTCCGCCGATTGATAGCAGTGAGGGTGTGCTGGCAGAAGGGATCCGGGTGTGGCTACGGGACTGTGCGGCAGGCCAAATTGGGCGGTGAGTCTCTCGCCAAGGAACTGCTACACACCACAACGACCTGACCCAAGCACCCCTGGAGTCGGTATTACGGCAACGTCAGTTCGGATTAAGCGGGGTTTGGGGCAGCACCGCGCCCGGCGCGGTGCCCCAAACCCCTCAATGTTCCGTGCGCGCCGCGCACGGAACATTGAGGGTTTCAGCCTATCCC
>DVEB01000041.1 GCA_015295905.1 Synechococcales cyanobacterium M55_K2018_004
GGGTCACCGCGCCCGGCGCGGTGACCCAAAACCCTCTTAACCAGAACTGACGTTCAATCCAGTTTTGTGGGTCAGGCGAGTGCTATAAATGACCGTGTGTTCGGTATATTGCCTCTTAAACGCCATTTCAGGAGTTTGCGTGGATGAACCTGCCTTTGTTTCTTGATATTGCGACTGGCCTACTGTTTGTATACCTGATCTTCAGTTTGCTGGCCTCCGAGATTCAAGAACTGCTCACAACACTACTGCAATGGCGGGCCGACCACCTGAAAAAGTCTATTGAGAACCTGCTGACTGGTGAAACAACCAGAAGTTCACCCTATCAAGAGTTTATTGACGACTTCTATAACAGTCCCTTGCTGCGATCGCTCAATCAGGAAGCAAAGGGAATTTTGCCTCGTTTCTTTCGCAGTATTGTCCACCACGTTGGGCAGATATACAGGGGGTTAACTGGAAGCCGCAATGTTTTTGGGCGGCAGCGGACCGGCCCTTCCTACATTCCTAGTGAAACCTTTGCCCATGCTCTCTTGCAGCGGCTTGATGTGGCAACGCTTAGTCAAAAGGTGAGCGAGTACACCATTAGCAAGTTTCGTCAGGAAAAGCTGTCACTGGTGGAGGAGGTGATTGCTGACCTACGCAACAGCCTAGGGGACGACCACCTGCTGGAGGCGGAGGTAAAGCGCCTGAGGGAACAACTGGCTGAGGTTGCGGAGAACTTTAAGAATCGCAGAATTTCCCTGCCGCAGGCACTCGAACAGGCGACTGAACAGCTTCAAAAGTTTGTTGAAAATACCGAAGAGTGGTTAAAGAATAGTGACCCCTGCAAGGAAATTGTGCGGGGACGACTGCCCTACGTGAAGCAAGGGCTGGCTGCCCGTGTGCTGGAGCCGACGATTTCTGAAGTCCTCTCAATGATTTTTGACCGCGATCGCCCCATACCCCCGGAGCTTCAAGAGGTGGTAGACCAAGTTCGGGCCGCCCAGGCTGACCTGCCTCCCCAGTTGCGAGACAACTTGCGAGCACTGGCCCAGGAAGCAGAGTTGCGATCGCAAAACTTGCGGGATGGCGTTCGTCACCTGGAACTGGAAGTGGAAAACTGGTTTAACCGCTCAATGGAACGGGCTTCCGGAGTCTATAAGCGCAATGCCAAGGGCGTTGCCATCATCATTGGCGTGCTATTGGCAGCGTCCACCAATACCGATACCTTTCACATTGTTGATCGTCTCTCCCGCGACTCCACCCTCCGCATGACCATCACCCAAACTGCCGATCAGGTGATCAGCCAAACCGCCCCTACCAGCAATTCCATCTCACCGGGCAGCACGGATCCGGCTCAGTTACGGGCAGATCTAGAACGCGACCTGGATGCGGTCAAGGCGGCAGTCGATAATGCCCTCCGGGATTTACCCCTGCCGATTGGATGGGACCAGGAAAACCTCCGACAGCAACTGCCAGCAAACCAAAGCCTCTTTGTCTCAATTCCACGCATGGCGCTGGGCTACCTGGTTTCTGGCATTGCCCTCTCAATGGGCGCCGCCTTCTGGTTTGATGTGTTGAGCAAGGTGATGCGGGTGCGTAATTCGGGCGCTGCCGCCCGCCCCAACGGCAAAAATTGACCCGTCTAGCGACAATCAAGGCAACGGCTACCGTTCCTCGCTCGTCCCAGCAGGGGGCAATCTAGGACTGCAAGCGCCGTTCAAACTCAATGCGAGTGTCTTCCACCAGTTTGATGGCTGCCTCATACACCTCAGCGTGTTCTTGCTTCAGCCAGCTTAACAAGCGAGCCATCTGAGCATTTCGCAGTTCTAGGTCAGCCTGAAAGATTGTAGCGGCTGCCATGTGCTGTGCGTAGGTGTCGGGGTGCCCTTGAGCCATAAAGCTAGCCGTGAGTACACTCATTGCCTGTTGACGGACGGGATCGGAGGGTTGCATGGCTAAGTTATCAATTTGGGGTTTGCGATTTTATAGGGCTCGAGGTAACGGTGAGGGCAAGAGGTGTAGGGCTTGGCCTCAGGCAGGGGTGGCCTCCACGTACCCCGTCTTAACCCACCTTACGGTTGCCGGGATCTTAAAGAACTTGACGGTGCAATAGCCTCAACGGTCTGTCTGTCTGATCCTCTACTGACACGCCGAGGAAGATGAGAAGGTGCTGAAATTTCGCCCTAATCTACGTTGCCCTTTTGTCTGGAAATTAGCTCAAAGGCAGCCGCAAAGTCATGGGTAGTGATGCAAATGCTGGTGGGATCGGTGGCTCCCTCACGTCGGTAGCGGCGGATGGCCTCCAGCGCCGCCTGATTGCTCAGCAGTGCCAGGTCGGCTCCATTCCAGCCTGCGGTCTGGGTGGCCCAGTCTTCCAGACTGACTTCCGATAGTGGACGTCCCTGATTATGAACCTGCAAGATAGACAGGCGGCTGGCTTGATCTGGTAGGTCAACTTTGATTTGCAAATCTAGCCGTCCAGCTCTCAACAAGGCAGGGTCGAGGGCATCAGGGCGGTTGGTGGCACCGACAAGGAGGACATTTTTGCAGCCCTGCAAACCGTCTAGTTCTGTGAGCAACTGTCCAACTAGGCGATCGCTCACCCCCGAGTCGCCTAAAAAGCTGCCACGAGCCGGAGCCAGAGTATCGATCTCATCGACAAAAATCACACAAGGAGCGGCTTGTCGGGCTTTGGTAAAGAGTTCACGCAGCGCTTGCTCGGTTGCGCCCACCCATTTGCTCAGCAGTTCTGGGCCATTGATGGCGATGAAGTTTGCTCTTGCTTGGGAGGCGATCGCTTTTGCCAGCAGGGTTTTCCCAGTTCCCGGTGGCCCCCACAGCAAGATCCCACGCGGAGCCTTTGCCCCCGTCTGCTGATACAGTTCGGGATACAACAACGCCCCCTCTACCGACTCTTGCAGGATCAGCTTGACCTCCTCCAAACCACCGATGTCTTCCCAGGAAACATTAGGGCTTTCGACTTCCACCGATCGCAGCACGGAGGGCTTAATCTCTCGAATTGCGTGCAGGAAGTCGGCTTGAGCAATGTGGAGCGTTTCTGGGATGGGGCCACGCAGCGAGGGAACCTGACGACGCAATGCTGTGTAGGCCGCCTTCTGGCAGAGGGCTTTTAGGTCAGCGCCGACCATGCCCACTGCCAAGTCGGCAATCGCTCCCAAATCTACCGACTCATCCAGCGGCATCTGGCGGGTCTGGATCTTGAGGATCTCTAGCCGCCCCTCGCGGTCAGGAACGCGGAACTGAACCTCGCGGTCGAACCGACCGGGACGACGCAGTGCCGGGTCCAGGTGATCAGGCCGATTGGTTGCCGCCAGCACAATGATCCCCTTGGTCTGGGAGAAGCCATCCATCAGACTCAGCAGTTGAGCCACCACACGCTTTTCCACCTCACCCTCAACCTTAGAGCGATCAGGTGCAAGGCTGTCAATTTCGTCGATGAAAATAATGCAAGGAGCAGATTTTTTCGCCTTCTCAAACAAGCTGCGGAGGCGGGCTTCAGCCTCTCCATAGTATTTGCCCATCACCTCTGGGCCAACGATCGCCACATAATTGACGCCCAGTTCTTCCGAGAGTGCTCGCGCCGTTAGGGTCTTCCCAGTCCCCGGTGGGCCAACCAGCAACACGCCACGCGTCGGCTCCAGCCCTAGTTTTTTCAACAGGTCAGGTCGCTTCAGAGGAATTTCGACCAGCTCGCGCAGTTCGCCCAACGTCTCAGCCATTCCCCCCACATCACGCAGGGAAACGTCATCGACCTCTGCGGGGGGGGCTTCAGGTTCATCGTCCCAGGGGTCATCAGTGCGGGGAGGCGCAGGCGGACGACCCACGGGTGGGCGGTTAGTCCGAGGAATACTGCCAGAGCGAGGAATATTGCTGGTGCGAGTATTGATCTGAATGTCGGTGCGGATGTTGCCACTGTCGAAACTGTCGTCTAGCGATCGCGCCAGTTCCATTAGTTGTTCAAAGCCCCGAAAAATGCCCTGCTCAAGTTCCTTCAATGGGTCGTTGTATGGCTCACTCATCGTTCCGTTCCTGCTCAAAATGCGGGCACATATCACCGATGCAAGTTTGACCAGGAGGAACGCAAATCCCTCATTCCTCGTGCGACTTGCCCTTGGCAACCTGAACCCCAATGTCCTCAGTATACCCAGCAGACTTTTGAGACTCGACGGAGAAAACCCGGACGTTTAGGAACGGAAATCCCTCTAGCCAATTGCTCCCCCATGTACCTGTTGGCGTTGCTGACTTAACCAATGATTTTTTGAGTGAGGGGCGTACTCCGTGCGCCCCTCACTCAAAAAATCATCTTTGGATGAAGCAACACCTACCTGTGCCTCTCCTGCGCTGATTGGGAACACTAATACTGCCAAAAATCCGATTTCACATTAACGCGACGTAACGTGACTTCGGAAATGCAAGGAGGTGGGGAACTTTCCCACCGGAGACCGTTGCCCCCTTGCCCCCCATCTGCCGCCCTAATGTTTGGCATTGCTAGTCGCACCACTCGCTGCCGATAGGGAAGGAATTGGCCTGACTGAAACCAGCATGACAAACCGTTCCTCAACAAGAGAGACCATCCAAACTCTCCAAATCCCAAAATCCAAGTGCTGTCTAAACCCTCCAAATCCCAAAATCTCTGTGATGTCCAGCCTCCTCATCCCATGCGATCGCCTCCAACTCGCCCTGTTTAGCGGCAAAGGGGGGGTGGGGAAAACCACACTCTCCTGTAGTTTCGCGCGACGATGGGCCAAGCAATTTCCCGACGAACGGATTCTGTTGCTCTCTACCGACCCGGCCCACTCCTTAGGCGATGTGCTGCAACTGACGGTGGAGGACTCGCCCCACTCGCTGCCAGATCTACCCAATTTGCAGGTGCGATCGCTCAACGCCGAAGCTCTGTTGCAAGACTTCCGCAACCAATATGGCGCAATTCTGGAATTGCTGGTTGAACGCGGTAGCTTTGTCCAGGGGGCTGACCTCCAGCCGATCTGGGACTTGGGCTTTCCAGGACTAGATGAACTGATGAGCCTGCTGGAGATCCAGCGACTCCTGCGCGACAAAGCCGCCGACCGCATCGTGGTTGATACGGCTCCTAGCGGCCACACCCTTAACCTGTTGGGCCTGATGGATTTTCTGGACGGCTTCCTGGGCGCACTGGAACTCTTTCAGGCAAAACATCACGCTATTCAAAAGAGCTTTACTGGACAGACTATCGATGACGCAGCGGATGCCTTCCTGAGAGATATGCAGGCTGATCTGGCAGCAGGGCGCTCCCTGTTGCAAAATCCGCTAACAACCGCCTGCTTTGTTGTGGCGATCGCCCAACCCCTCAGCTACCTAGAAACCCAACGTTTTCTAGCGGCCCTCAACCAACTGCAAATCCCTTGTGGCGGCCTTTTCCTTAACCACATCCTGACTGAAGCTGCTCCTCTTGATGTCTTGATTGAACAACAGGAATACTTGAGCAAATTTGCAGAACTGACGAGCCATTGCTGCCAGGACAGCGAGGCCCATCGGTTGTTTCTCATCCCTCGACAATCGCAAGCCCCTGTCGGTCCATCAGCCCTCGACTCCCTGCTCTCCCGCCTGACCTCTCTATTCGACTTCTCTCCTCCGCTTCCCCTCCAACCCTCTAGCCGTCTCCCCACCTACCTCCCGCCCCTCCCCGACTTCATCGCTCAGGGCAAACGACTGCTGATTATCGGCGGCAAAGGCGGCGTTGGGAAAACGACTGTGACAGCAGCGATCGCCTGGGGTATGGCAACCCAACACCCCCAAAAATCCGTGCGTGTTATTTCCATTGACCCGGCTCACTCGCTGGGTGATGCCTTTGGAGCAACCCTGGGGCACTTCCCAACTGAGCTGCTGCCTAACCTCAGTGCCCAAGAGATAGACGCAGACCGGATGCTGGATCAGTTCCGCGCCGACTACCTCTGGGAACTGGCCGCAATGATGAGCGGTGATCCCGGTGACGATGACGAGCAGCTTCGGCTTGCCTACAGCCCCCAGGCATGGCGACAGCTGGTCAATCAGGCCCTCCCTGGAATCGATGAGATGCTCTCACTGATCTCAGTCATGGAACTGCTGGAAAGTGGCAACCAGCAGCTTATCGTTTTGGACACGGCTCCCACTGGGCATCTGCTGCGTTTTCTGGAAATGCCCTCTGCCCTGGCAGACTGGCTAAGCTGGATTTTCAAACTATGGATGAAGTACCAAGATGTGGCAGGCCATGTGGACCTGATGGGGCGGCTGCGATCGCTCCGTCAACGGGTCGTGAATGCCCAGAAAAAACTAAAAGACCCCAACTACACAGAATTTATTGGCGTAGTCCAAAACCAGTCCGCTATTCTAGCAGAGGCCCAAAGACTTACCCAGACGCTGGCAGAGATGGGGCTGTTGCAGCGGTATCTTGTCCACAATCGCTACACGCCAGGTCATGACCTGCAAACAGATTGTTTCCCACAGCAGACGGTCGTTAGATTAGGAGAACTGCAACGGGCGATCGCCCCATTGCAGCAGATCCAGGCTGCCGCGGAGGGACTGTTTAGTCAGGAGGGGGTGGGGGCGATCGCCACAAAAGCAACATCGGAGGTCGCTTCAATCTGACGTTGTTTGAAGATTTAGTGATTTAATGACCAAAGGACTGCTCTGGCTAGACATCCCCTCGCTTGCGTAGGCTACTATATAAGAATGAGTATTTAGGGCTAACTATAGCTGAGTGACTCTTTCTCGCTCTTGAGCTTGTCTTGCTCCTTACTCAACTCTTGCAGAGAGGTTCCAGTGGCCTCTGCAGATAGGTATTCTTGTGGAATTGTTTCAACAATCTTCCCTGGCACCTAGTTCCCTGGACTTTGTTAAGGCGATTCCCGACCTATCTGCCAAGCTATGTTTTTCTAGAGGTTGTAGTCTTCTACAAACTGTCCTATGTTGCAATCCGATCGTCTGCATCACGAAGCCACAGGCTCCCACTACCCCAGTGCAGCCTCCTCCCAAGCCTCTTCTGCCAGGGCAGCCTCTGCTTCTAAGGATCTTGCCGATTTGGATGCGTTGCTATCAAAGGAGCTGAGTCCCAATAAAAAGGCGATAATCTCTGCGTTACTAGCGACTTGGGGCGTGTCATCTAAGGTTTGTTATTGATTATCAGGGTGTCCGGTGTCCGATGAGAGATCTCGCCAGCGAATTTTAGACATCCTCCAGCGCGTGGTCACTGTAGATGGGCAGCCTTCTCATCGGCAACGGATTGAAATCATCCAACGCATCCTCGAAGCGGAAACCGATGATTTTTTAGAGCTTGCGAGGTTGGCTGGTCTCAGCCCGCTCGAGAGTTTCGCCGAAAAGAATCTGACTGGGATCTGCCTCTACGGGTCAGATCTGAGTAATGCTGACCTCAACCGAGCGGTGTTAATTACGGCGGATCTCCGGACTGCTGATCTCAGTAATGCAAATTTCTCCTACGCCAACCTTACCAACGCCTATTTGAATCAGGCCAAGTTATTCAGCGCCAATTTCAACCATGCTGTGCTGACTCATGCTGCGTTTGGTGGGGCGATTCTCACGAATGCCCGGTTTAATCAGGCGAATCTGATGGGGGCAGACCTGAGTGATGCGAATCTCTATGCGGCTGACCTGCGTTATGCCAACATGACAGGGGCTGCCTTTTGTCGTTCCGGGTTAGAGGAGGCGAATTTGAACTATGCAGTGCTTCGACGGGCAAACCTGACGAGCGCTAATTTGAGTGGCGCAACCCTGTATGGCACAAATCTATGCGGGGCGTGTCTGCATTTTGTCAATTTCTATGACACAAACCTGGGCGGCATTGAGGTGGAACAGGCGCGGTTTCGCTCTAATCCTGGCCTTTCCCGCGAGGTGAAGCGCGATCTAGCAAGACGAGGCGCAATTTTTGAGGACTGATGATGGTTGACCGCCAGCCATCACCCGATTGGGTGGCCCAAAGATAGGACGTCCACGCAGTGATCCCTGCGATAGCCTGGAGGTATGGCGATCGCAAAGGAGTGTGATTAGCATGACTCAAACGGCGACTCTTCCTGCGCCTGCGGAAGCCTCTGCCAATCCTGCCAGTGCCCTGACGCTGGAGGTTTTGATAGAGGGCAATCAGGCTGCCGAGACGGTTCTGGCCCAGTTTGCCGCAGGGAAACGAGACTTCCCACTGATGAACCTGCAACGGGCTGATTTGATGCTGGCTCCCTTGAGCCGGATCAATTTATTTTCTGCTGATCTCAGTTTTGCTAACTTAAAGGGGGCAATTCTGCGAGATGCAAACCTAGCTTGGGCCAAGTTATATGCTGCAAATCTGGTAGGGGCAGACCTAATCGGGGCAAACCTGAAGCGCTCTTGGTTAAGCAAGGCTCGCATGAATGGCGCAGTCTTAGTCAACGCTAATCTAGAGCATGCGAATATGAGCGACGTGAGCCTGACTGGGGCCATTTTGGCAGGAGCAAACCTCAGCCAATCACGCCTGCGGGGAGCAAATTTAGCAGGGGCAAACCTCCAGAATGCTGACTTGACTGGTGCAAATTTGCGCAATGCAGACCTGCGGGGGGCAAATTTGCGGGGGGCAATTTTGACCGAAGCTGACCTCCAGGGTGCAAACCTGACCCGCACGATTCTTCCTGATGGCTTACGCTTTCAGAGCTAGGGCGGGTAGTTTGGTCAAGTATATCGGGATGTCCTCGTATAACTCTGGAATTAGCGTGGGATTGAGAAAAGCGCTAGCTCCCCCCTCTAACTTGAACAACGGCGTGGGCCGATGCCAGAAAAACGAGAAGCACAACCCGGCATCTTGTCCCTCTCCTTGAACGATGTAGTCCCAGGAGTCGGGGGTCATGGATTGAGTTTCTAGGAGATAGTAGTGACGGCAAACGGTCTTTTGAGTATCAATCCAACACCGCTCTAAAGTTCCCAACTTACGAATAATCTTGAGATTTTTGAGGCCACTCTCTTCGTCAATTTCTCGGTGTAGGGCCTCTTCTGCCGATTCACCTGGTTCGATGCCACCACCAGGGACGCGCACAGGTGCGCCCGCAATATTGGCAGGCTTGAAAAGCAGCAGTTCAAAAGAGTTTTTCGCATTTTTTCGCAAGATAAATGCGCCAACTCGGTGGGATATTGAGTCACTCATGAATCCAGTGGCCTGATTAATTCTTGTTTATGAAAAACTGGTCTACTGCAAAGTCTCCACTCCCACAGGAGCAAATCGTAGACCGGAAACACTCTAACTTCTGTGATCTGGCGATCGCTTCCGAGCAAATACGTGATGAATTATGAGGGGGCAATCGCTCTCCCTCATTGATAACCGATCGAGTGACTCATCACCATTGAAAGATCTTGAATGCTCAATCGACAACTCCAATGCTTCTGAGGTTAAACTGCCAGTTTCACGTTTGTGAGTCCCCACTGGGTGAACAGAAAGGCGAACTCAAAGGCAATTTCCTTCAGGCGTTCGTAGCGTCCCGATGCGCCGCTGTGGCCTGCCCCCATGTTGGTCTTCAGCAGCAGGACGTTGTTGTCGGTCTTGAGGGCGCGCAGTTTTGCCGTCCACTTAGCGGGTTCCCAGTAGCAGACGCGGGGGTCGTTCAGTCCAGCCGTGATTAGCATGGCAGGATAGTCCTTCGCCTCTACATTGTCGTAGGGCGAGTAGGATTTCATGTAGTCGTAGTAGGTTTTGTCGTTGGGGTTGCCCCACTCCTCCCATTCCATCGCCGAGAGGGGGAGGGAGGTGTCCAGAATAGTTGTCACGACATCTACAAAAGGCACTTGGGCAATGACGGCTTTGAACAGGTCAGGCCGCAGGTTGACCACGGCTCCCATCAGCAATCCTCCAGCACTACCGCCCTCGATTGCCAGGTAATCGGGAGACGTCCAACCTGTCTGGATCAGGTGCTCGGCGCAGGCGATGAAGTCGGTGAAGGTATTTTTCTTCTTGAGGAACTTGCCGTCTTCGTACCATTTGCGGCCCATCTCATCGCCTCCCCGGATGTGGGCGATCGCCACTACCACCCCCCGATCCAGCAGCGTCAGTCGATTAGACGAGAAGGAATCAGGATAGCTGTAGCCGTAGGAGCCATAGCCCGTCAGCAAGGTGGGGTTCTTGCCAGTGCGCTCTACTCCTTGCTTGTAGACCAGCGACAGAGGAATAGAAGTCCTATCGGGGGCGATCGCCATCAGCCGCTCACTGACGTACTGCGTCTTGTCGTAGCCACCTAAGACGGGGGTTTCCTTCTTGAGTTCGCGCTCGCGCGTATCCATGTCGTAGTCAAACACCGAACTAGGGGTGACCAGTGAGGTATAGGTAAACCGCAGCGTGGTGGTATCAAACTCTGGGTTGACCCCCCCATAGATCTCATAGGTTGGCTCCGGGAAAGTAATGGTGTGTTCTTCGCCAGTGGAGAGTTTGCGGACACGCAGCATCGGCAGTCCCTTCTCCCGTTCCGAGATCACTAGGTGATCCTTAAATGCACTGACACCCGATAGCATGACGTCCTCCCGGTGGGGAATCACCTCCTGCCAATGTTCCGGCGAGGGATTGGTGACTGGAGTTTGCATCAGCTTGAAGTTGATAGCATTTTCGTTAGTGACGATGTAGAAGCGATCGCTGTGGTGTTCCACGTCGTACTCCACCCCCGATTTGCGTGGTTGGATGACCTGGAACTGCCCGGTGGGCGTGTTGGCATCCAGATAATGCACCTCTGAAGTGACCTTGCTGCCCAGGCTCATGATTAAGTAGGCTTCGCTGCGAGTCTTGCCTACGCTTAGGTAGAAGGCTTCGTCGGGTTCGTGGTGGATCAGCACATCCTCGTCAAGGGGAGTCCCGAGGGTATGACGGAACAGCTTGTAGGGACGGTGCGCCTCATCAACTTGGGTGTAGAAAACGGTGCGGTTGTCGTTGCCCCAAGCAAAGGAGTAGTAGACTTCAGGGATGGTTTCGCTGTAAAGTTGGCGCGTTTCCAGATCCAGAAAGTAGAGCGTGAACAGTTCGGCTCCCGTGGTGTCGGTGGCGTAGGCCAGAACGCGGTGGTCAGGACTAACCTGAAACACACCGATATCAAAGTATTCGTGGCCTGCTGCGAGTGTGTTCTCGTCTAGGAGAATCTCTTCTTCAGCGTCTAGGCTGCCCTGCTTACGGCAATAAATTGGGTAAGCCAGCCCCTCAGCGGTGCGGGTGTAGTAGTAATAGTTGCCTTTGCGGTAGGGGACAGACAAGTCAGTCTCCTGAATGCGAGCCAGCATTTCCTGATAGAGTTGCTCCTGGAGCGCCTCCGTCGGTTGCATGACGGCCTTTGTGTAGGCATTTTCCGCCTCCAGATACGCAATTACGGCTGGATCGTCTCGATCGCGCATCCAGAAGTATTCGTCGAGGCGGTCGTCTCCGTGGATGGAATGGATGTAAGGACGTTTTTCGGCAATCGGCGGGACGATCTTAGGAGATGCGGCGGGGGGCTGATTTAGGTTGGTCATGGGCTGCATTCAAGGTGACCTGGTTGAACAGGTTCGGAAAAGTGAAATATCTTCTGTCAGTGTAAAACTTTCTTGACGTGCTCATGAAGCACCGAATTCCGTAATGATGATCCGACGTTTTGCGGATTTGTTTTTCCTTGCTGATTGTCCATGCCTTCTCTCATCGTCCTTTCCGAAGCAACTGACCAGCTAGCGCCTTCCGCCAGTCGGCAAGATTTGAAGGCAGCAACGGCGATCGCCCGCCTCCTTGGGTTTCCCGTCTACACGCTGCCACCGGATCTCCGTCGAGCCACAACGGTGGCCAATGCGATCGCCCACATTCCGCCTCCCGCCACTGAAACCCCCGCCCTCTGGCTGGGCTTCATCCCTACCCCTGAACGCTACACTGCGTTTTACCAAGCCCTGCTGCAAAACGGCATCCGGCTGCTGAACACGCCCACTCAACACCGTAAAGCCCTGGAGTTTGACCGGGCCTATCCGTTGCTCGCAGGGTTGACCCCGGAGAGTGTGATTGTGCAGGATGTTGAGGCGTGTGAAGCGGCGATCGCCCAACTGGGTTTACCGGTGTTCGTGCGGGGTGCGGTGCAGTCCTACAAGGAAAAGGGGTGGCAGTCCTGTGTTGCCCACTCGCTGGCAGAAGCGCAACACCTGACGCAGCAATTGTTACATCTGCCACAGTGGTCGCGCGGACGGGTATTGTTGCGGCGGTTAGAGAAGCTCAAGCGCGATCGCACTGCCCCTGATGGCTTTCCCTTGGGACGAGAGTTTCGTATCCTGCTCTATGGGAAAAGTATCCTGAGCTATGGCTACCAGTGGGAAGGTGATGACCCCTACCGCTATCTCTCCGTCCCCGAAGAAGAAGGCATGTTTGCGATCGCCCTAGAAGCTGCCCGTCGTCTGCAAGTCCCCTACCTTGCGGTGGACGTGGCCCAACTCGAAGCGGGTGACTGGACGGTGATCGAAACCTGTGATGCCCAGTTTGTGGGACTGACGCAAATGCCCTTGATTCAGTTTTGGTATGAGGTGGGTCGGCAGGTCGGTGAGGGGGGAGATAACGTCAGGTCGGGTTAAGCGGGTTTTGGGGCACTGCGCCCGGCGCAGTGCCCCAAAACCCTTGATGTTCCGTGCGCATCGCGCACGGAACATCAAGGGGTTCAGCGTATCCGGAACTCACGTTGGTTACATCCCCAAATTGGTTACATCCCCCCAAAAAAAGTGATGCCCAAAAAAAGATGCCTCCTGAAGCCAGGAAGCACCTCTTTCCCTCTATTTAATGCGGTTCTCAAAACTCAGGACAAAATCCAGGAGTTTGACCAGAGCACCTGCGTCGGTCGATTGTTTTAGACTGACTTTGGTCTCAAGGCGGCTCTGGCAATCCAAACATCCACCCGATACCTAGTGTCTTAACAGGAAACTCAAGGGAGCGATCCGACAACATGGGTGAGCCAGCAGGCGTCTTTTCAGCCTAACGTTTGCCCTAGCTCATAGCACTGTGACTACGGTCGTAGCTTTTTGCAAACGAAGAATGAGGCTTGCCTTGAACGTGGTTCCAATATTCTACGGAATCCGCAGGCATGCCAATTTCAGAGGCAACGCGACCCAGCATTGATTGCTGACGGTTCTTGATCAGTTGATGGTGCCGTGACATCAATGCACGAGCTTGGTCATTGGTAGACATCCTCAAATCTCCTTTTTGTATAGCGAAGGTGGTATAGGCGGTTCACTCGATGGCAAGACTATCTGCTTGCCTTATGAATATAACAAGAAAATTCTGTATCGAAAACTACCAAATGTATCTTTCTTGCGAAATTTACAAAAATTTTTTATTAGTGTTAACGTGAATTCGGGATAGGCTGAAACCCTCAATGTTCCGTGCGCGGCGCGCACGG
>DVEB01000273.1 GCA_015295905.1 Synechococcales cyanobacterium M55_K2018_004
TGTTTGAAGCTGGAGTCGTGTTCTTCGTCCAAGATGATCAGGCCCAGGTGGGGCAGGGGGGCAAAGACGGCAGAGCGGGTGCCAATCACCACCTGAGGTTCGCCGCTCAGCATCTGTCGCCAGGTGTCGTAGCGTTCTCCCTCGGAGAGGCCACTGTGGTAAACTTTGACGCTGTCGCCAAACCGGGCCCGGAAACGATCGGTTAACTGGGGCGTGAGACCAATTTCAGGCACTAGCACCAGCGCTGACCTGCCCTGGTTGAGTAACGGGGCGATCGCCTGCAAATAGACCTCCGTCTTACCCGAACCCGTCACCCCGTGCAGCAAAAATGGCTGAAACTGCGACGACAGAGTGCCTGTGTCAGCAGAGTCAGCCCCCAACACCGCCAGGATCTTTGCCAAGGCAGCACGTTGATCGGGTGTGAGAGGCTTAGGGGTGTCGGCAACTTGGGCAACTCCGCCGTCTGTTCGTAGCACCTCACGGGACTGCACCACCACACAGCCTTTTTGTTCCAATTGTTTAACAACCGAAGAACTGACCCGACAAATTTGCAGTAACTCCTGCAACCACAGATCCCCGCCGCGCCGCTTCAACACTTCTAGAACCTCCCGCTGGCGGGTGCTCAACGTGCTGCTGCTGGCCTCCTGAATCAGCGTCACGGCCTGCTGACGTTTTGGACGCACGGGGGTTGGGGCTTCTAGATAGCTCTCGACCCAGCCGCGCTGGAGTAGTTCACGTAGCCCACCTCTGGCCCCAGGGACTTGTCGTTGCAGATATTGCCAGGTGTAATCGCCAGCGGGTTGAGCTTGTAACCGTTGCAGCAGCTTTTGGGCGGCTGGCAGGGTGCAGATGGGGGATGGCGGCAGGCGATCGCGCAGCAGCCGAATGCGTCGTTGCGATCGCCCTAACAGCCCTGGTGGTAGAGCCGTTTTAACGACCTGGATCAGGGGAGTGCAGTAGTACTCTGCCACCCGGTAGAGCAGTGTCCAGTAGGTGGGTGGAAAGAAGTTCTGGCAGGCCACCTCTTCCACCAACCGGACGGTATCTGGAGCTAAGTCAGCGGGCAGTTGGGTGGTCAGCCGTAGGGCGATCGCCCCCACCTGTTGCCCGCCAAAAGGCACACTCAGCACATCTCCCGGATGCACCACCATTGTTGCCGGCACTGCATAGACATAAATCCCCTGGGTTCCTGGACAGTCCACCAGGACTTCTACCCAGGTCCCTTCTAAACGCACCCTAGGGTAAGTCCCTTTGATTTCCTGAACACTAGACAGCCCCTCGCGAATATTGGGTGCCAGTAGGTCGAGATCGGTCATAGGTCAGGGTAGTTTCAATCAACAGGACTCTGAGACTGTTGGTCTCCTCTCTTACGCCAGTTCCCGCAAAAAAACAGTGGAGGAATAGGAACACGCTCTACTTTAACGTGAATTCCGGATACGCTAAACCCCTGGATGGTTCGTGTGCGACGCGCACGAACCATCCAGGGGTTTGGGGCACCGCGCCAGCACAGTGCCCCAAACTCCGCTTAACCAGAACTGATGTTCCTTTTGGGAATCTGCTCTAAAGGCTCTAAAGCTGGAGTTCTGCCGTGACCAGATCGGCGTGACGTTTGAGGCTGAAGCCGACCTTCTGGCACACATGCTGCATGGCAGTATTTTCCGGCAAGATATCAGCAATAATACGTTCCAGGTTCTCCTCGCGACCAATCTGCACCAATCGTTTTAACAACTCAGTGCCCAACCCCTTGCACTGATGTGCATCGCTGATCAGCATGGCAAACTCACCCTCGTTGACCCCGTGCAGTTTGCTCAAGCGGGCCACCGCCAACAGTTCATGCTCCCCAGTCGAAGGGTTTTTGTGGTCTGCCACTAGGGCAATTTCGCGGTCGTAGTCCATAAAGCAGAGTCGGATTAACCGCTCATGGGCAATTCGCTGGCTGAGTTTCACCAGGTGAAAATAACGGCAATAGATGCTTTCTTCTGACAGGGTTTTGTGGAACTGCACCATCAGGGGTTCGTCTTCGGGGCGAATCGGGCGAATGGTGACTGGGGTGCCGTCCCGCAATTGCCAGTCGGCGACGTACTGAATTGGGTAGGGGCGAATTGCTGGCCTAGGCAGATCTTTCGGCGACGTGTTGGGGGGATGCAGGACGACCCGCGCGTCCAACGCCAGTAAGGAAGGACGATTGATGCTGCCCATCGAGGATGCCAGCAGGGGATTGATGTCAATTTCCTTGATCCAAGGCTGCTCTACGACCATTTGACTAAACCGTACCAGTAGATTTTCTAGCGCCGGCAGGTCTACGGCTTGTCGCCCCCGCACCCCCCGCAACGCTTTGTAGATCTGGGTGCCTTCCATGAGGCGACGAGCTAGGGTGGTTGTGAGGGGAGGCAGGGCGATCGCGCGATCGCGAAACACCTCCACCAAATCTCCCCCCGACCCAAACACCAACACCGGCCCAAACTGGGCATCCAGGCTACAGCCAACGATGAGCTCGTACCCCCCATCTCGCTGGATCATCGGTTGCACGCTGACTCCCTGAAAATGCTCAGCTCCAGCCTTTTGCGTGACAGATTGCAGAATCGCCTGGTAGGCCCAGCGCACCGCCTTTTCATCGGTGAGGTTAAGCTGCACGCCGCCCACATCTGTTTTGTGGGTAATGGTTTTTGAGAATAGCTTGAGCACCACCGGGTAGCCCAGCGTGTTGGCGTGCTGAACGGCCTGCTCTTCTGTCGCGGCCACTAGCACCTTGACCGTAGGAATGCCGTAGGCCTCCAGGATCTGCTTGGATTCGCCTTCCGTTAAGATCGTGTGCCCACTTTGCTGGGCCGTAGCGATAATCTGTTGTGCCCGCTCTCGGTCGGGCGGGCCAAACTCATCGTCTTTAGGTAACTCAGGTGTTTCGTAGATGCCCCGCAGGTTGTAGGTATACTGCCACATGTAGTTGAAGATTCGTGTGGCGGAGTCAGGGTAGGGATAGGTGGGCACACTGGCCCGGTTGAGGATATTTTCCCCGGCAGCAACGCTCTCACCCCCCATCCAACTAGCCAACACAGGTTTCTTTGCCTTCTGCGCGTGGGGCACCAAGCTTTGGGCAATTTCGGTGGGTTGGGTCATGGCTTGGGGGGTGAGGATGACCAACAGACCATCACTATTCGGGTCTTGAATGGCAACTTCTAGCGCTTTGGCATAGCGTTCTGGGTCTGCGTCCCCCAAAATATCAATGGGGTTGCCGTGGCTCCAGTGTTGTGGCAGGAAGGCGTTGAGTGCCTCGATGGTGCTGTCATCTAGGCTGGCCAACTCGCCGCCGCCCCCAATCAACGCATCGGCAGCTAAAACTCCCGGTCCCCCTGCATTGGTAATAATCGTCAGGCGTGGCCCTTGAGGACGGCGATTTTGCTTTGACAGCACCTCTGCCATGTTGAAGAGTTCAGAGATGCGGTTAACCCGCAGCACGCCACAGCGCCGAAAGGCAGCATCTAGTACATTGTCACTGCCTGCCAGCGACCCCGTGTGGGACGCGGCAGCCTTGGCCGCTGCCTCAGTACGCCCAGCCTTAATCACAATAATGGGTTTGGTAAGGGCAACCTCGCGGGCAGCAGAGAGAAAGGAGCGGGCATCACCGATAGACTCCATGTACATGACGATGCTCTGGGTGTTGGGGTCGTTGCCCAAGTAGTAGATTAAGTCACCCCAGCCGACATCCAGCATAGAACCAATGGAGACAAACGCGCTGAAGCCGACGTTTTCGTGCAGACTCCAGTCCAGAATGGAGGTGCAGAGTGCCCCGCTCTGGCTAACGAAGCCAACTTTACCCGGAAGGGCTATATTGCTGGCGAAGGTCGCGTTCAGCCCCGTGTAGGGATTCATTAGCCCCAAGCAGTTGGGGCCAATTAAGCGGAGTTTGCTGCGGCGAGCGATCGCCAGAATTTCTTGTTCTAGAGCAGCCCCCGTGGCACCAATTTCTTTAAATCCAGCAGAAATAATGATGGCACTTCGAACCCCTGCCTCCACACACTCTTGAACAACAGCAGGAATGGTGGGAGCAGGGGTTGCAATGACTGCCAAATCGACGGCTTCTGGCACTGACTGAATGTTGGGGTGGGCCTGGATCCCTAAAACACTATGGCGTTTGGGATTAATAGGGTAAACGGTGCCCCCAAAAGGGCTACTGATTAGGTTCCACAACAGGGTACGACCAACACTGCCGGGTCGATCCGTTGCTCCGATGACTGCAACACTGCGGGGAGCAAAGAAAGAGCCAAGCGGACGACGTTCTGAGCGCAGAATATCGAAGGCTGGGTCAACAGTAGGCTTAAGGAGATTTACCATGAGTGCTGGCTATCATGTTTTACTCTTCTTATAACGCATTTGACGTAATTGATTGATGTGTTACGCTACCATTCCTGAAAGCTTAATACCATCTTCGGATAGGTGATTTTTCAACACGTGTTGGACTCAAAAATTTAGCTTTTTGAAAGATTTGCTCTACGTCGTCATCCTTGAAATTAGAAGATAAACGCTTTGGCGATCGCCAGTTTCAACGCTTGCAATTTCAGTGGTTTATCAGTCAACACATACGGCTGGTTTTGACACTTTTTGGTGTCACAAAGAAATGCCTTTCTTTGATTAGAATTCACATGAATTTTGGATACGCTGAACCCCTTGATATTTCGTGCGCGTCGCGCACGAAATATCAAGGGGTTTGGGTCACCGCGCTCGGCACGGCGACCCAAAACCTGCTTAGCCAGAACTGACCTTAGAATTAGACTTTGTATACGTTTCAAACACAGCGTGTTTGAGAGTATGTCGCCTTTGCAGGCTCTCATCCCCCATCTCCATCCACGCTCCCGGTTGAAACAGTCGCTGCAAAATGAATTTACTTTGTTCAACCCATTTTTGGGTAGAACTTTGGTTGAATGGGGAAAGATCTGAATCAAATACCACGGTTGCGTTTCCTCTAGCATTGAGCGAGAAACGAGCCGTCAAATGCTGGAGTGGCGATCGCATCCCATAGTCAACCCCCAATGAAACAACACTGGCTGCTGAAGTCCCTTTTTCTCCTTACGTTCGTCCTCACGATTGGGATCAGTCCTTACCTTCACTCCCGCGTTGTGCCCCCGAGTTCCTCCTCCCCTCGCACCACCTTTGTCCACCTGTTCGAGTGGACGTGGGCAGATGTTGCTCAGGAGTGTGAAGCCGTCTTGGGGCCCCAGGGATTTGCTGCTGTGCAGATTTCCCCCCCGAACGAACATGTTGTGCTCCCAGAGCGACAATACCCTTGGTGGCAACGGTATCAGCCTGTGAGTTATCGCCTACACAGCCGGAGTGGCGATCACACCCAGTTAGTCCAGATGATTCGTCGCTGCCACGCCGCTGGGGTCAAAGTCTACGCCGACGCAGTGATCAACCACATGGCCGGGGCTGAGGCAGGCGTGGGCAGTGCTGGATCTGCTTTTACCAAGTACCACTATCCCGACCTCTACCAACCGCAGGACTTTAACACCTGCCGCCACAACATCACCAACTATCAAGACCGCTACGATGTCACCTTCTGCGAGTTGGTGGGGCTATCTGACCTGAAGACCCGCTCACCCTACGTGCGCCAGCGGCTTGCCACCTACCTGCAAGACCTAGTCAGACTGGGCATCGATGGGTTTCGTATCGATGCAGCAAAACATATCCCTGCCGATGACTTGGGAGCCATTCTGAGTTTGCTAAGGCAGTCGGTGGAACCAGACCCTTATATCTACCAGGAGGTAATTGACCCGGGTGATGAGGCGATTAAGAAAACCGAGTATTATCCCCATGGGGATGTTTTTGAGTTTGAGTATGGCCGCAAGGTGGGTGAAGCGTTTATGGGATATCAGGGACAGACGATTTCCCAACTGGAGACCTTAGGCGAACGCTGGGGCCTGTCTCCCAGCGACAAGGCGATTGTATTTATCGACAACCATGACAAGCAGCGGGGCCATGGGGGTGGCGGCAACTACCTGACCCACAAAGAGGGTCAGCTGTATATCCTAGCCAATATCTTTATGCTGGCCCATCCCTACGGTCATCCCCAGGTGATGTCAAGCTATCCCTTCTCAGACGCTGACCAAGGACCACCAACCCAAGCCAATGGACACATCCTACCAGTCTATGACCGCTCCCAGCCCACGGGGGATACCTGTGGCAGTCGTTGGGTCTGTGAGCATCGTTGGGGGGCGATCGCCCGCATGGTAGCCTTCCGCAATGCGACTGCCACCGCACCACACCTGACCCACTGGTGGAGCAATGGCCGCAACCAGATCGCCTTTGGTCGCGGTCGTCAGGGCTTTGTGGTAATCAACCGAGAGGAGACGCCGCTCACCCACACCTTCCAGACAAACTTGCCCGCTGGTGTCTACTGCAATGCCATCCAGAGCGATCGCAGCGCCGATGGCCACACCTGTACCGATCCAACCGCAACGGTCATTGTCACTCCCAGCGGAGAACTCACTGTGACCGTTGCCCCCATGGATGCGATCGCGCTGCATGTCGGTATGCGCCTGAAGCAACCAAGCTGATTTATGGTCTACTGGAAACACTAGACCTATCCGCATCTTAGGCTCCTTCATTGTCCAGTGCACCCCCCATGTCACCCGTGAATTCTCCCCAACCCGCCCTCATCATCACCGGTATGCATCGCTCTGGGACTTCCCTCGTGACCTCCCTGTTGCAGAGCGCTGGGTTAGACGTAGGGCGTGAGATGCTGCCCGCAAACCACGGCAACCCCAAAGGTTACTTTGAGAACCAGGCTTTTCTGGAATTCCACAGGCAGGTGTTAACGGCAGCGGGGTTATCCGATGTAGGCTGGACGCTGGAAGACCCGATTGCACGACTTGAAACTGGCTCTGCGGAGCACTCCTCCCAGCTATCAGTCGAGCAGTTGACAGCACAGGCTAGGCAACTCGTCCAGGAAAATGCTTCAATGACTCGTCCCTGGGGCTGGAAAGACCCCCGCACTACTCTATTTCTCGACTTCTGGCAACATCACTTACCCCAGGCACGATTTCTCCTCCTCTATCGTGCGCCTTGGGAGGTGATTGACTCCCTCTACCGCCGGGGCGATGCCATCTTTTTCCGACAACCGACCTTTGCCCTGACTGCCTGGATGCACTATAACCAGAAATTGTTGGATTTCTACACCCGATTTCCAGAGCGGTGCTTTTTGGCCAGTCTAGAGGCCATTGTGAAAGATGTGATGGATTTCACGCAGGCGCTCAGTCAGAAGCTCGCCATTCCCCTGACCAGCCCCGATGCTTCGCTTTATGATCAGACTGCGCTAGTGCGGTCTACGGCCAACCCCCAGTTGCCAATCTTGATGGAACACCACTTCCCTGCTGCGATCGCTCGGTACGACCAGTTAAACAGTGTTGCTGACCTGCCAGCCCCGGCCCAACAGCTAGATGCGGCAGATGCGATCGCCCAACTCCCCGATTGGCTCCTGCAATCTTGGTCGTCTCGCTACCACCTCAAGCAACTCCATAGACTGTTGCAAAGTCCCTCGGCAGAACCTCAGGCCATCCTACAGCAGATCAATCTGCTGAAAGTCAGAGAATCGCAGGCGACTGCTCGCATTGCAGCAATGGAGAGTAGTAAATTTTGGCAACTCCGAAACCTTTGGTTTCGCCTCAAGGGCAATCCAGAGGGGTAATTTCTGATAGGGTAGTCTATGCAAAAGCCCAGGACTTCAGCAACGCCAGGTGACTCGGTCGTTGAGGCGGACTTGTGCCTTGATGATCGATCGACCACGCCAAGGTTGTACGGCAGGCGGTGAGTGCTGCTTGGGCCAGTTGATGACTCGGTTCAGTCCTTATCGGTATCTACAGGCGAGCAGCATTGTCCATGAACGTCTTGCAGCAGGGGGCAGACCAGCCAGGAACAATTATCTTCCTTCATATTCCTAAAACGGCTGGCCTCACAATGGTGTCAATTCTCGAACGGGAGTATCCCCCAGACCAAATTTTTCTGTTCAGAAAACGGGCCAACCCTCCTAGGGATAGGCAGGCATTCCTGAACGAAAGTGAAACGTTTAGAAGCCAGCTGAAACTCATCCGTGGCCACCTCGCCTTCGGCATTCATGCTGACCTAAAGCAGCCCAGCACCTACTTTACGCTACTGCGCGACCCTGTTGAGCGTGTCGTCTCGCACTACTACTATGTGTTGCAAAACCCCACCCACCATCTTTACGACAAGATCCGGGGGATGAGCCTGTCAGACTACGTTACGAGTGGGGTCACGCGAGAAGTCCGCAATGGTCAGACCAATATGGTTGCTGGCATGGCTGCGAGTGAAGATAGTGGGTCAGACCAGGATCGGCTCAATCAAGCCAAGGAAAATTTGCAGCAATACTTTTCAGTGGTTGGCACGACAGAACGCTTTGATGAGACTTTAATTCTGTTGAGAGAGGCATTTGGCTGGTCATTGCCGGTTTACTCACGGCAGAATGTCACGCAAAACCGCCCGCAGGTTAGTAGCCTTTCTGCCCAAGAATTGGCGGTGATTCGAGCCTACAATTCCCTCGATTTAGCCTTGTATGAGTATGCCAATCAACTCCTCGATCAAAAAATAGACGCTTGTCCATTCTTTGGCCTCAAGCTTGCCTATTTCAAACTCCGAAATCGCTGGTACAACAGGCGATCGCACCCCTGATTTTGCTGCCATCTGATTTTGCTGCTAACAGTTGCCAAGTTGGTATCCAGTTATGACCTTTGTTCATCTCAACACCCACGATATTCGGGGGGGAGCGGCCAGAGCAGCGTATCGTTTACACCGAGGGTTGTTGGCGATCGCTCAGCCCTCGCTCTTGGTCTGTCGCGAAAAGTTCTCGCACGATCACACGGTTCTACAGGTCAAGGCAGGTATGGCAGACCAAGCCGACCGCGCGGAAACGCTCATGTTTTTGCACCAGCAGTCCATTGACAACAACCGCACAGGTCTATCGAACACCCTGTTTTCACTGCCATTGCTGGGCGTTGACGTGAGCCAGTTGATGCTTGATTTGGATGCCACTATTATTCACCTGCACTGGGTCGCTCAGTTTCAGTCGGAAGCCACGTTGCGGCGTTTACTGGCGCTCAACAAGCCTGTGGTGTGGACGCTGCATGATATGTGGGCGTTTACAGGGGGCTGTCACTACTCAGCCGGCTGCGATCGCTACCAACAACGCTGTACCGCCTGTCCCCAACTGGCAGACCCCACTGAGGAATGGCCCGCTGCGGTGCAAGCAGATCGAGTCAATAGCCTATCTCAGCAAAATTTCGTGATTGTGACCCCCAGCCAGTGGTTGGCAGCGTGTGCGCGTCAAAGTAGAGTGCTGCAGCGGGCGCGGATTGAGGTGATTCCCTATGGCCTGGAGACGGATGTTTTCGTGCCCATGGATAAGCCCCAGGCCAAACATCGCCTAGGCATTCCCTCGGAGGGGGTGACCCTCTTGTTTGGTGCGACGTCTGCCAAAGAGAAGCGCAAGGGATTTCATTACCTATGGGAGGCCATCCAGATCTGTCAGACGGATGCCCGCTTTCAGGCGTTTGTGCAGCAGGGCAAGGTGATGCTGCTCACATTTGGAACACCCAATGACGCGCTGCGATCGCTCAACTTGCCTATTCATCACGTTGGTCCTCTGGAAGATGACGCTGCTCTGGCCCAGTGCTATGCCGCCGCAGACCTGTTGGTTTTGCCTTCATTGCAAGACAATCTTCCCAACACCATGCTAGAGGCCATGAGTTGTGGAACGCCTGTGATTGGGTTTGCGACCGGAGGCATTCCCGATTTTGTCAAAGATGGTTACACTGGAAGGCTTGCTGCGGTGAAAGATGCTCGCCACCTGGCAACAACCATGCTCGATTGCCTCTTTGACCCGGATCTACGGCAGCGAATGAGCAGGCATTGCCGCGAAATGATCCTGCAGGAGTGCCGCCTGACCACACAAGCCCAGCGCTATCTGGCACTCTACCACGAGTTGTATGACCAGCAAGCAGAGGTAGGGCGATCGCAGATGACCACAGCACAATCCTCGCTCTCTAAGATTGTGGGAGCGCTTGAACTGCCCCAAGTGACAGAGTTGGCAGCCCACGCTGACCACACCCTGATGCAAGCCGAACGGCGACTGCTAGCGGCGCAACTCCATGCTTTGCGGGCTACACTCAGGGAAGCCCAGCAGCAGAAAGCAGCATTGGACACACAAGTAAGCCAACTCTCGACTGGCAGAGGTGCACTCCGAACGTTGCTCAAAGTCATCCTGCGGCGCATGGGGATGCTGGATGCGGCACGTTGGCTCAAAACCAAGGCGCTCCGCAAGCAATAAGTCAATGTTAGTTCGGGTGTTGGGGCATCGCGCACGGCGCTGTGCCCCAACACCCGAACTAACCCGAACTGACGTTAATGCTATAGCCTGAGTACACGACCGCCGTGGCAAATTGGCACAATTTCGTTTGATACCCACCCAAATTTGATACCCACCCAAATTAGACTTGCTAAATTGACCAGACTCATACAGAATCCGTCTGTAAAGTAGCAATTTGTCGTTTTACACCACGACAAACCGACTCAATAACCGACGGAGTCGGTATCAGGAGATCGTTATCTATCATCGTTATCTATCATCGTCTGAGTCTCCTCGATGGGCCACTTCTGACGGCTTCACCGCTGCAAACCTGGTGTAATCGTTCCTGGTGTAGTCGTTTCCCAGGTAAGCCCGCTCATTTCCCACGTTCTCACCCGTTACTTCTATGCCTTTTCCCCTTGAAGACGTTTACTGGATTCAGGCGCGAGACACGCTGAAGCAGTATGCCCAGCCGTTGGATGCGATCCTGGCCCCGAATGAATTTATGGAATTCTTTCCGGGCAATTATCACTACAACATCACCTACGCGTTACCACCAGAGCAGTTTGAGTTTGTGCTGTTTCACAAGGGCATGGTGCGTGAAGTTGATCCTAGGTTTGCTCTGAAGGTTCAGCAACTCTTCAAACCGATCTGGGGCAATGAAGTCTTCGTGTTGTATGCTAAGCACCCGCCAGAAACCTGTTCTTCCGTTCCCGGGGCGTACCTGCAACCCCTACTTGATCATTTAACGGCGTTGGAGGTTGAGCAAAAGTGGCAGGTCAAGTCACCCCGATATGCGGCAACCATTACCACCTATAACCGACCAGAGAGTCTGGCGCGATCGCTGCCTCAAATTGTGGCGCTTGGTATACCTGTTCTCGTTGTAGACGATGGCTCCCCCCTAGAGCAATATCGCCAGAACCAGCGCATTGCCGATGAACACAACGTGCCCCTACTGCGGATTCCAGAGAACCGTGGACTGTGTAATGCCATCAATAGTGGCATTGAATATTGGCTCGCAGATCCAGAGATTGATTGGATCTCCTACTTTCAGGACGATGTAGAGATTCATCCCGACCTGTTGCGGGTACTTGAACAGGTGCAGGATGCCGACTCCCGCCCAATTTTGACAGGCCGAGACGCAACCGAACACCGCACCTTTGGCACTCAAATTGTCAATGGCTATGAGGTGCTGCTGAAGCGCTCTACGCCTGGTGTGCATCTCCATGCCCATCGCCAGTACTGGCAGGGCGTGTTACCAATACCCACTCCCTACCTAGGTGCTCCCAAACCAAACCGGGGTAAGCATGGACAGGGGGCAGATGAAGACTGGTGGATAACGGCCTGGTCTCCCCATGCCATTACCAAGCGAGGGGGCTATGTGGTTTGTGTACCAGGTCTGGTACGCACGTTCGACCGGAGCGGCCAAAACTCGACCTGGAAAAACTTGGTCGCAGTACCAGATGACGCCGAGTTGACAGGCGCTCGAGTCGTGGCACCTGCGACTGCCAAAACTGAACCTCAATTCCTCCCACTTGAGGCCACCATGACCCAGTCAGAAATGGCAGATAAACTAGCGGGCATCAAGGTGCTAGTCGATGGGTATAACCTACAATTCCGCACAGGCACGGGCATTAAAACCTATGGCAAAACCTTGGTGCGGGCACTTCAGTGCATGGGTGCTCAGGTGGATGTGCTGCTGAGTCGCAAGGGCAACCGGAAAAATCCCCTACTTGATGAAGTCTTCTTTTTTGATGATTCGCTAAATCAGAGGGATCGGCTTGGAGATGCGATTAACCTGATCATGAGTTTGATCAAGTCTTCCACTGGTCCTTACTATAAACCGTGGCGGCGCCAATCCGTCGGGCATTTAGTGTTGAAACAGGGACGGTTTGACGAAGACTTGATTCAATACGCCCAGTCACTCAACCTACCAAAATGCTACGAAGTCGCCGAGGCCAACTTTGGGCTGTTTAATCACATTACCAATATCCATTTGCCGGAGAAAATGGATATTTGGCACGCGACGATTCCGATGCCGATCCGGATGAAGGGGGTAACCACTACCATTACAACCGTACATGACCTGATCCCGTTGCGATTGCCCTACACCACTCAGGACAATAAAAAAACGTTTTACGGTCGAGTCAAGTATGCTCTGAAGGAATCGTCGTTAGTTATTGCGGTGTCTGAGCATACTAAAAAAGACCTGCTGACTTATTTTGATGCTGACCCCGATCGCATCTTCGTGACCTATCAGCCAATTACCCTCAGTCCACTCCATGTCGAACCCGCAGAGGTGGATCAGTACTTACAACGCTATAGGTTGCAATATCAGAATTACTTGCTGTTTGTGGGAGCAATTGAGCCGAAGAAGAATATCGGCCGTTTACTGGAAGCCTATGCACAATTGAATACTGATATGCCTCTAGTGATTGTTGGGAAAAAAGCCTGGTTGTGGGAAGAAGAACTGAGTAAAATCAGTTACCTCTTTGATAAAGACAGTCACCGTCAAGTGAAGTTTCTGGAATACGTCCCCTTGGAAAGTTTGCGCTACCTCTATCGGGGAGCCTACTGCTTTGTCTTCCCCTCTCTTTACGAGGGGTTTGGGTTGCCGACTATCGAAGCCATGACGATGGGGTGCCCGGTTGTCACCTCAACGGCATCCTGTCTACCAGAGATCTGTGGGCCTGCGGCGCTCTATGCCAATCCCTACGATGTGATTGACCTGAAGCAAAAGTTGGCGCAAATTTTGGGCGATCGCGCCCTGCGTGACCAGCTTGCTGAAACAGGGCTACAGGTGGCTCAAAACTTTAGTATGGAAAAATACCTCCACCGGCTCTATACCGCCTATCAGAAGGCGTTAGGTCGTTAACAAAACCCTCAGTGTTTAAGGAGGTTTTGTGTCGCATATTGCACGACACAAAACCTCCTTAAATGTTTGACAACGTGAATTCGGGGTAAGCTGAAACCCTTGCTTTTCCGTGCGCG
>DVEB01000103.1 GCA_015295905.1 Synechococcales cyanobacterium M55_K2018_004
CCAACTTGGGAGCAGGGGCTGGGGGATGAGGGCCTGCAAAGGTGACATGCTCTCGCATGCTCCCTCTACAGGTGACTCATGTTTAGTGACTCACGTTCAAGAATATCGGATTCTGTCCCTGCAAGTTCGGCAGTTGCCTGATAAATGCGACACCAGGAATTGCGAGCAGCAATGGAACGAAGACTGATCACCCTAACCTAATAGCAACGTGAATTTCAGATAAGCTGAAACCCTTGATGTTCCGTGTGTGCCGCACGTGGAACATCAAGGGTTTGGATGGGTCGTGTGTCGCGTACACAACCAACCAAAAGCGTCAGCTTATCTCGAATTTACGTGAACAGATGCAGTGGAAAATGCGGTGGAAACCTTGGTCAGACGGAACTCCTTATCAGATTAAGTTTATGGAAGTTGTAATGCCCCAGACTTCCAACCCTGAAGAGTTTGGATATGCTAGATGAATTGTAATGCAAGGGAAAAAGATGTTCTTGAGTTTTCCTTTCCCAGAGTTTCTGCTTTTCTCTCTTCTGTCCCTAAGCTAGGGAGGTCGAGGAGTTAGGCAAGCGTTTGTGGTGCCAACCTCAGCAGCTTCACGAGAGCGGGAACGGCAAACGTGCTATAAAGGGGTGTTGACCAGTGCAGGATAGCTTTCAGGGAAGTGTTTGTAGAGCTAACTGTAGAGCTGACTTCAGCCAGTCCACTCTAGGAACTATAGGTCTAAACTCCTCGATCTCCTGCCTAGAGCTAACAGTCAACCCACCCTGGTGGGAACTACAAGATCTATAAGTCTAAAGGAAGTCTAAAGGACAAATAAGTCTAAAGGACAAGAAAGTCTGAAGGACAAGAAGGACAAACTTAAAGCGTGGATTCTGACATAGTATGGCTTTCGGCACAGCTTGGTTGCTTCATAAGGGTCGCCACTTCATGTGCGTTGTCCGTTTTCTCTCTAACATTTATTCTGGGTGAGTACTTTGGAAGTTTCCCGACCGACTCGAGCCTACTTTGAGCGCCAGTTGAGGAGCGTACAACGAGATGTGCTGCGGATGGGGGCTTTGGTTGAACGCTCCTGTCTACTTGCACGGAAAGCTCTGTTTGAGCGTGACCTAGAAGCCGCCCGTCACCTCCCTATTCAAGATAAGCAAATTGACCAGTTATACCGCCAGATTGAAGTAGAGTGTGTCAACCTCATGGCGCTGCAATCTCCGGTCACCCAAGATCTGCGCTTGCTGAGTGCGATGATGCAACTGGTGCGTGACTTGGAACGAATTGGAGACTACGCCCAGGACTTAGGCGAGATAGCCGTTAAACTGTTTCCCTATCCAACCCATGCCTGTATGGCGCGAATTTTGCAAATGACCGACCGCTGTCGGGCCATGCTAGCCATGAGCTTGGCGGCGCTGGCAGACCTGGATGCTAGTGCAGGGCTGGAAGTGAAGTTGCGCGATGACGCCGTGGACTCAGACTACGAAGAGGTGTATAGCCAATTGGCTCATCAGACCAATGTGCAGGGGACAGTTGAGCCAATCGTGCTGATGGTATTGACGATCCGCTATCTTGAACGGATGGCAGACCACGCCACCAACATTGGTAAACGGGTCGCTTACATCGTCACAGGGCAGCGTTCCTGAGCAATTCCTATTTTGATGGGGCGTGTGAGCCAAGCACGCCCCATCAGAGACTTTCGCTCTTCCCAGAGTGGCAGAAAGGGTTGGCAGATGCAGGCGGCTCGACACTCAGCCAATCGCCTGAGTTGTGACTTACTACTAAGCCTACTGCTGATTTTTTGAAAAAAATTGACACTCAGACCCGAAATAAGAAACTATAAATAGGTAAGATAGGCGACGTGTGTAATCTTTCGATTAATTTTACACACAGAAATTGGTGCGCTAAACCGGGGTTTATTGCTGCGACCCCTTAGCCTCCGTAGCCCTATTGCTGTTCTGATGAACCTTCTGCATCTGGTTTGTGGCAAATCATCTGATCGACAGCAACGGGCGATCGCCCAGGTTTCCTGAGGTTCAGAGTCTGGCTCAAGAATTGTTGCTGCACTCCCCACAACGATCTCCTCTTGAACAGCGTTGCTCGGCTCACTCGACTCGTTGTTTCCCTTAGCCAGACAACCCCTGAGGAATAGAAATTGACCCCCTGCTGGGTTGCTTCGGGTACAGCAGGGAGGACTGAGCAATCGGGAGCGCATGAATTAAAAGGGACTAATCGCTACATGGAATTTTCAATTGCGTCGTTGCTATCCAATTTTCAAGACGATAAACTAGTTGCCCCTAAAGTCCTTGAAAAGAAATTGAACTGTGAGGATGAACATTGTCTGCGACGGCTCCAGATTGCCCTGGATGCCCTGGAAAAGATCGGCATCCTGGTAAAGGAGCGAGGTAAGTACCGTCGTGTCTTTGAAGACGATGTGGTGGAAGGCAAACTGCGGTGTTCCAGCAAGGGGTTCTGCTTTGCCATTCAAGATATTGAAGGTTCAGAGGACATCTACATTCGCGAGAGTCATCTGAATACAGCCTGGAATGGCGATCGCGTCCTCGTGCGGGTGACGAAGGAAGGGAGTCGGCGGCGCAGTCCAGAAGGGGAAGTCCGCCTGATTTTGGAGCGAGCGAATTCCTCGGTGCTGGCCCGCGTCAAAAAGGTGGAAGATGACAACTACCATGCTGTCCCTCTGGACGATCGCCTACTGTTTGAGTTGCAGTTAGAGAATACCGAGGATCCCCCCTTAGAAGAGGCGGTTGATCAACTGGTTCACGTTGAAATCGTCCGCTATCCGTTGGGGCAAACGCTGCCGCTGGGTCGGGTTGCCCAAATTCTGGGTAGTGATGCCCAGGCCGCCTCGGACATCGACATTGTGTGCTGTAAGCATGACCTGCCACGCCACTTCCCTGATGCGGTCGTGGAGGCGGCCAAGGCGTTACCTGCCAAGCTGCGCAAAACTGACCTGAAGAAACGCCTCGACCTACGTCACCTGCCGACTGTCACCATCGATGGCCCCGACCATCCCCACAGCCTCGCCATTGATGATGCCCTCAGTCTGGAGCAACTAGAAGATGGCTGGCAAGTGGGAATCCACATTGCGGATGTGTCTTACTGGGTGCCCTGGCGATCGCCCATTGACCTGGAAGCCCAAAAACGAGCCACCTCCGTTTTTCTGGGTGAAGTGGTCGTGCCCATGTTGCCCGAAAATCTGCACCAGGTTTGCTCTCTGTTGCCGGGGCACGATCGGCTAGCGCTGTCCGTCCTGGTAACCCTCAACTCCGCTGGCGAAGTCACGGAATTTGAAATTCACCCCAGCGTGATCTGTGTCGATCACCACTTGGACTACCAGCAGGCGCAGGCCATTTTGCAGCGCCACCATCCAGAGACCACCACTGACTCGCCCTATCCGCTGCCAGACCTAAGCGAACTGAAATCATTAAAGCCCGTCTTTGAACTGGTGGATCAACTGTTTGAGGTGAGCCAACGGGTGCGCGAGCAACGGCAGAAGCGCGGCGCATTTGACCTCAACTTGCCAGAGAGTATCTTCCCCGAAGAACACAACCCCGAACTGGGCAAGTTCATCTCCAACAAGTTCCAGTACGATGACGAAGGCGAACTAGGGGCGATCGTGGTTTCTTCCCTGCTGCCTGCCCGCTCCATCGTGACGGAATTTATGCTGCTCGCCAATCAACTGGTAGCTTCTCACCTAGCAGCACTGCAAGTGCCCGCTATCTACCGCATCCACCGCACGCCAGACCCGACCGACGTGCAGGAACTGCTGAAGTTGGTTAGCAATATGGGCATCGAGTATCAATTGGAGGAGGAAGACGTCGTCCATCCCCGCGACTATCAACGACTGACCCAATTGTTTGCCGAGTCAAAGGCTGAGCGTGTGCTCACCTACCTGCTGCTGGAGACCCTCAAGCCTGCTGTCTACGCCACGCATCCCGGCAGCCACTTTGGGCTGGCGCTCGATCATGCCTACACCCACTTCACCTCTCCCCTGCGCCGCTATCCCGACCTGCTGGTGCACCGTGTCCTGCACGCGGTGTTTGAACATGGGCGCGATCGCCGCACCACTCGCTCGAAGGAGAAGGTGGAACTCAACCACAGCAGTTGCCATGGACAGATCAACTGGAGTGTGTTGCCCCCAGAAATCCACGAGGAGTTTCAGGAACACTTCAACAGCATTGTGACCCACCTGACAGAACAGGAGAAACTGGCGCAGGAGGCTGAGGATGACCTGGAAGGACTGAAGAAGGCCGAGTATATGCAAGCCCGCACTGGTGAAGTCTTCCACGGTCTGATCACGGGCGTCCAGTCCTACGGTTTCTTCGTAGAAATCGAAGAACTGCTGGTGGAGGGACTGGTCCACGTCAGTTCGCTGAAGGATGACTGGTACGAGTATCGCTCGCGGCAGCAACGCCTAGTGGGACGCAAGAACCGCAAGCAGTATCGGCTGGGCGATCGCGTCGAGGTGCAGGTCAAGAGTGTGGACTATTATCGTCAGCAGATTGACTTGGTGGCGGTCGGTGGCGGCAGCGAAGCGACCGACGATGAAGACGAGCCTCTGATGCCTGATGGGGAGGCTGATCTGGATCAGGACAATGCTGACCACGATCACGAGGACTAAAACCGTGAGGTGTGCCCTCCGCTCGTTAGCCGATTCCCCAGGCTGCTGTGGGGAGGGATGAAAAATACTAAGGGGTGGCATTTGGCCGGCCAGCCAGCCAATCCAGGCTTTAAGATAGTAGCGATGCGGTCATCCGGATCGCTTGTTCTTTTTGTTGGTACTGTGTGTCTAGTTCTGATCGTCCCCTGATTCTTGGCATTACCGGAGCCTCTGGCCTGGTCTACGCTGTGCGATCGCTGAAGTACTTGTTGGAGGCAGACTATGCCGTTGAACTGGTAGCTTCCAAATCAACCTACATGGTGTGGCAGGCAGAAGAGAACCTCCGGATGCCCGTGGAGCCATTGCAGCAGGAGCAATTTTGGCGACAGCAGGCAGGTGTGGAGCAGAGTGGCAAGCTGTGCTGTCATCCTTGGGGAGATGTGGGGGCAACGATTGCCAGTGGCTCCTACCGGACGCTGGGCATGGTGGTGATTCCCTGTAGCATGAGTACCGTTGGCAAACTCGCCGCTGGCCTCAGTTCTGATCTGCTGGAACGGGCTGCCGATGTGCAACTGAAGGAAGGTCGCAAGCTTGTCCTGGTTCCCCGCGAAACCCCTTTTAGCCTGATCCACCTGCGCAACCTGACTGCCTTGGCCGAGGCAGGTGCCCGGATTGTTCCGGCGATTCCGGCCTGGTATCACAACCCCCAAACCATTGAAGACCTAGTCGATTTTGTTGTCGCCAGAGCCTTGGATCAGCTTGAGATCGATTGTGTTCCGCTGAAACGCTGGGCCGGTGGGAAGGGAGGCGCTTGAGGCAAGTTTGAATTCTATGGCACTACGCGCTCATGATGTAAAACGCTTTTTTGTGGGAAACCTCGCGTAGCAGGGTTTCCCACAAACAGCGTTGTCCTAACCTATGTGTGTAGCAGCGCTATAGAGTTTGGCTGGCAGGAATTCGACGCCGCTGCCAGAGGAGAGCGTTTTGCGGGCCGAGCGGCTGAGCAGAGGCGCAGCCCATGAACGACTAAGCGTTGGACTGTTGTTCTGATGGGGGCATTCTGATACAAATCTCTACCGGAGCTGCCATATCCCCGCAATTCTTTGTATGCTGGTCTAGCATTTATCCAACCCCCGCCCCTTAGTCCCCCTGCCGCCATGTTTCGCCTCGTCCTGCTGCTGCTTGCCTTTGGTGCTCTGGCGTTGTTCGTGTTTCAAAACCTCTCACCTGTGCTGCCGCTGGTGGTTCTGGGCGTACCCACGATTGCCCTGCCCGTGGGACTGTGGGTGTTGGGGGCGATCGCCGCTGGAGCCTTTACCAGCATTCTCATCGCCGCACTCACTCGTCTGGCTGCACCCCGCTTCAGCCATTCCAGCAGTCGGCGACCTGCCCCGGCGGCCCCAACCAACGGTGGCAAAACTCCCTCATCGTCCTCTGGGGCAGCCTGGAAAGCACCTGCCTGGGCTGCCAACTGGGCAAACGTGCAGGACAAACAGCGCGCAACTACTCCGACCAACCGTCCTCAAGCAAGACGAAGCGCAGCCGAGGATTGGGAACAGCCAGCCCACCGGGATGACTGGGACGACTGGGAGGTTGCATCCCCTGCCGCCAGCACTTCCCCTCCACCCCGGACGGCTCCCTTTGCCCCTGCTTCCTTTGCTGAAGATAACCCGTTCCAACTGCCAGACGAAGAACCCATTTATCAAGACATGCCCCCCGAGGAACCAACTGACCAAGAGCAGGAAGTCTGGGATGATTGGGAGGAGGAAACTCCTCCCGCCACTCGTCGTGAGGAGCCACCACCGCCGCCCCAGCGCGACTTTGTTGAGATCCGCCGCACCCCCCAGACCCAATCGCGGTCGGGCACAGTCTACTCCTATACCTACCGCAAGGAGGACGAAGAGGAACCGGCTCAGGAGCAAGTCCCTCCCCCCAAGTCAGACCGTGTGGTCGATGCAGAGTTTCGAGTGATTACGCCACCGTATCGTCCTGATGCCTCCTTGCCTGAAACCAGCGATGATGAACTGGAGGAATGGGACGACTGGGAATACGAGCCGGAAAAGCCTGCCGACGAACCGGATGAACCCTACCAGAACCCGCCCTTGAACTTAGGGAATGCCCCCAGACGAGGCGGAGAGTAACCCTATGACCTCTGACCCAACCTTCAAACCCATGACCCAATCGCTTGAAACTCTCTCAGAACGGATGAAAGGAGTCAGCCTCTACCTCGTGGGCATGATGGGGGCTGGCAAATCGACGGTGGGGCGAATTTTGGCGAAGCAGTTGAGCTATCGCTTTTGTGATACTGATGCGATCGCCGAACAGGTCGCCGGCAAACCCATTACCGCTATCTTTGCCGAATCTGGTGAAGCGGCCTTCCGAGCACTGGAGACCCAGGTGCTAGCCGAAGTTGCTGCCTACCGACGGATGGCGATCGCCACGGGGGGTGGCATCGTGATGGAGCCAATGAACTGGAGCTACCTGCGGCATGGCTTAGTGGTGTGGCTAGATGTGCCGACGGAGATCCTTTATGCGCGCCTGAAGGGGAATACCACTCGCCCCCTGTTGCAGCATCCTAACCCCCAGCAGCGGCTTGAGGAACTGTTGGAACAGCGGCGATCGCACTATTCCCTGGCAGACCTGCATGTCTGCGTCTGTCCTGACGAGTCCCCGCAGCAGGTAGCAGAACGGGTGTTACAGGGAATTGCAGGCATCCTAAAGCCAGAAGTTCTTCCCCCTGAGCCAGGTTCCTTCGAGCTCAGGGTTGACCCCAGCGCCTCCTTGCCAATCAATCTCATAGCCGACGTGGATCGGAATTGAAGGCATACAGAATGCCAATTCACAAACCTTTCGGAAAGAACAGTCCCCTGGATCCGTCTGCTGATAAACTTCACTAAACTTCATTCCGTTTTTGTGCGTTAAATCCTTCTATGCAAACCAGTGATCTGATCAGTCAGGACGAAGCCATGCGGGTGCGGATTTTGAGCGAGGCGCTTCCGTATATTCAGCAGTTTGCCGGGCGCACGGTAGTCATCAAGTATGGCGGTGCTGCCATGAAGGACGGCAGCCTCAAGGACACCGTGGTGCGTGATATTGTGCTGCTGTCCTATGTAGGGCTACGGCCCGTCGTGGTGCATGGCGGCGGCCCCGAAATCAACTCCTGGCTCGACAAATTGGGCATTGAGCCCCAGTTTAAAAATGGGTTGCGCGTCACCGATGCTGCCACGATGGATGTGGTGGAGATGGTACTGGTTGGTCGGGTCAACAAAGAGATCGTGGCTTTGATCAACCAGGCCGGCGGGAACGCGATCGGGCTATGCGGTAAAGATGCCAATCTGATTAAGGCGCGCCCGAACGACCAGGAGGGCATTGGTTTCGTGGGTGAAGTCGCAGCAGTGAATGCCAAGATCATCGATTCGTTGGTCAAGAGTGGCTACATCCCTGTTGTCTCTAGCGTAGCCGCAGATGAAACGGGACAAGCGTATAACATTAACGCTGACACGGTCGCTGGCGAACTAGCCGCTGCCCTGGGAGCCGAAAAGCTGATCCTGATGACCGATACCTCCGGGATTTTTCGGGATTATAAGAATCCCAGCACCCGCATTACTCGCATGGATATCCAGGAAGCCCGTCAACTCATTGAAGATGGCACCGTTTCTGGTGGCATGATTCCTAAAGTCAACTGCTGTGTGCGATCGCTCGCTCAAGGAGTCCGTGCTACCCACATCATCGATGGTCGGCTGCCCCACTCTCTGCTGCTAGAGATCTTCACTGACGATGCCGGGATCGGTACGATGATTGTTGCGTCTGGCTATGCTGGCTAAGCTTGCCGGATTGATGACCCTCCTTCCTATCTCCACCCCCCGACCGTGACTAACGAAAACCTCGAACTTGGCAAAGCCCAATTTGCCGCTGGCAAATCTGCCTTTGAGCGGGGACACTACCGCCAGTCTGTGCAACTGCTGGAAAAGGCGATCAATCTCGTCGGACGTAATACCCGTCTGGGGGGCGAGGCCCAGATCTGGCTGGTGACAGCCTACGAAGCTGCTGAAGAACGGGAATCGGCGATCGCCCTCTGCGAGGCCCTCGGTGCCCACCCCGACTTCAGCACCCGCAAACAGAGTCGCCGTCTGCTCTACATCCTCAAAGCACCGCGACTAAAAACCCGTCCAGAATGGCTGACGCAGATCCCTGACCTCACTAGCCTTGATGGTGCCAATGCTGAAGCTCAAAACGTCTTCATGCTCAATCGCTCCACCCGTCCGGCTCGCCCCAAGCCTACTAACGACTTCGAGCCAATTGACCTGAGTCAAGTCAACACCCAGGACAATCGCTTCGTCTGGCTTGCGCTCCTGCTAGGAGTAATCGTCTTGGGCAGTTTGGCTTGGTTCGCCTAGGTTTGCCTAATAGTCTCCCACTCTGCTGCGATGTCTAGTTTCCTGCTACCCCTCTTGCTGTTACTGACGCTGCTTCTGACTGGTTGCATCCAGTCTGATGTAGGGGTGTACTACATCAGCCAGACCCAGGGAGAAATAGTGCAGCACCTCCGCCTCAGCGATCGCCTCAATCTGCAAGACCCCGCTGTGCAGCACTGGCTGGCCACCCTAGAGGAGCGATCGCGCCAACTTGGAGGCCATACCCAGTATCTTCGTGCTGACGAACTACAGGTGACAATTCCCTTTACGAAGGGGCAGGATCTCTCGACTAAATTTAATCGCTTCTTCAGCCCGGTTGAGTCGGCAACGGAGGGCACTCTCCAGCCCATCTTCCCCCCACTCCCCCGGCTGGAGACTCACCTGCAGGTGAGCGAACGCAACCTGCTGCTGGTGCAGCGCAATCACCTCAGCTTGGACGTAGACTTGCGCCCATTGGCTGTGCGATCGCCCGATGGCACAGTTCTTCTGAGCGCGGGCAACCTGCTCGACCTGCAATTTCACCTGACTACCCCCTGGGGAGCGCAGTTTGCTCAGGGCAGCTTGCCGCCCATCGAGGTTAAGCCTGCCGAGGCAGAAGACACCAGTAATACAACCAGCCGACGAGAACGGCAACTCACCTGGAACCTGAAACCCGGAGAACTCAACCATCTAGAAGCCAGTTTCTGGGTGCCCAGCCCATTAGGCCTCGGCAGCGTGGCGATCGCCTTCTACGTCATTCTCGGCTCCACTCTCCGTGCGTTCCTCTTCTCTCGCAAGCCGATTTCTGAAAAAGCCCCTCCTAGGGTTTGAGGGGGTGCGTCGCTTCGGATTCTTGCAAAATGACAGCCATTCACTGTTTTGTGAGTGGGTTTTTTGTGAGTGGACGGTTCTGCTGCCCACAAAGGCTTCGGGGCACCGTGCCGTGCGCCGTGCCCCGAAACCCGCTAAACCAGAACTGACGTTCTTTGCTTTTGCCAATCTCAAGGTATCCGTCTAGACTTGTCAAAAAGTGCCGCATCGCACCACAACCAAAACGAATTGGTGCAAATCTTTAAACCGGATTGGGAGTGAGCACCGTGAATGCAGCAGAACAGGCGAAGGGTCTAGAGGTTACGTCTAAAATTGCAGCCGTTGTCAATTTGTTTAAGGTGCAGTTTCCCGATGCAAAAGCCGATCTCAAACCTTGGGCCAACGACCCTGACACCCGCGAGTTAGTTGACCCCGATTCCATTGATATTGGCTTTCACCTGCCGGGATGGAGCCGCTCCCTGCAAAGTCGCAGCATTCTGGTGCAGATCCGCCTGTTCGAAGATCCCCAGACAGGGGTGCGGCGGGTGATTGGCCTGGAGACGGCTGGCTTTACGCATCTAGGTGAACAGTGGCGGCTCTCCACCATCGAGAATTGGCAGATTGTCGGCAAAACCTGTCCCCAACCTGAGGTTGAAGAAAAACTCAAGCAATTCTGCCGTCAGGTATTTGAGCTATTTAACGGTCAGCCATAATGCATCGTTGAGGACTTGATGGAGTGCCTGATCCATGGGATCTTCCGGTCGTAGGTAGGGGGCAACTTCCTCCAAGGTCATCCACTGCTGGTCTTCATATTCTGTGACGGTGAGTGTTGCTGCTGCCGCCTCTGCCGCTGTAAGGAGAACGCTGTAGGTCAGGTTGACGCTGTGCAGCGGGCCAGGAGGGAAGCGGTGGTGGCGGTGGGCAAATTGGGTGGAATATACACCGGAGCAGTGGAAGCGATCGCCCGTCAGGGATAGTCCGGCTTCTTCGCTGGCCTTGCGCTGAGCTGTTTGTAGTGGCGATTCTCCGGCTATCATGCGCCCGCCAATCACCCACCAGCCTTGGCGCGGAGGATTGGCCCGCTTCCCTAACAAGACTGCGCTGTTGTGGATAAATACCAAATCCACACAGGTGATCACCAACGCATCCAGCGATCGCGCGTAAACCTCGATCGGCAGGTAGGTGGATGAAGATTGCAGGTCAGTGTGTTGCTGCTTGGAGCAAACGGCACCTTGGGGGGAGGTGTCAGTCTTTTGGGCAGAAGAGCATTCAGAAAAATGAGGCACGTTCACAAACATTGGTGCATCGTTAGGAGGACGTATTTATAGCGCGTAGCGCCATACTCTCAACGTACGTGAATTCGGGATACGCTGAAACCGTTGATGTTCTGGGCGCAACGCGCCCGGAACATCAACGGTTTTGGGGCATCGCGCACCGTGTGGCGCCCCAAAACCGGCTTACCCCGAACTGACGCTCAGTTACGTCTCAGAAAGATTTCCGCTAGAATGGCCTATCGAACCGTCCGGGATCACGCTCTCTCACAGGTAATGGCGATCGCATGGCCCAACTTAATAACGCTCTGACCTTGTTCTTTAGCCTGATGGTGGAAGCGATACCCTTCCTGCTATTAGGCGTGATTTTTTCCAGTGTGCTGCTGTTGTTCGTGGATGAGCGCCGCCTGCTCAGAATGGTGCCCAAGAATGCACTGTTGGCCGCACTGATGGGCAGTTTTATTGGGTTTCTGTTTCCTGTTTGTGAGTGCGGCAATGTGCCTGTTGCCCGTCGTCTGATTGTGCAGGGTGCTCCTTCAGCAATGGCGATCGGCTTCTTGCTGGCAGCCCCCACCGTCAACCCCATCGTCTTCTGGGCCACCTGGACGGCCTTTCGCGACCAGCCGGAGATTGTTTTTTTGCGCATTGGCCTCTCGCTGCTGATCGCCACCATTGTCGGCTGGGTGTTCAGCACACAAACCGATATGCGTCCGCTGCTGCAAACCACCGTTGCCCGCAGTCTGCCCCCCCCAAAAGCAAAACCAACAACGGCAGAGTCTCCCCTGTTGCAATCGGGCACCTATTTTTTAGGACAAGGCAACCAACCCATTCGCCTCGACACCTCCCTGGAGACGGCAGCCCTGATCGCCAACCCCGTCCTCTCCAAGCCCTTTCCCGATCGCCTGCGGCTGATGGCCGACAACATTGTGCAGGAATTACGCGAACTGGGTGGCGTCTTGGTCATTGGCACGGCGATCGCCGCGATCCTGCAAGTGGCAATTCCTCGCGACGTTGTCCTCAGCCTAGGCCAGGGACAAATCACGTCGATTATCGCCATGATGGTTTTGGCCTGGATTGTGTCAATCTGCTCAACCGTCGATGCCTTCTTCGCCCTTTCCTTCGCTGCGACCTTCACCACTGGCTCGCTGCTGGCCTTCCTCGTCTTTGGCCCCATGATCGACCTGAAGAACATTGCCCTGCTGCTCTCTGTTTTCCGCTCCCGTGCCATCCTCTACATGTTTCTGCTGGCGGGCCAACTCACCTTCCTGCTGACGCTTCTAATCAACTTCTACATCAGCTAACCTACTCGCCTTTTGCCCTGCAATGGCAGAGTTCGAGTTCATTTCTCTGAATCGAGCGTCTCCTCGAGCGTCTCCAAAAGCCAAAGTCCCACTCTTCCACACCACCCATGCCTCGTCGCTCCCAATTCCCCTCTCAACCCCATTGGCTTCCTTGGCTGGACACGCTGGCCATCTTTGCTTGGGCGGTCTTGTTGTTGAAATACTGGTTGACCGGCAAGATCAATGTGCTGCTCCACCCCGACTATATGTGGCTGGCGATCGCCGCTGGTTTCTTTCTAGCGGGGCTGGGGAGCATTAAACTTTGGGAAATTGTCCAAACGAGCCGCCGTCGCAAGCGGGGAGACCCCCCAGCGCAAATCCCCCACGCCAGTTTGTTTCCGCCGGGTTGGAGCAGCGGCCTGCTACTGGTTGCTGCACTGGTGGGGCTGAACTTTACGCCGCGTGCCTTTGCTAGTGATGTGGCACTCAACCGTGGAGTGACGGATACTCTGACGATGACGCGATCGCAGCCCCAGGCATTTCGCGGTGGCACCAAACCAGAAGAACGCTCAGTAATCGACTGGGTGCGTACCCTCAACGTCTATCCTGAACCGGATGCCTACAAAGGCCAGAAGGCCAATGTTGAGGGGTTTGTCATTCACCTGCCAGACTTGCCGGATAACTACTTAATGATTGCTCGTTTTGTGATTACCTGCTGTGCAGCCGATGTTTATCCAGTAGGTCTGCCGGTTAAACTCTCAGGCAGCCGCTCGGCCTATCCACCAGATCAGTGGTTTCGGGTGCAGGGTGAAATGATCACCGAAACCCTCCAGGGAAAACGGCAATTGGTGATTCAAGCCCAGTCACTGACTGCGATTCCGCAGCCAGAAACCCCCTACGATTACTAACGTGAATTTGGGATAAGCTGAAGCCCTTACTTTTCCGTGCGCGACGCGCACGGAAAAGTAAGGGTTTTGGGGCACCGC
>DVEB01000248.1 GCA_015295905.1 Synechococcales cyanobacterium M55_K2018_004
GTTCCGTGCGCGACGCGCACGGAACAGCAAGGGTTTCAGCTTATCCCGAATTCACATTGTTTTAGGCTTGAGCAACAGACCGGAGGGGCACAAGTGAAAGAGCTATCTCGCTTTCACCTAGGGTTTTTGCTGGGCTGTGCGATGGTTGGATCAATTCTCCGCTTGGGAGGATTGGCGACTAAGCCCCTGTGGACTGATGAGTTTGCCACCATTGTCTTTAGTCTGGGCAATAGTTTCCGCACCATTCCTCTAGATCGGGTCATTGCCTTGCCAGAACTGTTGCAACCACTCCAGCCCAACCCCCAAGCGGGGTTTACAGACGTGGTGCAAAACCTGCTGCGCGAAAGCAATCACCCGCCGCTTTACTTTCTACTCACCCACCTGTGGCTTCAGGTTTTTCCCACCAGTGGGGGCTACGTTTCAGAACTAGCGGCGCGATCGCTCCCAGCTATCTTTGGAGTCCTTTCCATTCCAGCAACTTTCTGGCTGGCGTGGGTGGTCTTTCGCAACCTCACGATCGCCCAGGTTGCGGCAGCCTTCACGGCCCTCTCGCCCTTTGGGATTTACCTGGCCCAGGAAGCGCGACACTATACCCTATCAGTCCTGTGGGTCATCGCTTCTCTCGGATGTCTGGCGATCGCCGTTCACCATGTTCGGTACTACCGCCCCTTGCCCTGGGGGATTAGTCTGGCGTGGATTGTCGTCAATGCGCTCGGTATTGCAACCCACTACTTTTTTTTACTGACCCTAGCTGCCGCGGGAATTGCACTACTCTGCTGCCTGCTCTGTTGTTTGGGAATCAGTTGCTTAGGAATCAGTCCCAGGCTCTCAAGCTGTCTGCCCTCAGCATTCCCAACCTGGTCGTCAGTCCCAACTGTCGTCTGGCAAAGATTACTCATAGTTGCCGGGGGCACCGTTGCTTCAGCCTTGGTCTGGCTGCCCTGGATCATTCAGACACAAGACACTGAGCTGACTCGCTGGATCACCCATACCGGGCGCTCTGGAGTGGAATGGCTTGCTCCCATTGGGAATCTACTCGCCAGCGGAATTACCATGCTTTACCTGCTACCGATCCAAGCGCCTAACCGAACAGTGGCGATCGCCTCCATCGTAGGACTGCTGCTGATTACCCTAGCAACCCTGCCGTTGCTCTGGCGGGGCTTTCGTCAACGCCGCCAACCCCCACACGACCCAATGGGGCTGGGGCTGCTGAGCAGCTTTTTGATAGGCGCGATCGCCCTCTTCCTCGGCATGACCTATTTTGTCAGCACCGACTTAACCAGTGCCTTCCGCTATAGCTTTGTCTACTTTCCTGCCGTCCTAGTGCTGCTGGCAAGCTGCCTCACCCCCCCCGCCTCCGCGTCCCCCCCTCGGCAAGTCCTCCTGATTGGCATCCTCAGCTTGGTGGGGGCCCTCACCGTTGTGACGAACCTAAGCTATCAGAAAACCCATCGGCCTGACCTGGTAGTGCAGGCAATTCAGCAGCAGAGTCAGGCTCCGGCACTGGTGGCAAGCGTCCACCGCACCCACGGACAGACCGGGCGGCTCATGGGAATTGCCTGGGAATGGCACCGTAGGCAGGAATCATCCCTCCCACCCCCCCACTTTTTGCTCGCTCACCAGGGGCCAAACTCAGATGCCGCCCTTGGTGTTCTGGAGCGGGCGATCGCAGCGCAACCCCGCCCCTTTGACCTGTGGCTGGTAGAGTTTCGTTCGGTGAACCAGGAAATGCTCGCAGGTATGCTGAAACAGCAGCAGTGCAGACTAGCAGCTCCCCGGCGGCGGGTCGATGGCTATCGCTGGGAGGGGTATGCGTGCAGGCGTTAGGTGATGCTGAGCGGGAGTGAGGGCGACCTATTCCTGCTCAGCGAGCCGCAGCGCAGTGGCTGAAGAGAAATTGGTGCCAGTGGTAGAACCTAGACGAAGGCTTGGAGGCGTTGAATCAGTTGTCGGGCCTGCATGACCCCCTCAATGCGATCGACAACCTGCCCGTGCTTGAACAGCAGGAGCGTAGGAAGCGCGTTGATCTGGTACTGCTCTGCCAGATGGGGATAGGCCTCGCTGTCAATTTTGACCACTTTCAAACGTTGCCGCATTTCGGCGTTCACTTCTTCCAAAATCTTTGCCATCAGTCGGCAAGGGCCACACCAATTTGCATAGAAGTCTACCAGAATGGGGACTTCAGACTCAGACAGCATTTCTTGAAAGCTTGCAAACTGTTTTTTGACTGCCATAACAAACCCCCAGTAAATAGGGTGATTAGATTGATCGTAGTGAAAATTTTGCGCCGCTGCATGACCCATACAGCATTGGTAACTCGTGCCCGCCACAGTGGGGGGGCACAAATTGCCTTAAGATGGTCTATCGGCGAGGCGGAGATGCATCCATGACAGCAAATCAGTTGGAAAAGCGGTTGGCAGGGCAGGTGGCAGTGGTCACAGGTGCTTCACGGGGAATTGGGCGGGCGATCGCCCTAGCCTTGGCCGCTGAGGGAGCAAAGGTGGTTGTCAACTACGCCAGTTCCGGCACGGCAGCAGACGCAGTGGTGGGTGAGATTGCGGCGATGGGGGAGGAGGCGATCGCCCTGCAAGCCGATGTTTCTCAAAATGACCAGGTAGATGCCTTGTTCAATGCCGTCATGGACAAGTGGGGCCGGATTGATGTGCTAGTCAACAACGCTGGCATTACCCGCGACACCTTGATGCTCCGCATGAAGCCAGAGGACTGGTCGGCGGTCATCGATCTGAACCTGACGGGTGTATTTCTTTGCACAAAAGCTGCTAGCAAGGTGATGCTCAAGCAGAAATCGGGGCGTATCGTCAATATCACTTCCGTCGTCGGACTGATGGGCAATCCTGGCCAAACGAACTACAGTGCCGCCAAGGCTGGAGTGATCGGCCTGACAAAGGCCGTGGCCAAAGAACTGGCCAGCCGAGGCATTACCGTAAACGCAGTAGCACCCGGATTTATCGCCACCGACATGACCCACGACCTCAAAGCTGACGACATTCTGAAGTTCATTCCTCTGGCCCGGTTTGGACAGCCAGAAGAAGTCGCTGGTCTGGTGCGCTTCCTGGCCGCAGACCCGGCAGCCGCCTATATTACCGGTCAGGTGATTAATGTGGATGGTGGGATGGTCATGGCTTAAGCACTTGCAGCCATCCCTGCATGAATCGATATTGACATGAATCAAGGTTGCACAGTCGCCTCATCAACACAGCATTCGGGTTAAGAGGGGCACGCCACGCACACCATACCCCCCTCACTGCCGCGCTCCAACTTGAGTTTGGCGCTTGAAATAAACACTGCAAAGCGACTTCTCTGAGCCTACCTTGCAGTGCAATCCCTAAAATGAGTGCAACGTTCAGATCCAAACAGACGCTCTGGTAGACGTCAGAGAGCCGCATAGGGAGGCAGGATGATGTGGCGATCGCAGTCAATCTGCAACCAACCAGACTCCTTCAGTTGGCTAATCAGGCGCGTCACCGTCACACGAGTTGTCCCAATCGCATTCGCCAACTGCTGGTGAGTTAATCGCACCGTCAGCCGCGTTCCACCGGCCACGGGTTGCCCCACCTCCTGCTTCAGCAGGAGCAACAAATGCCGCAGCCGATCCTCAACACGACGATAACCAACCATGGCTAGAACAGCTTCCGTTTGGCGCAGTCGGCGGGCCGTTTGCTGAAAGATGCCCTGGGCCAGAACCGAAGACTCCTCTAACTCGGCCCAGGTGAGTCGCATCAGGTCAACATCAGAAAGCGCCGTTGCGTGATAAGGACGAATTAGCGTCAACGGCAAGCCAAAGGGCATGGAAGGGCAAGCCAGCCCAAGAATTGCCTCATCCCCCGTGTCATAGAAGGTACCCAGTTGCACCACCCCGCGACAAACCACCCAAACTTCGTGAGGTGATAGGGGAATCTCTTGCCCACTACTGAACGGCTGTAGCGCTCTGCCGTGATAGAGATGCTCCAGCAAATGGCGCAAGTCGAGCTGGGGAACAACTTCCAAAGCAAATGACTGAAGCATAGGGGCACAAATTTTTAGAGTATTAATTTATTAGGTTATGAGGTATACCTAAAGGACAGGTAATTAAGAGTTTGGGGTTCGGTTAAGCTTCCTTAACGTTAAGCCGATTCGGCGCGATGCTGTTGCAGTTGCAGACCTGCTGCAAAGATCTGAGTAGATTTTCCCATCTGTGTTAAAGCTCGCTAATATAGAGAAAAGGTGCAGGTATCAGAGTCGCTTCTTGACCGCTCACAGGGGTGTTATGGGACAACCTGCTCCTCTGCGCCTGAGTTTGCTCTAGTTTGGGTGCAGTCTCTATATCTTCTTCCTTATGCGATCTTGGTGATTTCCTCTGATAGCCTCTTCACAATTGGCTCAACCCAGGCTTTAATTGCCTTAAGTTGTTTTGATTCTCCACTTTGCAGTTCACCTCTCAGTTGTAAGCTTGACCCTAATGATGCCCTTAGCGGTCGCCCACATCCTTTCACAGCGCTACATGCTCCTTCGCCAGCCTTGGGTTCAGGTGCTCTTTTCAGTGTGCGACTGCCGTTTTTGGGAAAGCTGTAATGTGTAGGTTTGTTCTAGCCCACTCCCATGACTTGAGAATTCCTTCTAGCTGCGAGCGGCGTTTTGCAATGCCACGCGATCGCTCAGTTTGTTTCCTCAGTTGCACTATCCTCTAGGCTTGCGAGGATAGGCACTTTTTGTTTTTGATGTGTTTCTGTTCAGGAGAAGCAATACATGCTACACCGCAAGATCTATCAACTCTGTTGTGACGGTCGCGAAGTCTGGATTTTCTTGCGGGATCAACAGCGCTGGATCGAGCGCGCTCGGATTCTAGACATCGAAGGAGATTTAGTGACGCTCCGGTATGAGACTGAAGAAGATGATGAGATCTGCTCCTGGGAAGAGATGATTCGGCTAGAAAGTATCGGTTCGGTTATGCAGAAGCTGGCCACTGTCCCCAGAGGCGATGTGGAACCACTGGTTTCCGAAGACTGCCCAGAGGCCGAGCAAATTCGTAATCATCGCCCAGAGGGCAATTTAGAGTAGTGCTTTTATGATCAGCGTGGATGTCGTACAGCGGCATCCACGCTTTTTTGTGGGCTCTCCCAGGTTTGGCGTCTCGATTAATTAATACTGATTAATGTGAATTCGGGATACGCTGAACCCCTTGCTGTTCCGTGCGCGACGCGCACGGAACAGCAAGGGTGTTGGCGAATCGCGGCTCCCACACTTAGAGGCTCGCGCAGGCTGTCGCAGTTTACCCACAAAATCGTTTACCCACAAAATCTAGGAGAGCCTGCGCTTTTTTGGGGCAGAAGTGGTCTATTTTCTTGAAGAAGTGTTATTGTGCTGGGGGCGATCGCTTTTTATACTGCTTTCTTAGTCAGAAATTTCTTTGCACATCCTTCGTTTTCGTCTGTTATTTTTTCACTATCTCTGTTTTCTCACTCCGTCCAATTAATCGAACTGCTCATTCTCCAGGATTGGGTGTGTTGCGATCGCCCAACTGCCAAACCTAACTCTGTCCTAACTCTCATTCGGTTCGATGAATTCCTACGTTCACCATTTGATTGCATTTTTGGTAGCCCTGGCGATCGTGCTAGTCACAACTCCCATCGTCAAGCACATCGGTCTCAAAAGTGGACGTGTCGATATGCCCGGAAGACGGAAAGTCCACAATCGCCCAATGGTTCGATTGGGAGGCGTCTCTATCTTTTTGGGAACCGTTGGAGCCTTGCTCACTATTTGGGCCTTGGGAGGCTTTGGTACCCTCCCGCCGGATAAGGAGTATGAGATTTGGGGAGTCACCCTAGGCGGGCTGTTCTTTTTCCTAATTGGTCTGACGGATGATTTGTTTGGCCTCTCGCCAGCATCGCGTCTTTTTCTGCAAACCCTCGTCGCCTCTGGAGCCTGGAGTGCTGGCGTGCAGATCAAGTTCCTGTCAATCCCACTGATTGGTGGTCTGATCCAGTTACCCGTCTGGATCAGCGTCCCCATTACAGTGCTGTGGCTGGTTGGCATGGCAAACGCGATTAACTGGATTGATGGACTCGACGGATTAGCAGCGGGAGTATCTGGCATTGCTGCAATCGTCATGCTCATTGTTTGCCTATTCATGAACCAACCGGCTGCTGCCCTGATTGTGGCAGCCTTGGCGGGAGGGGCGCTGGGATTTTTGCGCTATAACTTCAATCCGGCCCAAATTTTTATGGGCGATGGTGGTGCCTACTTCATTGGCTTTACACTGGCTGGCGTCGGTGTGATTGGCCTCGTCAAAGGGGTCACAACTGTCGCGGTTCTCTTGCCCTATTTGATCCTGGCTGTCCCAATTCTTGATATGTCGGCAGTTATTCTGGATCGACTCCGCAGCGGCAAGTCTCCTTTCATTGCCGATAAGCGTCATCTGCACCACCGTTTATTGAAGGCGGGATTGTCGCATCGGCTAACTGTGCTGTTTATCTATGCCCTTACCTTCTGGGTGGGCAGTCTGGCACTGGCATTCTCTGGGATTCCTAGTGGTCTGGGCTATGCGATCGCCGCCACAGCCCTGTTGACGTTCGCCACCTGGAAAGCACGCAAGCAGGCTCGCCAGCAACAGTAGTGTTTCCAATGACAGCAGACTTCTCAGCCGAAATTCTTTGTGTTGGCACAGAACTGCTGCTGGGCGAGATCCTGAACAGCAATGCTCAGTATCTCGCCCAGCAACTGGCCCACTTGGGCATTCCCCACTATTACCAGACCGTGGTGGGCGACAACCCAGCCCGCATCAAAAAGGCGATCGCGATCGCCTGCGAACGCTCTCGCCTGCTGATCTTTACGGGTGGGCTGGGGCCAACCCCAGATGATTTGACAACAGAAGCGATCGCCGACTTTTTTGACACTCCCCTGGTCGAACACCCCGAAATCATCGAAGACATTACCCAAAAATTTGCTCGTCGCGGTCGCACGATGAGCCAAAATAACCGCAAGCAAGCACTTCTACCAGCGGGGGCTGCTGTTTTGCCGAATCCGACTGGCACTGCTCCTGGCATGATCTGGGAGCCACGGCCTGGACTGTGGATCCTCACCTTTCCAGGGGTGCCTAGTGAAATGCAGACCATGTGGCAGGAGGTGGCTGTCCCCTACTTGAAGGCCCAAGGTCTCACAGGGCCAATCATCTACAGCAAAACACTCCGATTTTGGGGCATTCCCGAAGCAGCACTTGCAGAAAAGGTTGCTCCCTTCTTTGAGTTGCAAAATCCTACCGTTGCCCCCTACGCCGGCAAGGGAGAAGTTCGTCTGCGAGTGTCAGCCAGGGCAGATTCGGAGGCAGCGGCCCAAGCTTTGATTGATCCTGTTGCTGAGCAGTTGCGGGCGATCGCCGGACAAGACTATTACGGCAGCGATGATGATACCTTGGCCTCCGTGGTTGGGGATTTACTGCATCAAGCAGGCCAGACTCTCTCCGTCGCAGAGTCCTGTACAGGCGGGGGCTTGGGGCAATTTTTGACCACTGTCCCTGGTAGTTCTGACTATTTCTGGGGAGGGATCATTGCCTACGATAACCGTGTCAAAGTCGAACTGCTGGGGGTAGACCCAGCGGTGCTGGAACAGGTGGGAGCCGTCAGCGCAGCAGTGGCAAACCAGATGGCGATGGGAGTGCGATCGCGCCTGAAGACCACCTGGAGCCTGAGCATCACTGGCATTGCTGGCCCTGGCGGTGGCACAGAGACGAAACCTGTGGGGCTAGTTTACATCGGTATTGCAGGGCCAGGTGATGATGTGGAAAGTCATCGCATGCTATTTGGCAACAATCGCAGTCGTGAGTGGGTCCGCTGGCTGAGTACTTGTACAGCGCTAGATCTGCTGCGACGGAAGCTAATGACCCTGTAACTTAGCGTTAGTTCTGGGTCAGAGAGTTTTGGGGCACCGCGCCCGGCACGGTGCCCCAAAACTCGCGGTGTTCCAGGCGCGGTGCCCCTGGAACATCACGAGTTTCAGCCTATTCCCAATTCACTGAATTGTTACAGCATTTGAAGTTTTTCGCAGGTTTCGCCTGCAATCCTCAGAGGAGGGCTTACCGAGTCGGAGGTTTTGACCGAAAATAGGGAAAGGATGAGGGATCGCTTTCCTCGCCTTGACCTCTCTTCACGGGTTGTTTTGTTCTATTTCCATCCCCCTGGCATTGCTCCCATGAACCATCTCTGGGTGAACTGCTCAAGGGCGATCGCAGCCTCCCCAGCGTCCGAGACCCCTTGGTACCTGCATGTCCTCTCTCCCTCTCCCCGTCACTCGACCAGCTAGTGAGCAGTCTGCCGCAACCAGTCCATCTTGGGTTTGCTTTGATTGCTCCGCCCACCCTGACGGCTCCAGTGTCGGATTGACGAGGTTTCCATGAACATCCTTACCTCAGTCCTGGAAGAGTTACTCCAGCTCTCGCCCCACCTGCGCCCCCAACTTTACTTCAAGTCCTCCCTGACGGCTCTGTCACACGCCATGGAGGATCAGGTTCTGGCATCTTCCGGACAGCCTTTGATCATTGCGAGCTTTCAGAGAGAAAGGTTTTACCGACAGGAGGCTCACCGCTATCTCAAAATTGCAGCCCGAACGCCCCAGGTCTACGTCCTGGCAGCGCCAGAAACTAGCTTTGCCAGCCGTTCTGATCCCTACGAAATGATTGCCTTTGAGCCGGAGGATCAGCTCAGCCATGAGTGGCACTTGGTGGTGATTGGGCAACAGTATGCTACCTGCCTAGTGTGTCGGGAACGAGAATTGCCCCCCACAGCGGCAGAAACAGCAGAGATGGCCGTAGACCAGGCCCGGCGGTTCGAGGGCATCTGGACGTTTGACCGGAAGGTGAGCCTGCAAGCTGCCACCATTTTGCTGGAACGCATCCAGGCCTACCGCCCCGAACTGGCTGATAAGATTGACCAGGCCAAGCGCGAGTTTCTTATCGACTTGCCTGCTGGGGAAGTGGATCCTGACCCGTTTGCCCAGCGCCTGGTTACCCATTTGCAGGCGGGGCAGTACAAGCTGCTGAAAGCCTATCGCTCAATTGCATCCCAAGAACGCCGCGAACGACTGACCAATTCCATCACCTCCGCCATCCGCCAGTCGTTGGATCCGGAAGAGATCTTTCGGGTGGCCGTACACGAACTGGGACGGGCGATGGATGTGTGCCGCTGCATTATGTACCGGTGTCGGATGACGGATGAGACAGCGACCATTACCTACGAGGCCCGCCGCGATGAAGCCGTTCCCTCAGTGGTGGGGCAGACCTGGGAACTTAGCAAAAATCCCCTCTTTCGTGCGGTGGTCTCACAACAGGTTTCACTGGCGATCGCCGACACTCAGATTGAGACCAGCTTCGATCTCTCTCCCCTTTCTTCCCTGCTTGAACGCTGGCAAATTCGCTCCTGGCTGATGGTTCCCATTCTCTACCAGGGCAAGCTGCTGGGGATGGTGGAGCTACACCACTGTATGCCAGTGCCCCATACTTGGTCCGAGGATGAGCGATCGCTGGTGGAGGCGATCGCCACTCAGTTAGGGGTCGCCATTATCCAGGCCGAGTCCTATGCCAACCTGGAAGACCTCAACCAGCAACTTGAAGCCCTGGAACGCACCCGCAGCAACCTGATCGCCATTACCGGCCACGAACTACGGACTCCCCTTTCCACCATTCAGGTGTGTCTGGAAAGCCTTGCCAGCGAACCGGATATGTCGCCAGAATTGCGCCAGGTGATGCTGAACACCGCCCTCGACGATGCTGAACGCATGCGGAAGCTGGTGCAGGACTTTATTACCCTCTCTCGGCTGGAGAGCGGACGGGTAGAGTGGCACCTAGAACCCCTAGAACTTAGTGAGTGTGTAGACCTAGCTCTTAGCAGCCTCCGCACCCGTCAATCGAATGGACGTTTACCGGCAATTAAAACCACCGTTCCACCAGAGTTGCCGCCTGTGCAAGCAGACGGCGAATGGTTGGTCGAAGTGCTGTCCAAACTGCTGGACAATGCCTTTAAGTTCACAGACCCAGCCGGAGAAGTGCTAATCGAAGCCCATCCCAACGGCAACAACATGGTGGAAGTCACCGTTGCAGACACAGGCCGGGGCATTGAGCCAAACCGATTAGAAGCTGTTTTCGATCGCTTCTACCAAGAAGAAGGTGCCCTGCGTCGCACAACCGGTGGTACAGGGCTAGGACTCGCCATCTGTCGGCAAATCATTGCAGGCTTGGGTGGACAGATCTGGGCTGAATCAGCAGGCAAAAACCAGGGCAGTCGCTTTCACTTTACCCTACCGATTGCTGCCCCAACCAAACCTCCCGCAGCCCCTGAGACCACCTCCAAGACTCGCGCCAAGAGTCGAACCTCGCGCCGCTAGCGACGGAACGTCATGACCATAACATCACGACTGCAAAGCAACCATCGCCTAGTTGCGGAGGGACTGAGCGATCGCTCGATCTAGGTCTTCCAGGGGCAAATCCGTGAGCACGAACACTTCTTGAAACGTCTTGCCTTTACGAGCGATCAGCTTATAGCCGCCGCGAATCGGGACAGAAATTTTGACCGTCAGGTTGGGCGTATTAGATCGGGTTGTACCGATGACCGCCGGTGTCACCGTGCCAATCCCGGGAATTTGCGTCAAACGATCTAACACAGGGATTAGTCCCGGTAGATGCGTCGAGTGGTTCCACACCAAGCGCCCCTTTTGCAGGGATGGGGAGACGCCTCTGGAAGCCTTGTTTACGCCTGTCGCCTTTTTCTTCAAGCAGCCTCCAGGGGCGCCATTGTCAGCCCTTCACGGCTCAATTGTTGGTGGTAAAGTTCGGCCTGTTCTAGGGGGCCGACCCAAACGATCGCCTGTCCTTCGTGGTGGACTTGCTCTGTCAACTGCCAGGCGCGATCGCTTGTCATATTGGGGATGTATTTCATCAGGCACTCAGCGACGTGCTGGAAGGTATTAAAGTCATCGTTCAGCACAATCACTTTGTAGTTGGGATAGGTCTTACGAACAGTCTGACCGGCTTTCTCAGGAGCGACCGTCGGCGCAGAGGCCATCGCAGTGGGGGATAAGGAAACCGTCATCATAAGCTCTGCCGTCACAAAGATGCTACAAACCTGCCATTCAGAAATCTTAACAAAAATGTAATATTCACAATGCTTTTACCAGTTTACTCACCCCTTCCCAATTTGGGTGTATCCGACTTTTGCAAATCTCGAACCCCCATTTTGCCAATAGCACAAACTTCGCTCATCCTCCTTGCAACCTATGATACCGACTCCGTCGGTTATTGAGTTGGTTTGTCGTAGCGTAAAACGGGCGCTACGTGACCGTTTTACGCTACGACAACCTGGTACTTTACAGACGGATTCTGCATGAGACTCCCCCAAACGTTGATCCGTCTTTGCTGTGATTCACGTGACCTCAGGATACGCTGAAACCCTTTGATTGCCTCTGCACGTCGCGCAGGGACAATCAGGGCTATGGGGCACCGCTCCAGGCGCGGTGCCCCATAGCCCGCTTAACCAGACTGAACCAGAACTGATGTTGTGATTATTTCTCTGAAGTGGGAAAACTACTTGCTAGCAGCAGGCCGTTCCTCCCCAAGCCGGTGTTTGAAAGACGGGGGCCAGTTTTAGCCGTCACTACGCACTCAGATTTTGCATCGATAAGTTTTGCATTGATTAAGTTTTGTGACGCGATCGCCCCGGACATGGCAGGTTTTCAAAACACCCTGTGGAAAACTCAATTTTTCTTGTGGAAAACATCGGGAAATCATCGTGGAAAACATCCTTCAAGAAAGGGGAAAAAACCAGTAGTATCAATGTTCTGTGGATGACCAATCAGCTTTTCCACACGTTTTCCACAAAACATAGAAAAGGAAAAAGAAGCGTGCATCGTGATCCCAGAACTTTCTCCACAGTTTTCACAGGCCCTACTACTACTCCCTCTTTCCTTTAAAGACTTTTCTGAGCCTTTAAAGCAACCCGCCAGGCAAAATTGAACAAGCAGAGAAATTGAACGTTGCATTCAGGGGTGTTACGATGACCTTCCAGGCAAAACTCCACCCCACATTTCGGCATGAAACTCATCTGTGCCCAGAGCGAATTAAACACACACCTTTCCTTCGTTAGCCGTGTCGTACCGCCACGGCCCAGTCACCCAGTTCTGGCCAATGTGCTGCTCAAAGCGGATGAAGAAACCCAACAAGTTAGTCTGACTGGGTTTGATCTGAGTTTGGGGATGCTGACCAGCTTTCCAGCACGCGTTGAAGCAGGGGGCACGCTGACTCTGCCAGCCAAGCTGTTTAGTGATATTGTGTCGCGCTTGCCCGATGGAGACATTACATTGGATGCCCCTGAAAATGATGTGACAGCTGTGCTGGAGTGCAGTTCGGGCCGGTATCAGATGCGCGGAATGAGTGCGGAGGAATACCCAGAGTTGCCGACGGTGAACGAAGGAGACTCCGCACAACTGCCTGTGGAATCGTTACTTGAAGGGCTGCGGGGCACCCTCTTTGCCGCTAGTGCGGATGAAACGAAGCAAGTATTGACGGGAGTGCATGTCACCGTTGACCCAGATGGCATGGAATTTGCGGCGACGGATGGCCATCGCCTCTCCGTTGTGCAGACGGCTAATCCAGACGATGCACCCGAAAGTAAGGCTGAGTTTGATGTGACGGTGCCAGGGAAGGCACTACGAGAACTAGAGCGGATGTTACAGATTTCTCCTTCGACGAATGCGATCGCGGTTCGGTTCGACCAGGGGCAACTCATCTTTGAGTGGGATAATCAGCGTCTCACCAGCCGTCTGCTAGAAGGACAATATCCCAACTACCGCCAACTCATTCCTCGCCAGTTTGCCCGCCAGATGACCCTCGATCGTCGCTTGTTCATGAGTGCCCTGGAACGGATTGCAGTCTTGGCAGACCAAAAAAATAACATTGTTAAACTCAGCCTCAGTGCACCCAATCAACAACTAGTGGTCTCGGTCGATGCGCCAGATGTTGGCAGTGGTCGTGAGGCTGTTCCTGCCCAGATCTCGGGAGATGATATGGAGATCGCCTTCAACGTGAAATACCTGCTAGAAGGGCTGAAGGTAATTACCGCTACGGAAGTACAGATGCAGTTCAACACCCCCACCAGTCCATCGATTTTGACTCCAGTGGGTGGTCTCAAGATGACCTACTTGGTGATGCCCGTCCAGATCCGTTCGTAGCGTTTAGGATTCTCTAACGTCAGTTCTGACTAAGTGGGGTTTGGGTCACCGCGCCCGGCGCGGTGACCCAAACCCCTTGCTT
>DVEB01000159.1 GCA_015295905.1 Synechococcales cyanobacterium M55_K2018_004
AACGCGCGCACAGCGCGCGTTTTACATCACAACCAACCGACTCAATAACCGATGGAGCCAGTATGAGGTTAAACTGCTTCGGAGGTTGTTGGGCTGTACCAGCGGAGTTGCCTTGTCATTTTTCTAGCGTCCTCGATCTGGCTGAGTTGTAGCGTTACAGAAGTTGAGAGCGAGACATACAAGATCCAAAAAATCTGGTTGGCAGGGACGATAGTAATCGTCTCAGACAGATTGAAGAGAACCATCAGAATCAGGATTTGTAACATCCAGAAGCTCTCCGTAGTTTTTGACACATGAAAGAGCGTCAACAGCTTTAGCGACAGCACAGTCAGGTGGAGGATGAAGACACCAAGACCAATGAACCCTAACTGAATAAAGAGGTCAATGAACCCATTGTGGGAGTGAAAGCGTGTCTTGCTGAAGACCGACTCAATCGCCCACGTCGATCGCAGGATGATGGAAGACTCCTCAGACGTCCAAAACCCCTGGTACCCATAGCCCAGCCACGGACGCTCCATGCCCTTTTTGATCACCTCTGTCCAAATCGGAAGCCGACCACTGAGGTCCATGGTTCTGCCTAAGACATCGACAATGATCGTTTCTAAATGGGTAAACAACAGGAACGCGACACTGCCAGCAATTAGGACTGAGGCGACTAAGAGCAGCGCCTTGGTGCGATAGTGCTGTTTTACTAGCTCCTTCAGGGGAATAATGCTCACAGCTAGGGCAAGCAGCATTAAGCCCGTTTTGCTACTAGCAAACCACAACAGCATGAAACACAGGCCAGCGGCCAGCCATAGGAAGCCTCGATGTTTGCGGTTGCTAAGCGCTAGTACCACAAAGGTGATAATCCCCAAGGTCATCATCCGGCCAAAATTCTGTTTGTGTCCGTATATCCCCTTCCAAAAATCTGTGGGGATGCCTGGTTGAATTCCATACTCAGGAAATACGACGACTGAGATCAGACTGAGCACCGCAGCAATTCCACAGACCCATCCCACCAGACGGATTTGATCCTGAAGGGAGAAACGCAGGGCAATGAACACGCCTAAGAGGGTAATTCTCAGACAGGCTTTGCTTTCATCGAGTGAGATGCTCGGCGAGGCTGACCAGACAAACGACACCATCACCAGCGTCAACAGCACCCATAGCAGCGGATCGCGAAGGATCATGGCAACCATCTGCTTCCAGCGATTCAGGATCAGCAAACCCACGATCGGATAGGTCAGTTGGTTCAAGAGTTGCTGAATGTTACCAGGGAGGTTGAGCGGATTGCTGGGGCCAAAGTCGATCGCCTCAGCATAGAGCAGCAGCAAGACCACCAGCAGGGGTTCGAGTTTGCCAAATGTTTTTCTGACCTCTAGCTTCAGCATGGTTCCCCTGATTGCGCTTGCTTCCAACCATCGTATCCAGCCAGCCAAAAATAAAATATCGTTGCAGTCTCGTTCACCTGTCTCTCGGTTTGGGGGTGTTTGAGTCGTGCTGTCCATGACCAGCGCAGCCAATTTGCGGTCTTCCCAGTGGTGTGGCCTCAGGGACCGCGTGCTGGTGTCGATGCTCCCCGGCTGAACGAGACTGCACTTCCTGGAAGAGCGCTAGATATTGCTGGGCCTGTTGTTCTAGCGAAAAGGTTTGTTCTGCCTTAAAGCGTGCTTGGTGAGACAACTGCTGATGGCGATCGCCCTGCTCCAACACCCAAGCAATCCCCGCTGCCAAGTCTTGGGTTGAAAACGGTGCTGCCAAATAGCCATTGATCTGATGGTCAATTAGGTCGGGCATGCCGCCGATGTGGAAGGCCACACTGGGTGTACCACAGGCCAATGCTTCCATGACGGTATTGGCAAGATTTTCCTGGGTTGAGGGTAACACGAAGACATCGGCAGCAGCGTAGGCCAACACCAGCATTAGGTCATCGGTGAGCGTCCCTAGGTAGTGTGTCTCAAAGCCAAGGTTGAGGGGGTGTGGCGGCGGCAACGCTCCCAGCACCCCCAGCGATAGGTGCGATCGCCACCCCATTTCCTGCAGGTGGTGCAGAGCGGCTTGCAACAGGTGAAATCCCTTGCGGGGGTCGCTCGTTGCTTGCAGTGCGCCAAACAACACCAGCTTTTGGTCGGGTGGCAGGTTGAGCAGGCGGCGTGCCAGTTGCCGTTCGATCGGGCGATAAACCTGGAGGTCAAGCCCATTGGGGATGAGCCTGATGGGGTAGGGCTGCAATAACGGACTGGCCCGCGCCATGGCTGCCATCCAGTGGCTCAGGGCAACAATAGTGAGGTCGAGGTCTTTCCAATATTTTGCCTTGCGTTGCCAAGTCCAGCGAGAGAGGTCAGCCTCTCGGTCGCTCTTGAGCTGTGGGCAACGACCACAGGCGGAGAGGAAGCGATCGCACCCCTGGGTGTAGTGACAACCGCCAGTAAAGGCCCACATATCGTGCAGAGTCATCACCAACGGACGGTTGAGCGATCGCAGTGCCTGCACTGGCACGAAAGCTTCGCTCAACCAGTGCAGGTTTACCACATCGGGGGCAATTGCCCGGACGTGAGCGGCCAGCCGACTAGGCAACCACTGGATAGAAAACGGTGTGCGATCGCGCTGTGGATAAGCCTTCAAGGGCAAGGCATCGATCGCAAACCGCAAGTGGGCCACACTTTCCTGCCACCGTCCCTTGGGCGCAATGACCGTGGGGTCATCCTTCAACTTGTGCTGCACTAGCATTTGAGTGGTGACCCCGTGGCGTTGCAAGCCCTGGTGCAAGCGATAGGCCGCTCGTGCTGCACCGCCGGAGCTATCACTTTGGTTGAGGAGCAACACCTTCATGCCGAAACCCTCAGCATCCTTTTAACGGTGTTCTTCACCTGGTTGACCCAACCGCCCTCGTAGTCCACCCGTTGGGTAAACCGGTCTGCCTGCACATGGCGAACCACGTAGGGGGGGTGCTTGAGCGGAAACTCCATCGCGGCCATCGGCATAGCCGCAGTTTTCGTGTGCAAGGTTTGCAGGTGTGAGGCGTCTGGGCCAAAGCCAATGTGATTCACCAAATTCACTTCCGGCACAATGCTCAACCCACTCTGGAGCCAGTAGGAGAGCGTCCATTGGTAGTCCCAGGTCTGGATCTCACCACGGTAGGTGCGGTCGAACAGATCTGTCCAGTACTGGACAGATCTGGAATCCTCCAGGATGTTGTGCAACAGCCCGGTGCGCTGTACCTCCGGCCAGTATTTCATCGAGTAGTCGTAGTAGTGCCAGGCCCGCCGCCAGCTTGCCCATCCCCACAGGCGCGCGTAGCGGGAGAAGTAGTAGCTATACTCGGTGCGACGATGCCCCATCTGGGTATTTTGGGCGGAAACGCTGAAGATGCGGGTGTCGTTGCGGTAGCGGTCGAGCATTGCTTCGCAGAAAGGAAAGAAGGTGGGATGCAGCAGGCAGTCATCTTCGATAAAGATGGCTTCCTCGACCTGCTCAAACACCCAGTCAATGCCCCCGGCAATTTGCTTGCCCACTGGGTTGTGGGTAGGGGAGTAGCGTTTGAACACCTGGCAGTCCCAATCGACTCGTTCAACAATGGCGCGGGCCTGTTCGCACTGGATCGCTTCTTCCTCGTTGCCCTCGCGGGGAGCATTGGCGATCACAAACAACTTGGTTGGCTGCGCTTGCCGAATGACCTGAAAGACTTTTTCAGTGGTGCTGGGGCGCTTGAAAATAATAAGCGCGATGGGGGTTTGCATCTGGTCCAGTGTTCGTAGGTGCTTAGGTGCTGATAGACTTAGGTGCTGATAGACTTAGGTGCTGATAGAAATGATGGACGGCCCGGTTGCTGGGGTGTCAGGCAGTGCTGTTGCTGCTAGCCCAGCCGAACGTCCTGTCAGTTTGGTCCTGTCCGTCGTTCATCGTACTGCTTGCCCCTCCACAACTTCTGCATAGGTGCCCACCTTGACTACACGACCGCAGTCAATCTGGTAGATGCGATCGCAGTGTTTCACGGTTGTTAGCCGGTGGGCAATAATGATCATCGTCTTCACACCTGCTAAGGCCTGGATAGCCTGGGTGACCAAGGACTCTGTTTCGTTATCCAGGGCAGCGGTGGCTTCATCCAGGATAAGAATTTCCCGTCCGTGATAGAGGGCACGTGCAATTCCGACTCGTTGCCGCTGTCCGCCCGACAAACGCACGCCGCGTTCCCCGACAGAGGTTTGCAGTCCTTCCGGCAATTGCTCAAGCAACTCGCTCAACTGGGCAATCCTGGCAACTGCTGTGACGCGATCGCGGTCGATCAGGGCATCCGGTACACCAAAGGCGATGTTTTGTTCGATCGTGCCATCGCAGAGGAAGATGGTTTGGGGAATGTATCCAATCAAGTCCTGCCAGCCGCGCAGGTTAGAGTAGACAGAGACACCATCCACTTCAAGGTCGCCGGCGGTCGGCTGAAGCAAGCCCAGCATCACATCCACAAGGGTTGTTTTGCCAGCCCCCGACTTGCCAATGAAAGCAATGGACTCTCCCTTCTGCACCGTCAAAGAGATGCCCTCGATCGCATTTTGTGAACTCGATCGGTAACGATAGGTCAGATTTTTTAATTCAAATTGATGAACAAACTGAATTGGGGAGACAGAGTCAGGGGAGGGGCTTGGGGGAGCCAGTGACTGTCCTGCCGCACCAGCCGCTGCTGTCAGGCCACCTTCCGCCTCCAGGCTTCTTAAATCGTGATACAGCATATCCAGGGCATAGCTGGAAGCTTGCAGCATCGTGAAGGAGCCTGCGAGCTGGTTAATGGCAGGAATCAGCCGTACTGAGGCCACTGCAAAGATGGTGAGTACTGCTAGGATGTCGGCGATCGCCTTGTGTAGGAACAGATCTGCTAGCGCCACCAGCAACAGCACCAACACCATCAGCAACGTTTCGACGGTCACCCGTGGCAACGCTTGCAGACTAAAGAACCGAGTCACCGCCTCGGCATTACGACGGGCATATCGATCCATCTGCTGCTCAAAAAAGGACTGGCAGCCAATCACCTGAGTCTCCTTGATGCCCCCCATGCTGTTCTGGATCACGCGAAGGATGTCATGGAATGACTCAGACGACTGCTTGCCCCATTCCCGGATCTTGCCTTTGAGGAGGTAGAACAACAGGGTTAGTGGCAGCAACACGACGCCAATCAATAGCAGCAGGGTCAAGTCAACCCGTGCCAGCATCAAGAAAAGCAGCACAATCGTGATTGCATGGGCGGTGAACTCCAGCAGCGGAATCATGCAGCGATGGCAGAAGTTCTCTGTTTCGCCCATCATGTTGTTGATCAGTCCTGCTGTATCCCGGTTCAGATAAAAGGTGTAGGGCGCCGCTAGGTAAGCCCGCAGCAGGTTTGACCGGAGTTGACTGGTCTTGTTCAAACTGTATTGAAAGGTGAGGAATCGCGCCACAAAAATCAACAGGGCCTTGAGGCAGAAGAGGACGGCTAGAGCGATCCCCAAGGCCGGGATGAAGTATCGTGTCTGCTCTGGTGCGAGTTGACGGTGAATGTCTTGGAGCAGGGGCACCTGCTGCACGGCTTCAGGATGAGCCGCTAACCAGAGAAAGGGACCCACGGCTCCAATGCCCACCATCTCTAACGATGAGGAGAGCGTAAACACCAGTAGTAACGCAACAAGTCCCCGTCCAGAACCCGGTAATACGTACAGGAACTTGGATAAATAACTCAGCATTTGTCTGCGTTTCCGAAGGCACGTCGAGATCAACCCAGCCGTTGGGGGCAGCAGCATGGATGGCTTGTCGTGAATCCTAGACAACACCCCCAGGGATTGGGCCCGTTCGTTTCAAAACAGGTTGATTAAGTTCAGCAGAAATCCAAACGGCGGCAGCAGCCGACCGACCGTATCCAGTGCCGTGGCTGAGCCTTTTTTAGGCACGATGATCACATCCCCGTCCTGCACTTGAAACGTATCCGTCAGATTTCTCAAATCAACGGTCTGCCGTGAAATGCGTCCGTCCGCGTCCATCCGCACAAAAGCCACTTGGCTCAGGCGAGCATCTTCCGTTGGGCCTCCGGCGATCGCCACTGCACTCGATAGGGAACTATTGGGTGGCACCTGCACCTCACCAGGACGTACTACTTCTCCCACCACCCGCACCCGCACTGTGGCCGGGGCATAGCTCGACCGGGCGGTCAACCGGGGGTCAACAGCGGCTCCTGCTGCTAAGCGGGGAATATAGACCGCATCACCATCCTGTAGGACAAGGGCAGAGGGTGGAACATCAGACTGAATCGAGTCCCAGAGGTTAACCGTTGTACTGGCTGCGCCCCCCGCACCACCCGCACGACGAATCACCACCTGTCGAATGTCGGCCTCGCGGGTAATGCCCCCGGCCAGTGCGATCGCCGTCGCCACTGTGGGTGCACTGTCGCCAGGGGAAGCGTTGTCGCCCATATTCGCGCGAGCCGAGGTCAGCCCTCGCAGCTGCACTGGCCCAGGACGCTGCACCTCACCTGACACGTTCACCACCACTGGCCGGAGGTTGACCAGGCTCACCGTCACCACAGGATTGACCAAGTAGATCTGAAGGCGGCGGCTGAGTTCCTGGGCTAGTTGCTCGGTTGTCTTTCCGGTCACGGTGACGGCACCGATCAGGGGCAAGGTAATGGTGCCATCGGGCAGCACCACCTTGGGGCCAGTAAATTCGGTGTAGTCAAATACAGTGATGTCGAGGTTGTCTCCCGGTCCCAAGACGTAGGTAGGGATCTCGCTGCGGGCAGTGGCAGCACGGGTATTCAGGGGAATCTGGGAGTCACTAGCGGCGGTGGGGAGAACTGGAACCATCAGAGCGCTAAGGCTGAGGGATAATGACAGCACAGCCGGAGCGCGATGGGGAAAGGACGACAGGAACATAGAAGATTTCCTCAGCTTGCTTGCAAGGCACGATGATGCACCGAGTTCAATCGTTCAGGTCAAGTTGTAACCATCAGGAGTCTGTCCGGTCAGCGGTGGCGATCGCCGACAAACTGCGCGCCCCGAAGTCCTGGTCTGATAGTTCACCCGCGTAATAGAAGTACCCTTCTGGTTCGCTGCCAACGTTGACACCGTTCAGCACCATACCCAGCACATTCTGGCCTGACTGTGCCAGAAATTCCTTCGCTGCCGTTGCACTGGCCGCATCGACAACCCCAGGACGCACCACCAGCAAGACACCATCTGCCAGTTTGCCGAGCACCGCAGCATCGGCGGTTCCAGCTAGGGGTGGGCAGTCAAAGATAACGTAGTCGTACTGCTCCGAAAACGTATCGAGCAGGGAGGCCATCCGTTTCGAGTCGAGCAGTGCAATTGGGTTGGGTGGCACTACCCCAGCCGTCAGGACATGCAGATTGGGCATCACCGCCTGCACAGCGGCGTCCAGATCGACCTGATCGACGATCAAGTTGCTAAGACCCACTGCATTGGTCAAATCCCAGATGTGGTGTTGGGCTGGGTGGCGCATATCGGCATCGATCAGCAACACGGACCGCCCCACCTGGGCGATCGCTACTGACAGGTTTGCTGATACGGAAGATTTCCCCTCCTTCGGCACCGAACTGGTGACGACCATCGTCTTGAGGGGCTTATCCGACAACAGAAACTTCAGGTTTGCCTGTAGCATCTGGTAGGCTTCACCCAGCGCCGAGCGGGGCAAATCACGCACCACTACCCAGGGGATTGGCTGTTCTAGATTGCCGGCGTAGGGGCGAATTTTGCCGGTACGGATCAAGGGAATAACCCCCAGCGGCGTGTAGCCAAAAAGTTCCTTCGCTTCCTTCAGAGTCTTTACAGATCGATCCACCAGATCCAGCCCAAAAGCCGTTGCTAAAGCCAGCAGGAGTCCAGCCATGCCGCCCCCCGCCAGGAGCAGTGCCTTGCGGGGGCCAGTCGGGGTGTCGGGGACGAGCGCTGGCGAAATGATGCGAGCATTGCCAATGTTTTGATTTTCAGCCACCTGGACTTCTTGGAGGCGGGTCAAGAGAGCTTCGTAGGTGGTCTCCGCTGCCTTGAGGCGGCGCTCTAACTCTCGTTGCACCTGTTGCAGACCGGGCATAACGTTGGCGCGTTGTCGCAGTTCACTGCGGGTGGCATCGAGGGAACGGATCCTGCGGTTGAGGCCATCTCGCTCGACCTCGGATTGGACGAACTGGGCCACCAATTCCCGCTCCACATCCCCCAGTTGCAGGTTGCTCAGAGCCACCCTCGCGGGCCCCTGGCCCAGCATTTGCCCAACTCGCTGATTGAGCAGGGTATTCAGGGCCGCAACGCGGCGTTGCAGGTTGGCGATGGTGGGGTGACCTTCACGATACCGAGTCTGCTCTATGGCAAGCTGTTGCTGGGCTTGCTGGAGCTGCTTCAGAGCCTCCTGGACACCTTCAGACTGACTGAGAGTGGTGATCGCCAGCGCCTGCTCTGCATCTAGGCCAACACGAGACCGTAACTTGGCAGAGCGGGCCATCACATCTGCGAGTTGGGCCTGAGCCTGGGCAAGCTGGTTTTCCAAGGTCGCCATGAGTTTGACGGATTCCTCCGCTTCCTGCTCCAACGCAACGATGCGGTTCTGCTCTCGGAAGCGACGCAACTCTAGGTCAGCGACGCGCACGGCCTCTTCTGTCTTGGGGAGTTGCTGTTCAATAAAGGCACGTGCGGAAACTGCTTCAGCCCGGTTGGATTGGATGTTTTTGCGGATAAAAATTTCTGAAATCTGATTGACGACTTTGGCGGCTAGTTCTGGGTCATCTGAGGTGTAGGTAATATGCAAGACATCAGTCCCGGCAATGCCTCGTACTTTCAAGCCCTCTGCCAAGTCCTTAGGGCTGATGGGATTCCCCTCGGCATCGGTTAGCTGCAATGCTTTGATGGTCTCTTCCAGCACAGGCACTGAGCGCACTACCTCAGCCTGAGTGTCAAGGGGGTTATTTTGCATACTTAGGGCTTCCAGGCGACCGGTGCCTTCCCCTAACCCCGTGAAGGTCGAGGTGCGATCGCTACGGAATAGCAGTTTGCCTTCAGCTTCATAACGGGCTTGCCGAGTCATCACTGCAGCCGCAGTCATGGCTAGTGTTACTGCAAACACCCCTGCTGCTGGGAGCCAACGCCGCTTCAAGACCTGCCAATACTTATGGAAGTCGATTTCCTCGTAGATGTCTCTGGGTAATTCTCGTGTTGTCCCCATAGCAGCCTATCCCCTTGGCTTAAGAACAGCTCGGTATGTACAGCATAGTGTAGATATTACAGTTCCCTCACAGTTCCCTTACAAGGGTCTGCGTATACCTAGCATCTTAATGTGTCAAACACGTCTTGCAACAGTGTTTTAAAAACTACCCGGGCATGACTCGTGGGGTCTACCAATTCCTATGGCGCTACGCGCTCATGCTGTAAAACGGGCGTTGCTTAAATCAGCAACACCGTTGTCCCCACCTACGCGTGTAGGGCTATAAACCTAGGGCGACAGATTCCCTTCCACCCCCCTCCATCCAGATTGATCGTCATCTGTCGTCAGGGCTTGTGGCTTGAATTAGCCTGCCCCTTTCGCTACACATGACTGCGTTGCGTCAGCAATCCACTGCTTCAGGGTAGAAACAACTGCGTCCAGGGGAATCTCTTGGGATTCCTTGGTCGCCCGTCTGACCACTTCGACCTTACCCTGCTGGAGCGATCGCCCCGTCACCACCCGGAAAGGAATGCCCACTAGGTCTGCATCCTTAAACTTCACCCCGGCTCGCTCATCGCGGTCATCCAGCAGCGTTTCGACTCCGGCGGCATTCAAGTCGGTGTAGAGCTTTTCGGCAGCGGCAACCTGGGTTGCATCGGCAATGTTTGGCATGATGACGATGGCATGGTAGGGAGCGATCGCCACAGGCCAGACAATCCCGTCCTTATCGTGGTTTTGCTCGACAGCAGCCTGAGCCAAGCGGGAGACGCCGACGCCATAACAGCCCATCACCAAGGGTTTCTCCTCACCCTGTTCGTTGGTGTAGGTGGCCCCCATCGCGGCAGAATACTTTGTTCCTAACTGGAAGATGTGCCCCACTTCGATGCCACGGGCACTCTGAAGCGTCTGTTTGGGGTCATGGATGGCACGATCACCCGGTCTGGCTTTCCTCACGTCTACCACATCTGCTGGTTTGACAAACTCCTTGCTCCAGTTTGCCCCCACAACGTGGAAGCCCGACTCATCGGCACCCGTGACGAAGTTCTGGAGATCCGCTGCGGTTTTATCCAGCAACCGCAGGAATTGGGGATGTACTTTGTCTTGTTTAGCAATGTAGCTATCTGCCACAGCGGGCGAGAGATAGCCCAGCGGTAAGGGTTTGGCTGCCCACTTTTGTTGGGCATCGGCATCGGGGACGGTCAGGGCGAGGAGAGTTTTTCCACCGAAGCGATCGCCCAGTTTCACTAACTCGTTGGTCAACTTCACCTCATTGACATCCTGGTCGCCACGAATACTAACCAGCACCAGCACGGTCATGCCGTTGTCATAGACAGCTTGGTACAGCACATTTTTGACAATTTGGGTGGGAGAGCACTTGAGGAAATTTGCCAGCGACTCAATTGTGGGGGTGTTGGGGGTGTCTAGCTTCTCGTACTGTTTGAAGGTTGAGGGGACGGCATCGGGGGGGAGTGAAACCGCCTTCTCAGTATTGGCAGAATACTGACCGTCTGCCGTAAAGAGCACTTCATCTTCCCCCGCATCTGCCAGCACCATAAATTCCTGGGAGCCGGAACCACCAATCGCACCAGAGTCTGCTTCCACAGGGAGAAAGCGCAACCCGCAACGGCTAAACATATTGCGATATGCCTGGTCCATGTCGGCGTAGGTCTGCTTCAGACTGGCCTCGTCGGCGTGAAAGGAATAGCCATCCTTCATGATGAATTCTCGTCCACGCATAAGGCCAAAGCGGGGACGGATCTCATCGCGAAACTTGGTCTGGATTTGGTAGAGGTGCAGCGGCAACTGGCGATAGGAGCGGATCATGTCACGGGCGATCGCCGTAATGACTTCTTCATGGGTTGGGCCTAGAGCCACTTCCCGTTCTTGGCGATCGGTGAAGGCAAACATAATGCCTTCCGCCTGGGTGTAGGTGTCCCAACGGCCCGATTCCTTCCAAAGTTCCGCAGGTTGCACGGCGGGGAGCAGCAATTCCTGGGCACCCGTGGCGTTCATTTCCTCTCGCACGATCTGGGACACCTTGTCGAGCACTCGTTTCATCAAGGGCAGGTAAGCGTAGATGCCACTGGCGATGCGCCGGATGTAGCCCGCCCGCAGCAGTAGCTTGTGGCTGGGAATTTCTGCCTCTGCGGGGTCTTCCCGAAGCGTGACAAAAAGCATCTGAGACAGTCGCATTACCGTTTCCTTTTCCTTTGTCTACCTAAAATGAACCACTGGTTATCCCAGTCTAGTTATCCCAGTCTATAAGTCTATCGGCAATCTACTAGCGTTCACTCGAAAGTTACTGTTTGGCATAGGGACCCCGCCTTGCGAAGGGACTAGCATGACCGGTCTAACGTCAGTTCAGGGGCGTTGCCTAATCCAAATATGATTTTTTGCTCGGGAGGCGTGCTCTGCGGGCCTCCCGAGCAAAAAATCATTAGCCCAATCAGCACTGCCAAACTTTGAACCTCACGTGCTTAAAAAGCGCTGTAAGAATGTGCTGGAGAGAATGGTGGGATAAAACGTTAAAGTTATTTGAACATTCATCAACCCCTGGTTCAAGTTGTCAAGCGCTCCTGGCATTTCCCATAGAATAAGAATAAGGGGACTATTTAGATGTCTTCTTCAAAACTTTAGTGTCAAAACTTTCGTGCGGTTTGCAAGAATTGCCTCGATAAAAGCTCGACTTGAGGCTGCTTCTAACACCACGATAAGCCTCGCCTAAAATCATTGAAAAAGCTTAAAAATCCCGGAGGATCAGATGGATCAAGCAACGGGAAAATTCTCAGAAGACGTAAAGACTCTGACAAATAAGAGCCACTTGCTGGATGCAGAAAAACAACTGACGGATCATGTTCCTGCGTCACGCAAAGAGGTGGAACTGGCAGGGCCAATTCTACTCATCATTATGCTGATGATTATTAGCTCTCTGCTGATTGGAATTTTCTAAAGAACAATGGAACTCAAAACAGTGGCGATCGCCCTCCCAGAAGGGGCCAACCTGATCCTGGGACAGGCTCACTTTATTAAAACCGTCGAAGACCTGTACGAAATTATGGTCGGAACCTCGACTCAGGTTAAGTTTGGTCTTGCCTTCTGCGAAGCCTCCGGCCCCTGCCTGATCCGCATGGCAGGCAACGACCAGGATTTACAAAAAGCAGCGGTTCAAAATGCAGAGGCGATCGCTGCCGGACACAGTTTTATTCTGATCTTGAAGGATGCTTACCCAATCAACGTCCTCAATGCCATTAAACAGTGTCAGGAAGTCTGCCAGATCTATTGTGCGACGGCAAACCCGGTTGAAGTCATCATCGCAGAAGGCAGCCACGGTCGCGGCATTCTTGGTGTCATTGATGGCTTTTCCCCTAAGGGAGTGGAGACTCCGGAAGACATTCAAGCCCGTCAACAATTGCTGCGAACCATTGGCTACAAGCTCTAGGAAATACAAGCTTTAGGAAATAACAGTGTTCTTTCCTTTGTTTCTGCCCAGTCCGTTTTGACAAAACCTGGAGGGACTCATGGCTTTTAAGAAAATTCTGGTTGCACTTGACCACTCACTCCAATCTCCCATCGTTTTTGAGCGATCGCTCGAACAGGCAAAGGCCGAAGGTGGACAACTCATGCTGGTACACACCCTGCGCCTGGAAGCAGAAATGCCAACTGGTCCATTTATGGGCATTGGCACAATCGCCGATGTAGACCTCTATGGTAATCTGAGACGCCTCCAGCAGGAACGGATGCAACAGGACCTTGAAAAAGCCCGCACTTGGCTGCAAACCTACTGTGACAAGGCGATCGCTGCAGGCGTCCCCGCTCAACTCGACTGTCAGGTTGGTGAACCCAGCGTGCGTATTTGTGAGATAGCCCGCACCTGGAACGCTGACCTAATTGTGATCGGTCGGCGCGGACACCAAGGCTTAACAGAAGTGGTGTTGGGTAGTGTGAGTAACTACGTGGTTCACCATGCGCCTTGTTCAGTCCTCGTGGTTCAGGGAATCGCGCCAGTACTAGAGGAGACTGAGGCAGCAACGACTGCTGTTTCTTCACCATAGCGCTACACGCATAGGTTATACCGACTTCGTCGGTGAGTGAGTCGGTTTGTCGTGGTG
>DVEB01000337.1 GCA_015295905.1 Synechococcales cyanobacterium M55_K2018_004
TAGCAGAGCGGGAAGAGGCTGGCTTTTCCTCTGTCCTTTACTAAAAGGCACTACCCCAAAATTATCCCCAAACCCTTCCAGGGATTGAAACCAGTGTTGTCTGTAGGCAACACGGCCTGTGGAAAACTCGCCAAAATTATCCCCAAACCCTTCCAGGGATTGAAACTACAGTCAGTAGAGGTGCAGATGGTCTACCTGCTGCGCAAAATCACCCCCAAACCCTTCCAGGGATTGAAACCTTTTGACTATGCCAGAGAAAGCCCGTATTCAACCACGCAAAATCATCCCCAAACCCTTCCAGGGATTGAAACCTTGCCGTAGATCTCCAGAAACGGAGCGGTTACTGCTCAGTCCGTCCTTACCCTTTTATCATCTCTTCCAGTCGATCACAGAAACATTGAATTGGCTCAGTTCTTCTTCTCCCAAGTTTCGGAGAAGGGGCTAGGGGATGAGGATCGTTTTCGTTTATAGCCTGAGCAGTTCCTGGAGTGCCTGAAAGGATAAAAAGGATAAGATATTGATACTGAAGAGTCAAGCCAGCCCATTGTTAACCCTTCTCAACTTAAGGAGTTCCAATGGTTGCCACTTCCCCGATTCCGCAAAAGCGAGAACTGATCATTACCTGGGAACGTCCCCCAGCCGACTTTCAACTGGATGATACACCTGTGGAGAACACTGGACAGCCGCTAGTGGCAGGTGCGCTGCGCGAAAGCCTAGAACTAGCAGGACGCATTCGCCCGGAAAACCTCATCGCTTCCAATTTTGGTCTATGTGCCACAGTTAACCACGAATTAACGATTAAAGCACCTGATTGGCTCTATGTTGCCCGTGTGAATCAGGGGGGAATCCCCCGCAAAACTTACACCCCCTACCTAGAGGGCGAAACTCCTGCAATTGTAATGGAATTCCTGTCGGACAGCGATGGCGGCGAATACTCCCATCGTCAAATTCCACCCATTGGCAAATGGTTTTTTTATGAACAGATTCTCAAAGTTCCTACTTATGTTGTGTTTGAGCCAGACATCGGCCTGCTAGAAGTGTATCGTCTCCAAGACAACCGCTACAGTCTGGAACAGCCTGATGAGAATGGTCGCCACTGGTTTCAGGAGTTAGAGTTATTTTTAGGCACATGGCGGGGTGCAAAAGAAGGGCGATCGGGCTACTGGCTACGCTGGTGGGATAAGGACGGACAAATTTTACCTTGGGCTGTTGAGCAGATTGAGCAAGAGCGGCAACGAGCTGAACAAGAGCGGCAACGAGCTGAACAAGAGCGGCAACGGGCTGAACAAGAGCGGCAACGGGCTGAACAAGAGCGGCAACGGGCTGAACGTCTTGCAGAACTGTTGCGATCGCAAGGAATTGACCCAGAGGTATTGCCTTAAACCAACACTGACCCAGTGAACTTCTAGACTTTAGCCCTCCCTGCTCAACCTTAGGATCTGTCCTGAAGTGATGCATTTTTCAGCCCCTTAAGCAACTTGGACTGAATTGCGCGAAACGCCCCCTAAGAGCACGTTTTGCACCGCAAATAGGGAAATTAGTCTAACCAACGTGTTCGGGATTCGCTGAAACCCTCTTAACCAGAACTGACGTTAACCACGTGTTTGGAACGGTGAGTTTTTAGGCGCTGCGTACACAAAAACTCACCGTTTTAAACATGCTCTGAAGTTCAGATCAAAACGTTATTTGTCTTAAAAGATCCTCAAAAAAAGCAGAGGAAGTTTACTTTCGTCCGTACTATTTAAAGTAAGTTCGACTAGTAGTGTTTGGTCGGTATATACGAAGCATTTTCTGAAGGAGAGTTCATGCAGTTCCTTAGCGATACTGTTGCCCTATCACGGCTTCAGTTTGCGTTAACCGCAATCTTCCATATGCTGTGGCCTGTTCTCACAACAGGAATGGCCATTTACCTCATCATCATCGAAGGGCTATGGCTTAAGACCCGCAATTTAGACTACTATCGCCATGCTCGCTTCTGGTCGAAATTGTATGTCCTCAATTTTGGCATTGGAGTCGCTTCTGGATTGCCGATGGCGTTTCAGTTTGGGCTGAACTGGGCGCCCTTTTCCGAGTCTGTTGGCGACTTCTTTGGCACGGTCTTAGGCTTTGAAGGCACGATGGCATTTATGTTAGAGGCCAGTTTCCTCGGCATTATGCTGTTTGGTTGGGAACGAGTACCGCCAGTCATTCACTTTATTTCCACAATCCTGGTGGCAATTGGTGCTAATCTTTCAACCTTCTGGATCCTGGCGGCTAATTCCTGGCTGCAAACTCCTGCAGGGGGCGTGTTTGTCGATGGCAAGTTTGTAGTGCAGGACTATTTTCAGGCGATCGCCAACCCCTTCATGGTCAAAAGCTTCCTCCACATGTTTTTGGCTACGTTAGAGACTTCCCTCTTTGTGATCGGGGGGATTAGTGCCTGGTATGTGTTGAATCGGCGTCATGCCGCTTTCTTTGCCAAGTCCTTCAAGGTAATCCTGGCGGGACTGGTTCTAATCGCACCGCTCCAGATCTTCGTTGGCCACTTGAGTGCCGAGCAGGTCTATCACTACCAGCCAGCCAAACTTGCTGCGATGGAGGCCCAGTGGGAGACTATTCCTGCCGGGGAACGGGCTGACTGGAGCTTGTTGGCAATTCCCAACGACAAGGCAGAGCGCAATGAGTGGGAGGTCAAAATTCCAGGAGCGCTCAGCTACCTACTGGAACTGAAACCCACGCTGGATGAACCCGTGAAGGGGCTGAAGGAGTGGGAACCGGCCAATCGTCCCCACATGATTGGGCTGATTTACTACTCATTCCGCATCATGTCTGGCATTGGCATGTTCTTTGCAGCCTTGATGATCGTCAGTGTGATTCAATGGCTGCGCGGCGGGCTTGCAGAGGGGGCGATCGCCCAGCAGCGATGGTTAATGCGAGGCTGGATTTTGGCTGCACCTCTAGGCTACCTAGCAGTCGAAACAGGCTGGATTGTGCGTTGTGTGGGACGGCAACCGTGGATTGTCTATGGCGAGATGCGGACGGTTGAGTCAGCGTCTCATCTGCCTGCCGGCGAAGTCTTGTTTTCTCTCGTAGGGTTGACCAGCATGTACCTTGTGTTCCTAACGGCAGCGCTGTTCTTTGGCAGTCGGATTATTCGCAAAGGCCCCAACCTAGAGTTGCCTGCTCCCGTCGTTGGAGGGCAACCCAAACTAGGAATTGACCTGGCTCAACATGAGCGCGATCGCCGTCCTGCCGAAGCACAACAGTAGGAGGTTAAGATGGAACCCTTACAACAGTTTTTGCCCCAAGTCTGGTTTTTTATCCTAGGGCTGTTCCTGTTTCTCTACGTTCTCTTGGATGGGTTCGACTTGGGCGTTGGCATTCTGTCCTTAACGGCCTCCAGCGAGGAACGCCGCAGCATTTTGATGACCAGTCTGGGGAATGTATGGGACGCCAATGAGACGTGGTTAGTACTGATGGGGGGATCGCTGTTTGGAGCATTTCCCCTCGCCTACGCCACAATCCTCAATGCCCTGTACCTCCCAGCCGTCATTATGGTCGTGGGGTTAATTCTCCGGGCAGTTTCCTTTGAATTCCGCGAGAATGCGGAGAATAAACTGGTCTGGAATATTGCCTTTGGAGTAGGCAGCTTTCTTGCCGCCCTAGGTCAGGGCTTTGCCCTTGGCAGTGTGTTTGAAGGCATTACTGTAGATGCCGCAGGGCACTTTGCAGGCAGCATTTGGGACTGGTTGACTTGGCGATCGGTCATTGTGGCGCTGACTCTGATCCAGGCTTACGTCTTGGTTGGTTCTACCTATCTCATTCTCAAGACCTCTGGCGAGCTACAGGAGACCCATTACAAAACGGCCACCATCGCAACCTGGACAACCTTGGCGGGTGCAGTATTTATTACGGTGACAACGCCGATCTTGTCTGAGCATGCCCGCGCGTTGTTATTCAGCGCCCCCATGGTCTATATTTTTGGGTTGATTCCTGTTCTGGGAGGGGTGTTAGTTTGGTTGCTGCTACAAAGTCTAAAAAATCGAGAGGAGGTTACTCCTATCCTCTGGACTTTTCTCTTATTTGCGCTATCATTCATCGGGCTAGGGTTTCTGATCTTCCCCAATATCATCCCCCCAAGCATCACAATTTATGAGGCGGCTGCCGCCCCCAGTTCCCTAGTCTTCATGCTCACCTTCATTGGGTTTTTAATTCCCATCATGCTGGCTTATAACCTCTACAACTATGTGGTGTTTCGCGGCAAAGTTGTCAGCGACGCCTACGGAGAGTAAGCATCCTTAAAAAATAACAAAAATAACTTGACCAACTTTTTGTGAGTGGGCGGCTCTGCTGTCCACTCACAAAAAAGTTAATCAACGTGAATTCGGAATACGCTGAAGCCCTTGCTATTCCGTGCGCGTCGCGCACGGAATAGCAAGGGTTTTGGGGCACCGCGCCCGGCGCGGTGCCCCAAAACCCGCTTAACCAGAACTGACGTTCACTTTAATTTTGTAAGAAGCCTAAGGGTAAGCCGTTCCCAGCAATGATTAGTTGATGATGATCACCAGATAAACCAGATAAAGCGCTAGTAATACTGCTCCACGTCTGCGTTCTATCCGACCTCGACTGGTCGGGAATGTGAGGATCACGGTCAGCACTCCAAACACTAGAGCGACTGATACTTCCTGCCAGTTCACGGCAATGGGAGAAATTGCCGCAGCCACACCAACGACCCAGAGACTATTGAAGATGTTACTGCCCAGGATGGTTCCAAGGGCTACTTCTTCATGTCCCCGTAGCCTGGAAACAATTGTGGTTGCGAGTTCTGGCATGGATGTGCCAACCGCAACAATTGTTGCACCGATCACAAACTCATCAACTCCAAAAGCAAGCGCAATACCAGTCGCTCCCCCTACGATCAGGTGTGCCGCGAGAATGAGCAAGCCAAGCCCCACAACACATAGAATAACTGCAAGCCAACTGCGAGACTCACCCAGCACTTCGTCGGATGCACTTTGCTGCCTACGGGCTTCAAGGATAACCGCGATTAGCCAAACTAAGAATATGCTCAGCAGCACAAAGCCATCTAGCTGTGACAGCACACCATCCAGTGAAAGCAAGCCAATCACAATTGGTGTGACCAGGGCAGCAGGAAAGTCGCGCTTGATGCTGTCACGCGAGCTTTGCACCCCTGCAATGAGCAGCGCCAGTGCCAAAATCAGGGCGACGTTGACAACGTTGCTGCCCAAAACATCCCCCAGAGAAATCTGAGGCTTCTGGTCAAGCGCAGAACTAATGGCCACCGATAATTCTGGGCTGGAGGTTGCAAAGGCGGCTACGGTTGCACCGATAATGCCAGCAGAAACTCTGGCCCAGTGCGCCAGTCCAACCACACCACGGACAAAAAGGTCACCTCCAATCCCAGCGCCAATTGCGCCCAAAACCACTGCAACAGAATGATTCATTTATTCATTAATTATTCATGCGTATCGCTATCGCCATTTTATTGAGCACACATTTGTGTACTCTTTCGGGGTGAGGCGCACACCCAACATTGATCTCACTCAGAATAACCTAATACCGACTCCGTCGGTTATTGAGTCGGTATCAGTATGAAAATCAGAACGTCCCTCTTCTATGGCGCTACGCGCTCGTGATGTCAAAAGCGTTGTGTGGGAACCCCCACGGCGCGGGAGTTCCCACACAACGCTTTGTCCTAACCTATGCGTGTAGAGCTATATTTATCGACTCCGTCGGTTGATGTAAAACGTCCGCACAGCACACGTTTTACACCACAACAAACTGCGACTTAACGGGCAGATTCTGTATCAGGTCATGGTGTTGCTGTAATGTGTGGTGGCTTCAGGCAAGTCTAAGGCTGCGGGGGAGTCATCTCGCTCCAGATGCTTGGCGCGATCGCCATAGTACATCAAGGGGATAACAAACAACGTCAGCACCGAGGAGGTCAACATCCCGCCCAGCAATGCCCATGCCAGCCCTGACCATACTGGATCATTCAGGATAGAGAGGGTACCGAGCATGGTCGTCACACTAGTCAGCAAAATTGGGCGAAAGCGCACCGCCCCAGCCTCCAAAATGGAGGCCTTCAGGCCAGCCCCTTCCTTCAGCTTGTCTCCAACAAACTCCAGCAACACGATCGCATTACGCACCACGATACCTGCCAGGGCAATCACCCCGATCATGGCTGTAGCACTGAAGTAAACGCCATTCACCGCAAAGGCCAGCAGGATGCCGATCAGAGCCAAGGGAATACTTCCCAGGATGATCAGCGGCACCTTGAAGCTGCGGAACTGCCCAACCAGGATCAGGTAGATCAGCAAAACCGCTACCAGCATCGCCAGTCCCAAGTCGCGGAACACATCCAGCGTCAACTTCCATTCTCCGTCCCATTGGATCCAGTAGCCCTGGGGCAGGGGATGGCGGAAGAAGTAGATGATCTGGTCAAGCACGGCATAAACCGAGGAGCGATCGCCCATTTCACCCATAACGTAGGTCACAGGCCGCTGGTCTTTGTGCAAGATGGGCTGGTCCACTACGCTGGGCTTGAAGGTGACCAGTTCTGTCAACGGCACCAAGGAGCCACTGGCCGTGGGCAGTTGAATCCGCGTGAGGTCATCGATACTCTGTCGGTTGGCATCGGCAAACCGCACCTGAATCGCCACAGGAGTCAGTTCTCCCGGCACTTTTAGCGTCGAGACCTGAGCACCAGCAATCGCCATCTGTAGCGTTTGGGCAATGTCTTGAGTCGTCAGTCCGGCCCGGTTCACCTTCTCCCGATCCACCAGCAGCCGCATCTGGGGTATCTGGTTTTTCACCGAGTCATCGATATCCACCACCTCATCCGTTTGTGCAAACACCTGTCGCACCTGTTTAGCCAGCTCTCGCTGGGTGGGATAATCGGGACCGTAGATCTCCGCCAGCATGGTCGAGCGCACAGGTGGGCCAGGCGGGTCTTCCACGAGTTTGACGATCGCATTGTGCCGCTGGGCAATTTCGGTCAGCTTGGGCCGTAAGCGGAACACAATCGCCTCCGACTGATCAGAACGGGCGTCCTTGTTCGTCAGATGCACGCGAATATCAGCAAAGTGTTCCCCAATCCGGTCGGTTGCGCCGCGCAGCATCCCGTTGAAGTCGATGGGGGCACCTACACCCACATAGGTCTCAAAGTTAGTAATTTCTGGGGTTTGTCGTAATACCGCTTCAATGTCTTGAATCATCCGATCGGTCTTCGCCAGTTCCGTTCCCAGCGGCGCATCCAACTGCACCAGGAAGGTGTCCTTATTCGCCTTGGGCAGCATCCGAAACTTGACCGTCTGGGTCAGGGGCAAAATGAAGGAGGCCAGCAGCAGTCCCGTGATGCAGAACAGGACAAAGCGACGACGACTCGCAGAATCCAGCAGGGGTGCCATAACCCAGTGATACCAGCGGTAAATGCGAGTGTTCTCGATCGCCGCTGAACCCTCGGCTGCTGTTGCCTGACTGGTGCGGGGCTTAATCTTGATCAAGCGCAAGGCTAGATAGGGGGTGACGGTGAGGGCAAGCGTGGTGCTAACAATCATCGCCACTGGGACGTTAAACGGAATCGGCCCCATATACGGCCCCATCATCCCTGTCACAAAGGCCATCGGGATGAAGGCCAGGATCACCGTAACCGTGGAAAGGATGACAGGAGTACCCAGTTCGTTCACTGCTGCGATCGCCGCTTGGGTCTTCTCCCGCCAGTTCATCTCTGGCTTTTCTTCAAAGTGGCGGTGAATATTTTCGGTGACAGCGATCGCATCGTCCACCAGCGTCCCCAACGCCAGAATCAGGGCAAACAGGGTGATGCGGTTAATCGTCTGCCCCGCAATCCAGCCCACTGCCAGAGTACCTGCTAACGTCAGCGGGATCACAAACGCCACAATCATGGACTCACGCCAGCCCAGGAAAATCACCAGCAGCCCCACCACCGTCAAAATGGCCAGCCCTAAACTCTGATAGAGGTCGCCAACCGCTCTGGAGGCGGTTTTGCCATCATTGCGGGTGACAGCGATGGTAATGCCAGGGGGCAACTGCGGCTTCAGTTCCTCCACCCGCTGAAAAATTTGCCGAGCCACAGTGACCGCGTTCGTCCCCTTCTGCTTGGCAATGCCAATGGTGATAGCAGGTTGGGCCATGAATTCGCCGGTTGGCCGCGCCTTCGAATCTGGGTAGGGGTTGCTGACATCCCAGTCCTGACGGTAGTGGATGCGAGACAGAGTGGTGCGATCGCCAAAGTCATCCACCACCGTTGCCACATCCCGCAGGTAAATGGGAGACGTGGAGCCGGGCGCAAAACCAACAATAATTTCGCCCACATCATCGGCAGACTGAAACAGATTTCCTCCGTCAATGAACAGACGGTTGTCACCCACGGACACATCGCCAGCGGGCAGACGCACATTCTCTCCCTGGAGGCGCTGGGTAATCTGCCCCGGAGACAGCCGATAGCTGGCCAGCTTGTCAGGGTCAAGGTCTACGCGAATCGCGCGGGGTTGTCCTCCAGTAATCGTCAGGTTCGCCGTATTGGGAATGCTCCGCAGGTCTTCGAGCAGCCATTCGCCGATGCGTCGCAGTTGATTATCGCTATAGTTTTTGCCAGTGATAGTCAACGTGACAATCGGCACATCGTCAATAATGACCGGCTTCACTAGGTAACTCGCTCCAGGCGGTAGCAAGTCCTGATAGCTATACAAATGGTTTTGCAGCTTAAACAAGGAGTCTTCCCAGTCTTGCCCCACAAAAAACTGGACGGTAATTTTGGCGCCGGAATCTTGAGAGGCCGAATAGACATGTTCTACCCCGGACAGTTCCCGTAGCTTGGCCTCGATCGGCGTGGTCAAGGTGGCAGCAACCACCTCTGCGGAGGCCCCTGGATAGGGCAGATACACATCCGCTGCCGGAACGACAATCTGGGGGTTTTCTTCTTTGGGGGTGAACGTCACGGCTGCCAGCCCAAAGATCACCAGGGCTGCGATCACCAGGATAGTCAACTGGGAGTTGATGAAATAGGCGGTTATTCGCCCAATGATGCTGTAGTTTTGGGAGGAGTTGGCGTGCGACATAGCAGGGGTGCTGGGGCTGAAAGGAACTCAGAGGTGCAAATTAACGATTGGTCTGGACTGGGGTGCCATTTTTCAGGTCAGCCGCAGGGTTGAGCACCAATCGGTCGTTCTCGGCCACCCCTGAAAACACCTCGATATTTGAGCCGTAGGTTTGGCCAGTGGTGATCGGCTGAAATGAAACCTGCCCGTTTTCAACCTTGTAGACCCCCGTGATGCCAAACTGCTGCACCACCGCCGCCTGAGGCACCATCAAAACCAATCGCTCTCCCAGGGCTGCGGCAGCCTCATCCTTTAGCTGCAACCGGCCAAACATGCCTGGAATGATGTCTGAAGCTTGATTGAAGGTGACTTTCACAGTGAAGTTGCGGCTGACGGGGTCCGCCGAGGGAATGATCTGACTGACTATTCCCGACACACTCCGGTTCAATGCATCCAGGCGGATGGAGACTGGCTGCCCCTGCTTCACTTGGGCAATCAGCGACTCTGGCACCTGGGTACTAAAGCGCAGGCGATCGCTACTTTCCAGGGTCACCAAGGGCTGCCCTGCACCTGCCATCGCCCCCACTTCCGCATGTCTGCGGGTGACCACACCACTAAAGGGAGCGACCACTGTCCCATAGTCGAGGTTGGCAGACACTTGTTGAACCTGGGCCTGCGCCTGCCGCACCTGCGCCATGGCTTGCTCCATCGCGGACTGAGACTGGTTGATCCCAGCGCGGATCTGCTGGATCCGGGCCTGGGTCGTCTGGACGCGCGTGTTGGCTTGGTCTAGCAGTTGCTGGCTCACCGCCCCCTCAGACCGCAACATTTGCATCCGGCGTTGTTCAAGCTGGGCTTCCGCAAGCTGGGCTTCGGCTTCGACCAACTGGGCGCGGGCTTCCTGTACCCGGGCCTGGGCCGCCTGGAAATTGGACTGGGCAATATTCACCCCGGCAATGGCCTGGTTCCCCTGGGCCTGGAGATCAGCCACATCAATCACCACGAGGCGATCGCCTGCCTGGACGCGATCGCCCTCCCGCACAAAGATTTGGCGGATCTGCCCCATCACCCGACTCGTCAGGGTGACACTTTCCACTGGCTCCACGGTGCCAGTCAAGACCCGGTTAGCCGCTACGGGCTGCTTCCGGACTACGGCTGTTTCGACCGATATCGGCGCAACCGCCGTTGCTGACACGGGGGCGCTCGTTGGTTGCCGGTCTGCTCTGGCCTGACTCAGAAACCACCCTATCCCCCCTGATGCCAGCATCAGCCCGACCACCAAGGCGATCGTGCGAGCCTGCACAAAGTGGGGGGGAGGCTGAATGGGGGGAGGGGATAGCTTTTCCATCACCATAATTTCATCTCCAGAGGTTGGGTTGAGTGGGTCAGTGTTCAATTACTGTCTGTGAATAATTCCGGGGCTTGAACGGGAGATGGGGCACTGCTGTTGAATTGCGGGTCTTACCCTAAGGGGTGCGCCTATTCGTACAGAACTGACGTGCAGGGCTGAGTGAATGCGCTTGTGTCCCCTAAATTGCAGATGCCACGCTGCCATCAGACGCACACCCTGACACAGGGTGTGCCTCCTATGACTCAGGCTTACAGGCAATCGTCTCGCTTCATTATACTACTACACAGTAATATAGTTTTATATAAAGGTAACGTTTTGTTGGGTGCAACTGCAAACGGGCTTCCCATCGAGGCCATTGGTTTAACGTCAGTTCTGGTTAAGCGGGTTTTGGGACACTGCGCCGGGCACGGTACTCCAAAACCCTTGCTGTTCTGGAATTCACATTTCTTAATGCCAATTTCAAAAACTAGAATGACAGATCGGGACAAGGGAGCGCCCCCTTGTCCCCCGCCTTTCCATCAGAACGGTGGGAGTTGAGGGTTAGCTGCCAGGGATTTGTGTTTGAATTTGCGGTCATGCAGCCACACTCACTCCGTCTACCAGCGTGTGCCGTAGCATAGGGTGATCTCGATAGCTGAATCCTGTATCGCCATCAGACGGTTTGGTAATGATGCCCCCGTGCTGTGATTGTCGGGTTGCAACAGGGCAACACTCGCTGCGATTGACGACACGCTTTGCGCAATCCAACCTTTTCAACCCCAGGTTCGGGAGACTTGGTCCGGTTTCTAGATACGCGCGATCGCCGTCTGAAGCCTGTCTTAATTCAGGTAAAACCAGATGGGTGCAGGCAGGTATCAATTTACTGCAATTCCCAGTCGTAGCTCATGCGATGGCCACTCCTGTTTAAGAGACTGATTAACAACCATAGATCAAATCATCAGATCAACTCATCCATCGAGTCTTACACAACTGTTACCCTATTCAGTTTCTATAAGGCTACCAAATAGAATGTTGAATGGTTCCAACAATTAATTTCGTAGCGTACAACTCGTTTATCTTACTAACGCCAATAGACTATGGAGATAGTATGTTCAGCTTCGAGCTCATACCAATTCCTCCAGTCTTCATTCCAGGGACAACTGCAAAGTTAGTAAGCGAATTTTCTGGCTCTCTCAGCGAAAGGCGCATTAGCTGGCGGACGAACTCAGTGGCTAGCTGGAATGGCGTTGCTTAATCCCAACATGATTTTTTGCGTGAGGGGCACACTCAAAAAATCATTGCTTAAATCAGCAACGCCACTGGCATTACCAGCTTCAGAGGTCGTCTACGTGAAATTACATAAATTAATCCTGATCTCTCGTGGTGGTGCGAGTAATATAGGACAGTGGGGGGTCTGACCCCTCGCCATTGCATCTCATGTATCTAACGCCTCCACAGTTCGGGTCCACAGTTCGGGGTGCTGGCCATGGGGCTGGGCTGTGGAAAGCGAGCTTGTCTCCTAACCATTCAGGGCAGCATGCATCCATTGATTCGAGTGAGTCACTGGTTTGACTGAGTCACAATTCCTGATCAAAACGCGCTATGCCCTACCGTTTTTTCCAACCCAAGCTGACTTGCCGGCCATCTAGAAATAGCGTCCAAATGGCTGAAGCCATCAATGGGAGACTCGTCTCACCCGCTCAGCACCAACGTTTTCGATGGCGTTTGATTTTTCATTTTCTGGTGAGCCTTTGTCTGACGTTCGCCCTTAGCGTGTCAAGCCTGCCCCTAGTTGCCCAACCCGCAATTAGCCAGGGCAGAATTTCAGAGATTCTGGATGGCAGTGAGGTCTACATCCAAAACACCCTAGCGCGAGTCAATGACGTTGCGAATCGAGGGCAACAGGTGCGCACTGGCGTTGCCCGAACACAAGTCAATTTTAATACTGGAGCAGTGGCTCGGTTGTCGCGTCATTCAGTTCTCACCATTGGGCAGTGTGCCCAACTGCAGCGGGGTGTTTTGCTCGTCAACGGGGCGGTCAACGGTTGCACCAGTTCGGTCACGGCTGGCGTGCGGGGCACCACCTACATTCTGGAGGTCGATGAAACTGGACAGGAACAAATTAAGGTGCTGGAGGGGGAGGTGATTGTGACCAAACAACCGGAGGCTGAGCAACCAGGGGACTCACCTCAGGCAACCCCTGCAATACCAGCAACGCCAGCAACGGCTGAGGCAGAGACCGTCACCCTCAGTGCGGGGCAAAAAATCGCCACCCGCAAGGGACAGCGGCTCGGAGAACCCGTGAATCTGACTGTAGAAGAATTTCTGGCAATTCTTAACGGAGATTTGTTCCGCAGCTACGTTGAACAACTGCCAGGGCTGGCCAATATTCGCAGCGTCTTTCAGCGACTCTATCCTGGGGTGCCCTTTCCGTTAAGCGTGCCGAGTTTGCCAATTCCTCGTATTCCTCGCCCCCGCCTGCCGTTCTTCTAATCTGCAAGTCGAGTGACGATGAAGCGCAATACGGCCAGACCGCAGTCTTTCACTGCCAACTTTCCCTGGAGGGGGTTAGGGTTGGGGTTGATTGGGCTGTGGGCAGGGTTAGGGGCGATCGCCACTGCGGTGGATCTGGGCACGGTGCAGTGGCTAGAGCGTCAGTCCCAAGTGCTGTTTTTTCGAGTGCGGGGTCAGGTGCCGCCGCCTGAGCAGATTGTGATTTTGGCGATGGATCAGGAGTCCCTCGCACGCGGGGCCGATTACTTGACAGACCCCCAACGCTACCCTGAACTGGCCCCCATTCAAAGCTGGCCTTGGCAACGCGCCGCCTATGCACGGGTGATTGACCGGCTGATGCAGGCGGG
>DVEB01000208.1 GCA_015295905.1 Synechococcales cyanobacterium M55_K2018_004
TGAAATCTACCATGTCTCTCCCGCCCGCAACCCTCCCCTCATGCAACAACGCCGCTCGCGCTTAAAGAGATCGCGCCCCTATGAAAGTTGAGTTTCGTGAGTGTGACTTCTTTGACCTGTGGATCTGGCTGGAGTTTAGCGATGTTCCATCTGAACTAGAGCGTCAGTATGTCGAAGAAGTCTTTAACTCCTGGTTTTTCCTGGGGAAACTGGGAGGCTTCAATGCCGAAAACCTGCAAGTGCAGGATTCTGGCGTGGACATCAGCTATATGACCTACGATGAAGACCAGGCCGAAGGCAGCTTCATGTCGTTGATGCACAACATGGGTGAGGTGGAGTTTGAGGGGGTATGGGCACGCTGTTGGTTTGACCTGGGCACCACAGATGCGATCGCCCTGGACGTTTTGATTAACAGTTTCCAGCAGTTCAGCAAAGAGTATGTGCCGCTAAAACGCCTGATCATCGGCGGTGAAAACCCAGACTGGAAGATTCCTGGTGGTCGTCGTCAGGCCACCTTCGCTGATGAGAGTTTGAACTAACCTCCGCGCCTGGCGCGGTGCCCCAAACCCCTTAATGTTCTGTAGGCGATGCCCACAGAACATTAAGGGGTTTCAGCTTATCTGGAATTTGCGTTGAACTAGGGAACTGCGAAGCCGCTCAGGCAGGAGGCTATAGATTGCGCTGGTACTCTTCCAGCACATCCATTAGGTGAACTTGAGACTGCATGGGGAGGAGTTCTGAGAGGGGAACTTCTCGTTTGCCACCCCCTAGTTTTACGGGAATGCTTTGCAGAATGCGCGTCACCTGATCTTCACTGACCGAGCCTTTTTCGAGCAGAGGCAAAAATTGTTCTGCTAGCACTGTGTGCAGGTGGGCATCACGCAGGTAGAGATGCCACTTGGCCACATCAATGTAAACTTTGTCGCCGATTTCAGAGGCGAGCTGTTCAATTGCTTCCGCAGTGTTAAATCTTGCCATCGTTAAACTTCCTGGCTAAGGCGAGTGAGAAGAAATCTTGTTGGCAGAATCGGTTGGAACTGGGTAGTTGGCGATCGCAAAAATATAGATGCCATGAATCACCAGCCCAGCAAACCAGAGACCCGTGAACCAAGTCGTCCAGCCCCAGTCGTAGGACTGGAGTAATCGGGTAAACCAGAGGCCAGAGTTGACCGCCGCAAATACAGCAACATGGGTAGCAAAATTCATTCGGTCATCCAAACGACGAAAAGCAGGGTCGGTGCGGTCAGGTTTACGAGGCCAGCGAGGAGGCATAGGGGGTGCTCTCAAAACAATTCGGTAGTCAGGACAATTCCCTGCTCTTATTGTAAATTGTAAACTCTTTGTCCCGAAGCCTGGGTGAACAGCAGTTCTCATGTTGGGCGTTTGGTCTTTAATACTAGTGGCCTTTAATCCTAAGAATTGCCGCTGCCTGAAACGATCGGGAGCGATCGCCCCTACCCGCTCGGCTGCTCCGTCGGAACAGGACGTTTGCTAATCTGCTGGCTGGAACTGGCGACCACCTCCCCAAGTTGGGGGTTCGCATCCTATCGATCCTCAGCGCCCCTGCAGGTGTAGAAAGTTTTGCTTTAATGAGAAAAGCAGGACGATGCCACCTCCATTTCCGCAATGTTCCAACAACGTGGCTTTCGTTCTATAGTCTTTCTTCAGGAATGATCGCTATGGTAGAGACGGCGGTTTTTCTACTGCGTGGTGTTCTGCATATCCTCCAACTCTTGCTGGTGCCGCTTTGCTTTGTGCTGGCCTGGGTGATTATGGCTCTCACTGCATGGAATCTCTGGAGTGCTCTGCGAGATAGTGTGGCGCGCGCTCAGCAGATGCACCAAATCCCCTGTGCGAACTGTCGCTTCTTTAGTGGCAATTATCAGATCAAGTGTGCGGTTCATCCAGATATTGCCTTGTCGGAACAGGCCATTGACTGCAAAGACTACGAACCGACTGACTCGATGACCTGTTCCCCTTGAGGCTGCCAGTCTGCTTCAACCTGGATGCTTGCTTGAGTTCTATTTCTCTATTTCTTGCTCTATTTCTATCGTTTGTTCTACTGCTATGAAAGCATTGTTGCTGGCTCTGATTCGCTTCTATCGAGCGTTTATCTCCCCCCTCACGCCGCCCACCTGCCGCTTTCAACCAACCTGTTCCCAATATGCCCTAGAGGCGATCGCTCGCTATGGGTCGCTGCGCGGAAGCTGGCTGGCCATCCGTCGCATTACCCGTTGTCATCCGTTTCACCCTGGTGGCTATGATCCAGTCCCTCCCCTTCCTAGACAGGAGGCTACAGGGTGCTGTCACGATCACAGATAATCCAATAATCTGACAATAATGTGAATTCGGGATACGCTGAAACCCTTGCTTTTCCGTGCGCGTCGCGCACGGAAAACCCCCTTAGCCAGAACTAACGTTAACAATAATCTAAAAACAATAATCTAAATTTGTGTTCACCCGTGAACTAACTGGCCGTTTTTTCTGCGGTGGCAGGATTAATCAGCGTAATGTCAAACTCATCAGGTGGTGTTGTTGAAAATGGATCGCGCCTAAGGCGGTAATAGGTTGCCCGCACCTGCGGCCCAAAAATAATCACATCTAGGTGCTTCAGCGTGTGAGATTGCAGGCTACGTCCGTTGATGATTAACCCGTTAGCACTGCGCTGGCCTTCAAAGTTGCCATCTTCAATGCAGTAATCGTAACTGCCATCTTCATTAAAGTGCCGCCTCAGAGTAGCGTGGTGACGAGAAACGAACTGTGACACCAGACGAATATCACATCGTGGATCTCGACCGATGGAGTAGATCGCCTGCTCCAGGGTGTACTCCTCCTGACCCTTATCATCCTCGATGATTAAAAGATGTTTTTCGTGGGCTTCTGATGGCATTAGAGTTGGGTTGAAACTGGGCAACACCAAATTTTTTCAGATTATAGTCCAGCAATCCTGGCGATCGCTACTCATCATCCCTGGGGTCGAAGTCTTCGTCGGCCTCTTCAGGCTCATCGGTGTCATCTCGTTCATCTTCAGGATCCCCAACCATATTGGGACTGATCAGCGTGATGTCGAACTCGTCGGGTGGCACGGTGGAAACTGCATCCCGCTTGAGCAGATAGTAGATAGCGTAAACTTGGGGGCCAAAGACAATTTTGTCCTCGTCCTGCAGGTCATGGGCCTGGAGTTTGCGCCCGTTAATCAGCAGTCCGTTGGCGCTGGGTTTACCCTTCAAGTTGCCATCCACAATGCGGTAATAGTAGCTGCCATCTTCGTTGGGCAACTGCACCAGTGTGGCATGGCGGCGAGAAACAAACTGCGACACCAGCCGAATGTCACACTTCGGATCTCGACCAATTGAATAAACAGGACTGTCTAGTGTGTATTCCCGTCGTCCTTTGTTGTCTTCAACGATCAGTAGATGGTTGTGGTGAGGTTCTGAAGCCATTCGACAACTGAGGGTGGAATCACGACAAACGACAAAAAAACCGCCTGACTCAATCCAGGCTTTACACCATGCTTCCCCGGAGGCACAAAAAATGCATCGATAAACCCAGATTCGTTGGCAGATTTTTTCCTAATCTAATCTAGCTTACTGCTGAATGATTTCACTTCCGAAAATTCAGGCATTGCTGCGCAATTCTCATTTTGGAGGTCTAGTGTGGTTTTAGCCCGCTACGGGCAGACTAAACCCACACTAGGCGTGGGATGTGCGTACCCTGGGAGTACGGGGTTTCCCACAAAACGTGTTGTCCTAACCTATGCGTGTAGCGCTGTATCACGGGAGTCGGTGGGGTGGTCCACACCACCGACTCTAAGGCAGCAGGAAAGCAAGCAACGGTTTCTCATGTGTTCTGAGGAGGGCGATCGCCTATGTATGTCCTGATTGGGGGAGCGGGGTTAATTGGCCTGAACCTAGCTCAAACGTTGATTGATTTGGGGCACACCGTCGCCATCATCGACCATGACTCAGCCGCCTGTCGGTATGCGCGAGAGCAGTTGGGCGTGATGGCCTTTGAGGGGAGCGCAGTCAGCACCGAAATTCTACTGGAGGCTGGCATCCGCAAAGCCGATGCCCTAGCAGCAGTCCTGCGGGAGGATGCGCTGAATCTGGCAATGGTGACCTTGGCAAAGCATTATGGTGTGCCGCAAATTGTGGTCCGGATGCGCCATCGCGACTTTGAGGAGCCTTATCGGATCGCGGGAGCAACTACCGTTGTGAGTTCGATTGACTTGGCAGTGGCGACGATGGCAAATGCCATCGAGTATCCTCAGGTGGAGTCGATGATGCACTTTGAACAGGGACAAATTGAAGTGATCAAGCTAGCAATCCCGATGGACTGCCCAGTGGTTGGACGGACAGTAGCTCAAATTGCCCAGGACAGCAAATTCCCCAGTGACTCATTAATCATTGGCTATCAGCACCACCTGCACGATAATCTAGTCATCCCCAACGGCAATACGGTTCTGGAAGCAGGGTCAACCATTCTGGTGGTCACGAAACCCGGTTTTCTGCACCAAGTTGTTGATTTTATTGAGGGTAACGCTCCCTCAGGATGATCGATTGCATAACTTCGGTCATTTGGGGGGACCCGCAGGCCACGAGTCTGCTCAAACGGTACGTATGGAATTACGGTATTAACGTGAATTCTGGAGACGCTGAAACTTTTGGTTTGCTGCGCGTGACGAGTAGACAACCAAGAGTTTCGGGGCACTGCACAGTGCGCAGTGCCCCGAAACTCTCTCAACCCAAACTAATGTTGATTACAGTTGAGCCATGGTGATTTTAGGACTTGAGGCCGGACTACAAGAAGCTGCTATCGAGGAGAACTTGAAACAGTTCTTGCTCGTCCTATCGCTGGCTCTCACAGTAGCGGGGCTGCCGCAAATGCTGGGGCGTGCTAGCCAGATCCCCTATACGTTGGCACTGGTGATGGTGGGGCTGGTACTGGCTCTGCTGGATGTGCGGCTGGTAGACCTCTCCCCTGCATTAATTTTGCTGATTTTTCTGCCCCCCCTCTTGTTTGAAGCGGCCTGGAACCTGCAATGGGCTGCCCTCAAACGTTACTTTCTGCCAATTGTGCTCTATGCCACGTTGGGAGTGTTGGTGGCGATCGCTGGCATTACATTTGGCTTGAACCACTTTGCAGGGCTGTCGCTCTCGACGGCGCTGCTGATCGGGGCTAGTCTCTCTGCCACCGACCCGGTCGCTGTGACGGCTCTATTTCGTGAACTGGGGGTGAGCCGCCGGGCTTCCACCATCATGGAGGGCGAGAGCTTGTTCAACGATGGTATGGCTGTGGTGGCCTTTGGGTTTTTGGTGGCGACTGCTACTAGCCTGACGATGTTGCAGGTGCAGCCGATTGTGCTGGAACTAGTGACAGTGGTGGGAATTGGCGTCGCCGTTGGCCTAATTATTGGGTTTGGGATTTCCTTTCTAACCCAGCGGTTTGACCTGCCTCTGGTGGAACAGTCCCTGACGCTGGTGGCCGCCTATGCCACCTATCTGATTGCAGAAGACTTGGGGGGTTCAGGAGTGATCGCCACAGTGACTGCAGGGCTGATCTTGGGCAACTTTGGCTCCCGCATTGGCATGAGTCCGCGGACACGAGTACTGGTGAGTGAGTTCTGGGAGTTTTTGGCCTTTTTCATCAATTCCCTGGTGTTTCTTCTGGTGGGCGACCAGATCCACTTTGACAGTCTGATCGATAACTTGGGGCTGATTGCTCTGACGATTGTGGGGATGCTGGTGTCACGGGCGATCGCCATCTATGGTCTGGGGCTGCTGAGTAACAAGCTGGGCAACCTAGAGCTACCCATCGCAGAAAAGACGATCCTGTGGTGGGGTGGGCTACGCGGAACAGTGTCGATCGCCCTGGCCTTGAGCATCCCCATCAACCTACCAGAACGGGATAAGGTGATTGCAATCGTCTTTGGGGCGGTGTTGTTTACGCTGTTGGTGCAGGGGTTGACCATTCAACCGCTGTTGAAGGCTTTGAATTTGCTGGGAGACCAACCCCTGCGTCAGCAATACATTGAACTGATGGCACGCCAGACAGCGCTCAGTCGCGTCCTAGAATATCTGCCGACGATTGAGAGTCGGCCGGGGGTTGACCCAGAGTTTTGTCGTTATCAGACATCGCTGCTCAAAGGCGAAATTGATCAAATTTCCGTCACGGTTGAACGTCTGCTGGACGAACATCCCAATCTGCGCGAGTACATGAATGAACGTCTGCAAGAGGAGTTATTTGCAGTGGAAGTGGACACCTACGCCAAGCTCGTCCGGGCTGGACAACTCACGCGCGAGTTAAGCCCCCTTCTGGAGGAAATGCATCATCGTACTCCAGAAATTCAGGAGCAAAGCTAACGCGAAGGAAATTTCCACACAGGATGTGACACCATACCGTTCAGCAGAGACACCGTGCCTTTCAGAAGGTAGTTTAAAATACCGTTCCCCTAACCCAAGAAAGGATAAGAAGTAGAATCGCTCCTTAACACCATCCTGTCATGACCTTCTCCCAGTTTCCTCGTTGGACGCGCCGCCAAGCTCTCTGGATGATGGGGGGGGCGATCGCCTCCACGGCCCTCCATGCCTGCGCTCAAACCAGTCCATCCCCGTCTGCTCCTGCTACCCCTGGTGCTCCTGGTGCAGCCACATCCCCCGCCAGTGGCCCCATGAAGGCATCAATGGCGATCACAACCTGGATTGGCAACACGCCGATGATCATTGCTCAGGAAAAGGGATTTTTTGAAGAACTGGGACTGGAGCTAGATATCAAACTATTTGACACCGTTGCCCAGGCATTTCCCGCCTACACTGCCGGTCAACTAGACGGCATTGCTCCTGTGACCTCCGAGGTTGTCAGTCTGGCGGCCCGCAACGTTGATATTCAGGTGGTGACAGTACTTGACACGTCGCTGGGAGCCGATGTCATCCTGGCACGGAACTCGGTGAAGAACCTACAAGACCTGAAGGGGCGAAAAATCGGTGCAGAGCGCGGAGGAATTGGTCAGTTTTTTGTCCTGCAAGTGCTGGCGCAGGCGGGCTTGACCGAGAATGATGTGGAATTTGTGAACTTGACTCCCGATGCTGCCGCTGCCGCCTATCAGGCGGGGAGTATCGAGGTCGTCTACACCTACTCACCCTTTAGTGACCAGGCCAACGCTGCCCAGAAAGATGGGCGAATCCTGTTTTCAACCAAAGAAATGCCCACGGCGATCGCCGACCTCTATTGCTTTAGCAGCAAGTTCATCGCTGCCAATCCCCAGGCGGTGCAGGCGTTTGTAGATGGCAACTTTAAGGGGCTGGAGTTCCTCCAGAAAAATCCCCAGGAAGGACTCCCCATCATGGCAAAGCGCCTCAACATCACGCCTGCGGAACTGGCTGAGCAACTCAAAGGACTGCAACTCCCCGACCTAGCCACCAACGTGGAGATGCTGGGCAATCCCAACAGCGACCTTTCGCTACTCAAACCTATGAATGAAATGGCGCGGTTCCTCAAGGCCCAGGGCAAGATTGACACTATCCCTGACATGGCAAAACACTTGGATCCCACCTTTGTCAAGGCGGCGTTAGCCAAATTGGGTTGAGGCAGATTAACCCGAACTGACGTCACGTTGACTACGTCACATTGACTATAGTGCGACACGCATAGGTTGGGACAACGGGTTTTGTGGGAACCCCTGTGCAGCGGGGATTCCCACAAAACGCATTGACATCATGAGCGCGTAGCCCCATACTTCCCAGGCATTGCTGGCGCGGTGATGCGGCTAAAAATCAACGCCCCGCTTCAGGTCAATGCCCTTCTCAGCATAGTGTTTGTGGCAGAACACCTCAGAATGAATGCTAGCCAAATCGAAGTAGGCAGGGGGATACTTGCATCGTCCTGTAATGATCACTTCGGTGTCTCGTGGTTTCCGCAGGAGCGCTTGGATAATGGGTTGCTGGGGCAGTAGTTCCAGGTCAACGGTAGGGTTTAGCTCATCCAGAATGACGGTTTTGTAGAGGCCAGAGGCGATCGCCGCCCGCGCAATTTCCCAGCCCCGCTCTGCCTCCACATAATCGAGTTCCTGTTGTTGCCCCCGCCACACGATGGCATCCCGACCACAGCGTTGGTGATCCACCAAGTTGGGGTAGCTTTGGTGGAGAGCGGCGATCGCTGCATCTTCCGTGTAGCCCGCTCCTCCCTTGAGCCATTGCATAATCAGCACTCGGTGCGACTTGTCCTGGCTGATGCCCTTGCCGATCGCCTGCAATGCCTTGCCCAGGGCACTGGTAGACTTGCCCTTGCCCGCCCCCGTGTAGATCTCTACGCCATCAATGCCATGGGCGGCAGCGTTGGGGTGGTAGTGGGGCTTCATCTCGGAGTGCAGGTCGGCAATATCCAGCAGGGCCTGCGGTGCGCCGCGCCCGGTTGCGATAATTTCCAGTTCATCGGGTTTATTTTTCAGGTAACGCACCACTTCATCTACAGGCAACAGACCCAGATCCAAGACTGGGTTAATTTCGTCTAGCACGACGACGGAATAGAGACCAGAGGCGATCGCTCCCTTAGCTACATCCCACCCGCGCTGGGCCTCCTGCCGGTCAAACTTGGTGATTTCGTCTGGCCCGAAGAATTCTGCTCGGCCCGTCCGTACCTGGTCGATCAGGTGGGGAAACCCTCGCTGTAACGCCTCGATCGCCGCGTCTTCGGCATAGGGACGACCCGGCCCCTTGAGAAACCGCAGCAACAACACACGGGTCTGCTCCTGAGAATTAATCCCCAGGCCAATCGAGCGCAACACTACCCCTAGCGCCGCCTGCGACTTGCCCTTGCCCGCCCCATCATAGACATGAATCTGACCCGCAATGCGCTCAGAACGCATCTGTGCCGTCCGAATGCCAATGCCGCTGCGTGAAGCTGTTTTGACTGTACTCATGAGGGTGCCTCTGGCAACTTGACTGCGATCGAAAAACCGGAATACTGCCACCAGATGATTAAACCATAATCATCCTAACTTTCACCAACCTAAACGCTATTGATAGAGCCATTAGGTCAAAAAAATGAGTTTTCTTTCTAGGGATAGCGCTACAGGCCCGAGTAACTCCATTATGCTGCCTCTGCCGACTCGAGGCCATTAAACTTCACGCCACGGCCCCTTGCCCTTCTGCTAACCTAGGCTCATCTCCAGATCTGTGTCTGATACGGAATCCGCCTATAAAGTAGCAGTTAGTTTTTGGTAGAGCGCCCGCGCAGCGGGCGTTCTACCAAAAACTAACCGACCCTATAAGCAACGGATTCCGTATGAGTTTGGAGGGGCAATTTTGGTTTTTGGACTGATTCCCGACCTTGGACGCTCATGTTTGTGCCTGTCTTGCCGCTGCGGGCGATCGCCTTTCAAATTCTGTTTCTGCTGGTGGCGATCGCCATTGAAGCAATCGTTTTGCGACGAGAACTGTTTTTGGGGGCACGCAAGGCAGTGGAGTACGCAGCAACCCTGAACCTATTTACAGCAGCGGTAGGTTGGTTGATTTTCTTCAGCATTCAGGCCGTTATCCCGCTAGATTTGCAGCAGGTCTTGCTGACCTTTATCTTCTTTGGCTGGCTGCCCCCCGATCAGTTTTTGTGGATCATCCTGGCGGGGTTTGTTGTCTTTTTCCTCAGCTTTTTCGCCAAAGTCTTCGCTCTCACTCAACTCAAAAATTTGCTCCTGACCGACCAAGAACGGATTGCCCGTCGCGAAGCAACCTTGCAACGACGGCGACTCAGCCAGCCCAAGCAGCGGGGGCTACGGCGCACCGGCATGAAAGCCCGTGAGGTGGGAGAAGACGCACGCCAAGCTAGCGCCATCTTATTAGCCAATGCCATGAGTTACACCGCCATTTCCATTCTGCTGTTGTTGCGCTTGCTGTTTGACAGCACGATTCGGCTCCCAGCAGGTTAGCTCAAGGGGGGGAGTGAGTGATGACACTACGCGCTCATGATGTAAAAAGTTTTTTGGTGCTCCTAAACTTGTAATGATTGGGTGAGTTGCGGGCGCAGCCCGCAACTCACCCAATCATGACTTGCACACCACTACCAGGACGAGAATAGACTCAAGTGCCATTTCTTAGAGCAGGGCTTGGTCTGGTTAGACGTCTCCAGACGAGGTGATCGGTCCTATCTTTGCTCAGAAATACGGCACCATCCTGAGCGGCTATGAGAGATCGCTGTGAAAGATCTGCTAAATCACCTTTGGAAGCAGTTTCGTCCACCCCAGGCGCTTTCCTGGCAGACCTTTGTGCTGCTCAGTCTGTTTTCATGGGCTATGTCGATCGCGACCCAGACCGGCTTTGTGCGCGACCTGTTGGCTCGGCTGGGGGCGCTGTTTCTCACGGTTGGGGTGGCTTGGGGGCTGGCAGGTGTTCGCATCAACCTGCTGGGACTGGTGATTCGTCCCAGTCATTGGATTGCCGGAGCGCTCGCCTGTGTGTTTCTGTTCCAGGGCTGGGGCGACCCGCAGGAGAACCTGGAAACAGCGATCATCTGGTGGCCGGCGGTGTCGGTCATCATTTATGCTATCCCTAAGTTTCTGCCGGGGTTGGTCTTACGTATTCCGCCGCCGGCTGTGCGACAGGAACTCATTATTCTGGGGTTGCTTAGTCTGGTAATAAGTGGTTGGCTCAATTTCCACTTTCGCCTGCAAGATGTGTTAAGAGGATTTCCCAGCCTGCTGGCAGATGACTTCCGACGCAGTGCCTTTGTGGTTCGGTTTGACCCGCCTAGCGACCACACCCCTCGCGGTGCAACCCTGCTGAATCAGACAGAAGCGATTCTGCAAGAGCAATTGCAGGGAAGAGCCTGGTCTGATGCGGAACTTTGGCTGTTGCAGGTGAACCAGCAGATGACTCGCCTCAAGCTGACAGCCCTGAGCCGCATGCAACCCCCTCTGCCGGAAGATAATTTCTGGGAGTTGCGGGGAGTCGTGCAGGGGAACGAACCAGAATATACTTTGAGACTGCGGGCCATCTGGCTCGGCCCCAGCTCTCGACCGGGGGGATATTTTCTGGAGCGGGTCTGCCGAATTACTCAGACAACGAGGGGAATTCGACCAGAACAGGGCACCATTACTCCAGCATCACCTCAGTCAGTGCCGCCCACGCAGATCAGCCAGGTCAGTTGCGATCCGGTGGGTGTGCCTATTTGGATTCAGTCGGTACAAGGAGGAGAAGGGTGAATTTGGGTCGGGTGTTGGTGATTGCCGTGAATGTGTTTCGGGAGGTCATTCGCGATCGCATCCTCTACTTAATTGCGTTGTTTGCGATCGCCCTAGTGATTGCAGCCACGCTGTTGCCCCAGTTGGCCGCAGGGACAACCGCTAAGATCCTGCTGGACTTGGGGCTGGCAGCGATCAACCTGCTGGGGTTGGTGGTGGCCGTCTTTGTGGGCACCGGCCTGGTCAACAAGGAGATTGAAAAGCGTACTGTCTATGTGTTGATGGCAAAGCCTGTCAGCAAAACGGAGTTTATCGTGGGTAAGCACTTGGGCCTGTCGGCAGTGCTAGCGGTGCTGCTGGCCGCCATGACGGCGATTTACCTGCTGGTGTTGACTTATAAGGGAGTAGCCTTCCCCTTGGAGGGGATTTTGTTAGCGGTGCTGTTTCAGTTCCTCGAACTGTCGTTGATTACGGCTGTAGCCATCCTCATGGGGGTGTTCACCAGTTCGGTGCTGGCAACGCTGCTGACCTTTGCCGTTTACTTGATGGGACACCTCAGCCGTGACTTGGTGACGTTGGGGAAATTGAGCCAGACCCCGACGATTGAGCGGTTCACCCAGGCGCTTTACCTAGTGTTACCAGACTTGGCGCGGCTCAATCTAAAAAATCAGGCTGTCTATAGCATCGAGCTATTCCCTTCACCCGTGGAGTTGGGGCTCAATGCGCTTTATGCGCTTGTGTATACGGCGCTTTTGCTGGCGATCGCCACCTTTATTTTCTCCCGTCGCGAGTTCTAGGGCAAAGTAGCGGCCAGCAGGGGGTATACGATATATGGCCTCTTCGCTTTAAGCCCTACTCACCGCCCAAAATCTGCGGCACTCTGAAGTACTGGTCTTCCCGGTCAGGTGCTTCCTGCAAAATTTCCTCGAGGGCTTCGCAGGGTTTCAACTGGTCCGGACGGGTGACGTTGCTGACATCGATCGCTCGCGTCGTTGGTTCAACGTTCTCTGTGTCTAACTCACTCAACTGCTCAAAGTATTCCAGAATACTGTTGAGCTGCGGCGTGAATTGCTCTTCTTCGGCGGGGGTGAGTTGCAAGCGAGCTAGCAGGGCAACTTTACGGACTTGTTCCAGATCAATCATTGAATTTGCAGGGAGACAGATCGATTAAGCAGGTCGATTAGAAAAATACATCAATCTTGGCGCGTCCAGTGGTCTTCAGCCAGTTTTGCGCCTCAATGTAGTTGTTTGGTGCGAGTCGGATTGCCCGCTGCCAGTATTCTGCCGCCTGGTCGAAGTATTTGTCGGCCTCTTCGGTCTGGTTCGCTAGTTGGGCCTGTTCCCCCAGGTAGTGATAAATCACCGCAATGTTGTTGAGCGCTTGGGGCATTCGGGGATTGTCCTCCAGAGCCTGCTGGTAGCGCTCCAAGGCTTTCTCATGCTCGCCATTGCTGGCGTGGATCAACCCCATGTTGTAGAGGACAAAGCTGCGATCGTAGGGATCCTGTTCCAGTTTGAGCGCTTCTTCGTAGTTTGCCATTGCTTCGGCATACTCACCGTCAGCCTGAGCCGACATCCCATCGCGGTAGTAGGCGAAGGCTTCCTTGGCTTCCTTCTTCGTCGGCATCATCTTGAGGATCATATCTGCCATGACGGTGAAGGTCTTGTCGATAAAGTTGTCGTTGCGCTGAGATCTGGGCATAGTCGCTCCGAAAGAGATGTCGGATGTCGGGAATGGTGCGAAAACCTCTGAGCAGGAGCAAATTGCTAACTGCATACCTACTTTAACGTGTTTATGAGAGACAGTCACGTCGCACCAGATTCCGCTGGTGAAGGGATTGAGTCGTGTGGCAACAAATCACACTGCTGTAACGTCAGTTCTGGTGACGCAGGTTTTGGGGCACCGCACTGGGCGCAGTGCCCCAAAACCTTTGCTATTGCGTGCACATCGCGCACGAAACAGCAAGGGTTTCAGCTTATCCAGACTTCATACGAAATCCGTCTATAAAGTAGCTGTTTGTTGTGGTGTGAAACGGGCGCTGCG
>DVEB01000004.1 GCA_015295905.1 Synechococcales cyanobacterium M55_K2018_004
GCGCTTGGCGCGGTGACCCAAAACCCTCTTAACCAGAACTGACGTAAATTACGTTCAAATTGAGTGTCAAACTTCGATTTATTGCCTAGTTGCCCAACTTATAACTCCGTTGGTTCAGGTGCTTCTGCTGCCTCGGTTTCCGCGTCAGAAGGAATTCCTTTTAACGCATTGCTGACCCGCCGCAAGACCCCATTGATAAACTTGTGACCTTCTTCGCTGCTGTAGCGCTTGGCAACTTCAACCGCTTCATTAATGGCAATCTTATCGGGTACTCCTAGGTATTGCATCTCTGTTACAGCAATCCGTAGGATGTCCTGGTCGATGCGAGCGAGGCGACGCAGTTGCCAGTCCACCAGATTTTCGGAGAGTAACTGATCAATCTGCGGTCGATTGCGCTGGGTGACCGTCAGGAGTTCTAAGGCATAGTGGCGGACTTCTTGTTGATTGGTTAACTGCACAAACTCAGGTAGCTCCAACGCCATCCCAACCCGATTAATAGCACTCTGGGTCAGTTCTATTGCCTCTTTCACCATGGCGCGGGCGCTTTGCAGGTCGGTTGCGCGAGTCTCACTACTGAGCAGGCGATCGCTCCCTCGCTCTATCTCACCGGCCGCAGTCTCCAGTACATCCTGGACTTCTGAAGTCAGCGTTCTGACAGCGGCCAAAACAATATCTTGTAACTGCTTGGTTTGCAGTTTTTCTGGCGCAGCAGGCAACTGACTTAAGCTCAGCAGCGCAAGTTCACGGGCAATACGACGAGCTTGCATGGCAAATTGAGAAGGTTCTGACAAACGTATTAATTGTAACAGCTTCCTTCGGTCATTGGCGGTTGGATGCGATCGCGTCAAGAATCCTAAAATGCTCGCAATACAAGCGTTTTAGGATTCTTGACATGCACCACAATCAACCGTGTAAAACTCACTCTGAGCGCGCATTTTATGGCGCTACGCGCTTAGGATGTAAAACGCTTTTTGGCAGGGACGTCCCGCTGCGCAGGATGTCCCTGCCAAAAGTTTTGTCCTAATTTATGCGTGTAGTGCTATACACTGCCATCAGTAAAAATAAACAGCATCAGTTCTGGTTAAAAAGATTTTCTAGGCGCGTTGCGCACGAAACATCAAAGGTTTCAGCGTATCCGGAATTCACGTTAAATAAAAGGCAGTCTACACTTCAGCTTTGAGCGTGTCGCAATTCTGATCAACATGCTGAACGTCGAGGGAGTTTGCACCCCACGAGTGCGAACTCCCTCAAAACCACTGGGAAAAACGCCCTCACGTTTCGTCCGACAACAGAGAGTAAGGTTGCAGTTTCGCTTCCGGCAACGGCGCTTCTAGGGCAGGTAGCGCACCTGTGGTGGCAGAGGCAGGTAGCGCATTCGCCAAGTCTGGCCCCACAATGCCACCGGAAACTACTACCTTGAAGGCATCCTCTACCGACATCGATAGATTGATGACATCGTCCTCAGGCACCACAGCGTACCACCCGGTAGTTGGATTAGGGGTGGTAGGGATGAACAGGCTCACCATGCGAGTAGGTAGTTGTGAATGCAGCTCTGCGGTGAAAGCTCCTGTGACAAAGGCAAGTGCCCAAATCCCTTTGCGGGGATACTCCACTAGCACCACCCGACGAAACCTGCCTCCTGTGTCTCTCAGCAGCGTTTCCAGCAGTTGCTTGAGCGTTTTATAAACGGCTCCGGCCAATGGAATCGGTTGCAGCAGCCGTTCGCCTACATCTAGTAGCCAGCGGCCTACGATATTACGAGCCATCAGACCAATCAGCAGGATGAAGGCGAGGGGTACTGCAAGGCCAATCAGCAGGTTCAGGATGTTGCTCAACCAAGGGGCAAGATTACCAAAGGGGCTTAGTTGCCGGGGAATTTCAGTCAGGAAATTGATCACCCAAGCAGCGATGGTGAAGGTCAACCAGATGGTGGTTGCTAATGGGATGACCACGAGTAGCCCAGCAATCAGGTCGTTCTTCAGGTCTTGCTTTAAGCGTTGAATAACAGACAACTGACTCTCCTCGTGTAACGTTTTCTGACACATCCACTAGTCTGCCGAGCAACCTATGCGGCGTTGCTTGGCTGTGCCTGCTAGCTAAGGAACGCCCCGCGCACCCAACCACTAGGCACCATTAACTAGATGAACGACTGGCGTTTCATCGACGATTTTGGATGGCTAAAGCCTGATGAATATGTTAACAAATGTTTCAAATATCGGTTGACTATTCCTGTCGCAGTAAGCTACGCAGACCAAACCAACCAATCAAACTATAGCCCACTGCCAGCAACAGGCTGTTGATGCTGACCCGCAGCCCAGACTTGAGGGCTTCCTGCCGCGCTCTTGCTTGAGCTTGGGCACGGCGATCGCCAATCTCCGTCTGAAGCTGGCCCCGCAGTTGGTCAGCCTGTTGTTGCAGGTAGGGATCGATCGAGGCAGGGTTACGCTTAAATTCACGGATGCGGTTGGCCTGCTCTTCGGTGATGATTCGAGCCTGTACCGCTTGGTTGATTTGCTCGTCGGTGGCATTCACCAGTTGGTTGATCTGCGATCGCAACTGCTCGACCCGTCCCTGGAGTTGTTGGTTTAACTGCTGTTCGGCCTGGGTTGCCTCTTGTTCAATCCGTTGTTGCAGTTCGGTGTTGCCACTACTGATATTGCTCAAATGCAGCGGGAACATCAACAGGTATAGCAATCCCAACAGGCTGGCAAGCAGTAGCAGCCAGAGGCGGAGATCTGCCCATAGGGGGCGGCCCTCGGCCTCGGTATAGACTGCCAGAACGGACGATCCTTTGGGTAGGGTGTCGATCCAGTAGGCTGTCAGCACCAACGCTAGCCCCACTAGTGGTACTAGCCCCCGGTCAACAAATTGGGCTACAAAGCCAATTTGCCACTGCCGATTGCCTAGGTCGTAGGGGTAGGGCAGAATCATCATATCCACCAGAGCTGCCAGGATGATGATAATGCCTGCAATTTTCAGAACGCGGGAGGCCAGTAGCATACGGGGAAGGCTACCGGGGGTTTGGATTGAAGTCATAGAGCCTACCAGATTCAACAGTCACCGCCGGCGTGGCCCGACGGAGATACCAAAGGTCAATTAAACACTATTCCGGCGAGGGTGAGGGCAAGGGGAGTGTGGCTGAATCCAAAGATCCAAATCCAAATATCTATCATGACGTGAATTCCGGGTAAGCTGAAATCTTTAATTTTCTGAGCGCGACGCGCATAGGTTAGGACAAAACCCTTTGTGGAAAACCGCGCAGCGGGGTTTCCCACAAATCGCGCTTTACATCATGAGCGCGTAGCGTCATATCAGCAGCCCCAAAACTGAGTAAATCAAAAACTTAGTAAATCGTTAGGGTCTCTAGCGTTCTGCCAAATTGGACGTAGGATGCCCTCAGATCTGGTCGCAGTAAGTTTCGGTTTAAGGGGTAGCTATGGAACGTCGGGTAGAAGTATTGGCAGACCAGGCAGCGCTGGTGAATCGCGCCCTTGCCCTGATCCTGGAACGCGTGACAACAGCGATCGCCCAACGGGGAGTGTTTACCATCGCATTGGCTGGGGGCAGTACGCCCAAGCCGCTGTATGAGGCGATCGCCCAGCAAAACCTTGCCTGGGACAAGATTCATGTCTTCTGGGGTGATGAGCGCTACGTCCCCCCCGACCATCCCGACAGCAACGAAGGGATGGCGCGGCAAGCCTGGCTCAACAACGTCCCTATTCCCGTCGAGAATCTTCACCCCATGCCAACCGATGCGGCTGACCCCATTGTTGCGGCAGAGCGGTATGAACAACAGTTGCAGGCGTTTTTTCACTTGGCCCCTGGTGAGTTCCCAGTGCTGGATGTGGTGCTGCTGGGGATTGGCGATGATGGTCACACGGCGTCTTTGTTTCCCCACACAGAGGCGTTGCAGGTGCGCGATCGCCTCGTCACGGTTGGCAACAAAGGTGGACAACCGCGCATCACCTTGACGGTTCCGCTGATTAACAAAGCCCGTTGTATTTTGTTTCTGGTAACGGGAGCCAATAAACAACACGCCCTCAGGCAGATCTTTGCCCCTGTGGGAGATGAGATGCAATATCCGGCTCGACTGATTCAACCCGCAGGAGAGCTATGGTGGCTGCTGGATGCTGCCGCTGGGGAAGGTATTGCAGTTTGAGGCCGTGGACTGCGCGATCGCCCCTGACTAATGGGCATGATTAGCGGAGGATGAGAACCATAAAACACGACTGCAAGATATACAGGACATAATTTTGAGGAATTGAGAAATAATGATGAGAAACACCGGGTTTCTCCCCTTAGCTGCTTGCATAAATCGCTAGCCATTCTCGTACACTTGATCTAGCCATCTGCTTTGTGAAAGGCAACAGATTCCCAGGCTGCTTTCAAAGGAATTGCACCCTTTTGAGCAGCCCAGTGAATCGGATGATCTGGACAATGAAACTGGACAACCAGTGGGATTGTGGCTCGCGCTCCTGCTTGCCCGTCCAAACCTAACTCAATATGATTGAAACCTGGCATGATTGTCTGTCCTAATTGCAACCACCAAAATCCAGAGGGAGCCGTTCAGTGTGAGGCGTGCTATACGCCCCTACCCGCAATGACCAGTTGCCCCAACTGCGGCGCCAAGGTGCAGGCGGATGCCAGTTTCTGTGGTCAGTGTGGGGCCAACTTGCGGGTTCAAACTCCAGCAGTTCAGGCTCCGCTGCCACCCACTCCCACCCTTGCACCAGACTTTGGGATTCCCGATCTGCCACCGATTGAACCCCTTGTCCCCCCCGACCCCTTAGTCAGTTCATCGGCGTTTGGCAATGAGCCGTCCGGTGCATCCCCCCTGCCCCCGGATGAGGCCATCCCACCCAGCGCAGCACAACACCCCCTAGCGCCGCCAGTTTCCCCCGCTGGGCCGTCGCAACCCACGGCTAGCCCGTCGGCAACTCAGTTGCAAACCCAGTCTGCCCGCTTGCTGCATGTGCAGACCAATACAGTAGTTGAGCTGCCCAATCACCTTTCGGTGATCCATGTGGGCAAACCCAACGACCGCATTCCTCCCGATATTGACGTATCCGGGTTTCCCAACTCGGAGATTGTGTCGCGCATCCATGCTGATATTCGTGTGGAGGGAGACGCCTATTACATCGAGGATGTAGGTAGCTCCAACGGGACTTACATCAATAACCTGCCGCTACCAATGGGCAATCGTCATCGCCTGAGGCCGGGCGATCGCATTGCCCTAGGGAAGGGCGATCGTGTTACCTTTTTGTTTCAGGTGAGTTGACCTGTTCAGAACTCGCAGATGGGCGTTCCCAAGGAAACATCTTGGTGTTGTGTATCTTAGCCCCTCCAGCCGCTAGACTGGCTCAGAGGCCCAAACTTTTTTGCTAGTGTTGTCGTTTCTGTTGAGGTGGGGAAGATTAACTGTTGATGTTCCTGCTTTCCCTAGTTCGCTTGCTGCTAAATTGCGGTTATCGTGCCTGAGAGCAGCACCCTAAGATTAGGATAGAAACAATTTTTTTCAGTCCTGACTTGGTCTAACCTCCTCACTTCTTTCCCGATTGCCAGTGTGATTACCCTGTCCCTCCTGCACCCCATCAAGCAACTCCCGGTTCAAGTTTGGACGTTTGAGAATGAATCGGTGATCCGCATTGGTCGTTCAACCGACAATCACGTCATTCTTTACAGCGCCGTGGTGTCGCGCCACCATGTGGAACTGCGTCGTGTGGGGGCAAGTTGGGAATTGGTCAACTTGGGTACAAATGGCACCTACCTGGATGGCAAACGCATTACCCAGGTCTGCATCACCGATGGAGCAGTGATTCGGCTAGCCCGCTCTGGCCCCAACATTCAGATTCGCCTGGGGGCTGAGGCGCTTAAAAATTTATCGCACCGGCAAGAGACCGATCGCACCATGACCCAGCGATCGGACGACCTACCATTGCCGACAGATATCATGGAGCGACACAAGCCTGACGCAACAACGCCGATTTCCTCCCAGGAGGATGCCATTACCTCTCGTTTTCTGAGTGGCACAATTCCCGTTCCTGAACACCTTAGGCTGCCTGATGCTGACCTGGAGGGTGACGGGCTTCTCACTTTCGCAGCCGAGACTACGCCCGATCCTGTCCAACCTAACTCTTTTTTTTTCAATTCGCCTGATTCACAGGCTGAGCGGTTGCCGCAGATCTCAGCAGAGATTGTTCCCGCCATTGATGCTCAAGCTGCTTCTGAGCAGGTTCCCCCCCCTCTGTCGATTCAACCGTCTGGAATCCTTTCAGGCATCCCCTCATCTGCCGTCCGTGTCTGCTCCCATGCGCGGGGGGGCGATTATTTCTGTGTAGACTGTGGTCAACCGCTGCGGGTTCTACAAACAGTTTGCGATTATCAGCTTGTGCGGCTTCTCGGACAGGGCAAGATTGCCACCACTTACCATGCCTGGAAGGCTGGACAACATGTGGCACTGAAGTTGTTAAATCCCGATTGGGTAGATAATGCTCAAGCCAGGGGGGCGCTGGAGTGTGAGGCTGACTTGCTGCGTCCCCTGAACCACCCCTGCATCCCTCACTTCATCGACCTGTTGATGCTGGATCACCAGGCTGGACTGGTGATGTCTTTGATGCCAGGGCCAACGTTGAGTCAGACTATCCTTGCTGCCGGACCAGTGTCTCTGCAACGGGCAATCGACTGGATTCTGAGCCTCTGTTCGGTGTTGGAGTATCTACACCAGTTTGCGCCACCCATTGTGCACCGGGGCATCCACCCTCAAAACCTACTGCGGATGAGTCGCACTGATGGCTCAGAGGCGATCGCCCTAGTAGGGTTTGGTGCAATCAAAGCGTTGGTGCTCGACCAAGCAATTTCACCCCATTTGAACGGCTATGTTGCACCGGAACAGATGGACTGGCAGGCCACTGCTGCGGCTGATCTGTTTGCTCTGGGGCCACTGCTAGCATACTTGGTGACGGGGCGGCCCCCCGTTTCTTTTTATGCTGACCAAGGAGACGGGATGCGGTTTTGTGCGGTAATGGTGTCTGCCTTTACGCCTGATGTGGTTGAAATTGTCCACCGATTGACCGATCCTAAGCCAGAACAGCGGTTTCCTAGTGCGGCTGCGTTGGCGGAAGCCTTGCGGTTCGCTAGAGTGGAAACGTCCTTTCCCGTAGATGCACCGCTCCATGAGTAACCGTTGGCTTGATGACGATGCTAGCTCCGTTTCACTCAAGTCTGCTGATCACCGCATTGGGCTGGGCTGGTTGCTGGCAGCAGCGATCGCCACGGTGCTGCTTTGGCAGCTCCCTGTCGGGGGGTACATCCTCTACCCCTTCACCATTCTGGCCACTTGGTTTCATGAAATGGCGCACGGTTTGACTGCTTTGCTTCTGGGGGGACAATTTCAACAACTGCAAATTTTCCCTAATGGCTCTGGCCTCGCCATCCACAGTGGAGTGCGGTTTCTGGGGCCAGTGGGCAATGCCCTCGTCGCCTTTGGGGGGCCGATGGGGCCGCCGATCGCTGGAGCCATGTTTATCCTGACTTCACAGCGCTGGCGCTCGGCACGGATGGCTCTGCTGTTTCTGGGGGCTTTGCTGGTGCTGTCGGCGCTGATCTGGGTGCGCTCGCTGTTTGGTTTGGTGGTCATCCCGCTGATGGGACTGGTGGTGCTGGCGATCGCTCTCTACGCACCCCGTTGGGTGCAGGGATTTGCCATCCTATTCCTAGGCATTCAAGCCTGTATCAGCACGTTTCACCAACTTGACTATCTGTTCACCAACCAGGTTGTAATTGCTGGACAGCCTATGCTCTCAGACTCTGGTGCGATCGCCCAAGCTTTGCTGCTGCCCTACTGGTTTTGGGGAGGCCTGATGGCAGTGCTGTCGGCACTTCTGCTGTGGAAGAGTTTGACGGTAGTGTATGGCAGGCGGGAGACTGATGCGTAGGATGAATGTTGATGTAACGTCAGTTCTGGTTAAGCGGGTTTTGGGGCAACCCCGGCGCAGTGCCCCAAAATCCTTGATGTTCTAGGTGCGTCGCGCACGGAACATTAAGGGTTTCAGCGTGTCCAGAATTCACGTTGTACCAGTATTTGTTAGCGTATTTCCTTAAGCAGGTTACGAACTAGCCGGGCTTGGGGGATGCCATACCCCCCCTTCAAGGGGTGGCTCGTGAGTCCCCAGCATTGCCCTTCGGGACTCGTGAGACACGATTAAGGGCGCTTGCGTCAGCTCAACCCATACTTGCCAGGTTCCTACTTTTTGGCTCTTGCCTATGCGCGGCGATCAAATCTATGTTATGCGGCCTCTGTTCAATCTAGACGGCGTTTATGAGCATCACGGCATCGACTGCGGTGACGGCACGGTGATCCACTACAGCAAAGCGGACGGAGAACCCACCATCAAGCGCACTACGATAGCAGAGTTTTCGCAGGGAAACCCGATTTACGTCAAGCAAAGACCCATCAGCTTTGTGCCCGATGTGGTGATTGAACGGGCTAAGAGTCGCCTGGGTGAACAAAACTATGACCTGATGACGAACAACTGCGAACACTTTGCCAACTGGTGCAAGCTTGGCTGCAATGAGAGCGAGCAATTGCAAAACTACGGCTTAGGAACCGGAGGCATGAGTCTGGGGGGAGCTCGCCGTTTGATGCGGGAGGCAACTCAGGCCAGCGACCCAGTTTCTGCTTTGCAGCAGTTTCACCATGCGTTAGAGAATGTGGCGATCGCCCGCAACCAATATCAAACGCAACTGATTGCTGCCCAAACAGAGGTCGATCGCTGGCACCGGGTTGCCCAACTCGCCCTCCAGCAGGGCAAAGAACCCATCGCCCGTGCTGCGCTGGAACGCAAGGTGGAGGCAAAGCGCCGTGCCGCTGAGTATCAACAACAACTTGACCAACTGCAACAAATGGAAAGAGAACTGCAACAGAATAGTCGGCAGTTGCAGGAGCGGGCAGGGCTGATGGTGACGCAACCCTAGTCTGGCATCTTGGTGACAGTTAACGTGAATTCCGGATAAGCTGAAACCCGGGTGCATGTCATGTTTGACCTTACCCTAAATCCCTTTCTCAAGCTGAGAGAGGGACTTTGAGCGGCTCGGCCCCCGTACCCCGAATTCACGCTAGCGATTGGTAGTAAACGCGCTGCGTCCATGGTCGATCCCTGCTCCACTGACACTACAAACAGCGCGTACCAGATTCACCCCAGCGGAGGTCGTCAACTCACAGGTGCCAGTGGCCGGAACGGTGCGGTAGCCCATCTCCGAAGACCGAAACTGCGTGACTTGGATCTGGACGCTGCCTTCAAACACCTGTGTCAGGCGGCCAATATATTCCACTGAAAACCCTCCCCTTGTCCCCATTAAAAAGAGAGAACCGCTATTGCGTTGGGGATTGATAATCAGTGTGCCTAAACCCGCCCCCCGGAAGCGGGCATTGTCAATCGTGCCTGAGCCTCGGTAGGATTGGTTGTCTTTGGAATTTGCCGCAGCCACGGTGATGCGATCCGCAAAGCGGTGATTGAATCCACCGCTGGCTGGCTCGCGACTGGCAACGGTGGCGACTGGGGCAAGCCCCCCCACGGGTGAGAGAGCCAGCATTGTCCCCACTGCAAGACCAGTAATTGGGGAGTTGAGCGACTGTATCTTAACCACTCGGTGCTTCCGGCGCTGGTCTACACAAAACGGAGCCTTAAGGAATTTTGAGGGTTTCATGCTGAGAATTGCTGCTTAGAATCTAAATAAAACCCTGACCCCCTCCAGCAGTGCTGCAATGACAACGCTTGCTCAAGCGTCGATTCAGGATAATTACCCCATGATTGCAGCGCCGATAGGCGTTTCAATGGTTCTATGATCCTTGCCCACTCAGAACCAATACCTGATACTGTCATTGTTCGCCTGCCAGAGTCAACTGACAGCGATCGCCCCCAGCCCAAGAGCTTTGCAGCGAGCTAGTCATTACAGGTTCGCCTGCCAAAGTCAACCGACAGCGATCGCCCCCTTCACCCCTGACGCGATCGCCCTACCATAGAGATTGATTCTTTTTTGCGCTCTACCAATGTCCACACCAGACACGATTAACAAACCAGACACGATTAAGTTGGATCAATTTCTCAAGTGGGTTGGCCTAGTTCAGACTGGCGGCGAGGCCAAGTTGCTGATCCAAAGTGGCGAGGTCAAGGTCAACGGAGCGGTAGAACTGCGCCGGGGGCGGCAACTGGTGACGGGCGATCGCGTCTCAGCAATGGGCGAAACCCTCACCGTCCGGCTCACTCCTCCCCAACGCTAAGCAGACGTTGCCGAATCTGGAGATGCCTGGTGGGATGAAAAACGCAAAACTCGAAATCGCTTTGTCAACGCTATTTCTGCTCTCGGGTGGGGTGGTTTTCTTTGTGCTGGGCGATCGCCCTGCCCAGGCCCAGCGCTATGTCTGTGTTGATTTTGTCCGCAACCAGACCTATTTCTCTAATCAAGACCAGACAACGGCAGGTGACTTGGGCATCATCTGCCAGTCCCGCCAGGCGATCGCCCAGACACTGCCGAACGGGGGATACTTTTGCGTGGACTATGGGCGTAACACTACCTTTACATCTACACTGGATGCCACCACCTCCGGTAGCTTTGGGATTCAGTGTTTCTCTGTCGAGGGCAGTGGCACAAGCGGGTCAGGGACGCGCCCTGGCAGTAGTGGTGGCGTCTCTGCACTGTGGTGAAGTGCCTCAGTCATCCAGCGGGGTCAGCGTGACCAACAAACGACGTGAGAGTTCCTCCTGCAGGTGGTAAGCCTGATAGTCGTATAAATCTAGTTCTATCGAAGCGGGTAGGCTGTTCATAAAAGCACGAGCCACATTCAGACTACAGCCAGAAATGCGGGCCAGATCATTCCCCGCGTAGTGCAGAAAGGTTTGGTTTAGGGGTGGTTTTGCCGTGAGCCGCCAGCGCTTGGGTGGAGCAATATCACTGCGCTCAATTCGGCGCAGACCGTTGATGGTAGCCAACACAATCAGGCGATCGCCCACCTGAAGCACCCGGTCATCTGCGGGCATCAGGTGTTCCGACAAGTCACCCACTAATGGTAACGTACTCCGTTGATGCAAAATCGGCACCACTGAGTAACCGTAAGCAATTTGAGCGAGCAATTTACCGACTAGGCTATCGCCCTCCTGCACATAGTATTCCGTCACCAGAATCGTCTGGTCATTCATCTGGAAGAGGGACAAAATATTTTCGCCAAAAGCAGCCCCTGCAAATGCCTCCCCCGACAAACCATAGGCCGCGAGGATGCGAGCGTCAGGCAACAAGTTCTGTAAATTGTCGCTAAACCGCTGGTCATAGGTGCGCACCACCATTTCAAGTTGCCGACCCAGTTTGCGGGCAGCCTCACGAGCCATCAGCGCAACCTCTAGGTTCAACATCTGGTCATCGGTAACGACAATAATGCTCTTGGCCGTCGCCAGGTTTACCCGGTTTAACTCCTGGATGGGGTTGCCGACGATCACCGGGATTTCTGTCACCAAAGCTGCATTCTCTAACTGCTCAGTGATGGCGACTAGGGGTTGCTTGAACGAGGTCAACAACGTTGCTATGCGCTGGCCTAACCGCCCCAAACCCACCAGCACCACATGATTACGCTGGGGGATGGGCGGGCGTTTTTGGAGAAAATCGAAGCGGCTACTGAGCAGGTGTTCTGCAATCAGCCCCAGCGCTCCCAAAACAAACAGGAAGCTGACTAGAGTAATCAAAAAACTAAACAAGTACACCCAGCCAGGAACGGGATCGTTGTCTAGCCCGCCGAAGATATCACCATAGCCCCCAAACAGGAGGACGGCTCCCGAGGCGATCGCCTTCTTCCAATTGATTCCTGGGACTGTGCTTTTGAACATGATCGCAGCAGAAATCCATAGCACCACCCCCGTGATCAGACCAGCCAGCACCACGCGGCGTGCCTGGTTTGCCTGGATCCATCGCCAAAATCGGCCAAGCCGCTGCCCCATGCCCTCCCCCGGCAAACCTCGCAACCAGTGCAATAGTTTTTGAATCAGACCATCTTGGGTTGGTTCAGTCTCTTCGGCGGCAAGCCTTGAGCCAATCACCTCCAGGTAAACTACTGTGTCACCTGGCTGCACAATTGTGGTGGGTTGCCACTGATAGAAAGCCCGCCGTGGCTGGGCGATTGCTGGCAAGCTTGCCTCCGCAGGGAAGTGGCTGAGCAGACGAAAATCGGGCTTGTGCAGCAGTGCAGCCGGTAGTCCAGCCAAGCGATAATCGCGGGGATGGACGCGCTGTTGCACCACCTGCAAGCGATGCTCGCCCAAGTTGAAGGAGCCTAGGATTCCTGCTCGCAGACCAGCTAGGGCAAAGGTAGCTGCCGGCAGTTCGGTGGCTTCAAAGGCAACAAAATCTCCCAAGTGTTGCTTTAACAGTTGGTTCAGATTGTGTTTGGAAGAGCGTACCACCAAGCGAATTTTGGGGTTCAGCCGACGGGCCGCGATCGCCGCCTCAATGTTGACGTTTTCATTACTGGTCACCAGCAAAATAGCCCGACAGGACTGCACCCCCGCCTTTAGGAGTACCTCTTCGTTGCAGCAGTCGCCCAGAATGGGTGGACTGGCCAACAGATCAAGCAGGTTGTGGACTTCCCAGTCCTCGGGAAACTTTTTGTCAATGGCGGTGATGTGGACGGCAAACTCTCGCTGGGCAAACCGTTGCAAATTGTAGATACAATATTGGCCCAAACTGCCAAGACCGCAGACTAGGAAGTGGTCAACCTGGGTGGCATCCGCGGTCGTGGAGGGCACTGCGGCAGTCATTGGCTGAGCAGCAACCGTGCTTTTGGTGAAAGCAGGTTGATGATCTCGAGCAGCGTGCGTCGGTTCAGACTGACCATGGGAGGGTGAATTTTGCCCATCTGCGATCGCCATGAATGAGGAGCACTCCAGCGTGAGAATCGTTGGCTATGGCTTTAGTGCAGCACCTCTGCGTGGAAAACCCATCTCTCCGCATCCCTATGACCAGCACTTTGAGTGCTACAACAGCCTAGGTCAGGTATTTCACTTAGGGTAATCGTTTGGGGTTAAGGGCGAATTAACAAGATGTGAATTCACGCTAACCCCAGCAATTTCCATTTGGACTGCTAGTGTGGTTAGTGTGGTTTGCGCCC
>DVEB01000245.1 GCA_015295905.1 Synechococcales cyanobacterium M55_K2018_004
CCCTTGCTGTTCCGTGGGCGTCGCGCACGGAACAGCAAGGGTTTCAGCTTATCCCGAATTCACGTGATCTAGAATTCACATGAAAAGAGCGGGGGGTGGTGGAAAGTGGGTTCCTAGCGCCCCTTGCCCCCCCACAACCTGCCTCAAGTACAGACAGAATCGGTATCAGGTGGCGGTGGGAGGGCGATCGCCAAAATTCAAACCCCAAACCCCAAAATCCTCCCTCCTCGCAGTGTAGACTAATGCTTTGGGTCAGGTCTGCCTGAACTCCTGTCATTGATTCTCTCGCACCATCCTGCTCATGTTCGACGATCTCACCGCTCCCGAACTCGTCTCGCTGAAAAACTCCCTCAAGCAACGCGGCGTCAAGTATGCGCTTGCCAGTTTTGTTGATATCCACGGGGTTTGCAAAGCGAAGGCAGTGCCCATCAACCATCTGGAACAAATGATGCGGGGGTCAGAGTTATTCACTGGGGCGGCACTGGATGGCGTGCCTCAGGAGGTGAGTGATGAGGAAGTGGCTGCCGTCCCCGACCCGAGCAGCGCCACAATCCTCCCTTGGAACAAAGAAGTCGCTTGGTTTGCTAGTGATCTTTATCTCAAAGGTGAACCATTTGAAGCTTGTTCGCGTGGCATTTTGAAGAAGGTGCTGGCACAGGCCGCAGAGATGGGATTTAAGTTTAACTTAGGGATTGAAACGGAATTCTTTTTGCTGAAAGAAACTGACGATGGCAAGTATGCACCGGTGAGCGATCGCGATACACTAGCAAAGCCCTGTTATGACCTGCGTGGCTTATTAGACAACTATACATGGGTCGATGAAATTGTTCAGGCAATGAATGACTTGGGCTGGGATGTATATTCCTTCGACCATGAAGATGCTAACGGACAATTTGAAACAGATTTCAATTATACCGATGCTTTACAGATGAGCGATCGCTTCACCTTCTTCCGGTTGATGGTGAAAGAGATTGCTAAGAAGCATGGCTACTTTGCCTCCTTTATGCCCAAACCATTTGCCACTCGCACGGGAAGTGGTGCCCACTACAATATGTCTCTTGCTGATCCGAGTAGCGGTGAAAATAAATTTGCCAGTATTGACGACCCACGGGGCTGCGGGTTGTCTCAACTGGGTTATCAATTTATTGCAGGGATTTTGCGCCACGCTGGGGCAATTTGCGCCGTCATTGCTCCGACCGTTAACAGCTATAAACGCCTAGTGGCGCGAGGCAGTATGTCTGGTTTTACCTGGGCACCCGTCTACATCTGCTATGGCAATAACAACCGCACCAATATGCTCCGTATCCCCATGGGCGGTGGGCGGGTGGAATGCCGCGCTGCCGACATTTCAACCAATCTTTACTTAGGAGCCGCCATGATTCTTGCTGCCGGACTGGAGGGCATCCGTGAAGGACTCGACCCCGGCGATCCCCACACTGAAAATATGTATACCTACACGCCGCTCCAACTCCAGCAAAAAGGGATCCAAATGCTGCCAAGAACTCTCGGTGAAGCCGTTGAAGCCTTCGCTGCTGATCCGCTCAGCTATGAAGTGATGGGGCCACTGATGTACAACACCTTTGTAGAACTCAAACAACAGGAGTGGGAAGAATATCACAATCACATTTCTGACTGGGAGATTGAGCGCTATCTAAAGTTCTTCTAATGGTGATGCTTCGTATCTCCTTACATTCGCAAGGGTGGAGGAAAGCGAATCACTTGATTAAACGTTGCCACTGCATCGCTGCGGCAGATTGGTAGAGCAGCTTCTAAATTCTCGTGCGGACGGGGAATGATGTGATGCGAGAGCAGCTTGCCACCGTTGACCCGTTCTACAGAGGCAAGCCCCGCTGCAACTGCCGTCTGCACCTCAGCCACAGCCCCCCGAATCAAGACGGTGATGCGGCCTAGATCGGTGTTCTCGTAGCCCACAAGGGTGACCAATGCCCCTTTGCACATGGCATCAGCCACCTCAATGGCAGTGGGCACACCCAACACTTCAACCATTCCGAGCGCGATCGCCACAGTCTTTTCTGTCCTTCTTGATCCTGTCCTTCTTAATCTATATAACGTGAATTCGGGATAAGCTGAAACCCTTGCTGTTCTGGGCGCGTCGCGCCCAGAACAGCAAGGGTGTTGGGGCACCGCGCCGGGCGCGGTGCCCCAACACCCGCTTAACCAGAACTGACGTTATATAGCGCTACGGGCTCGCGATGTAAAAAGTTTTTTGTGGAAAACCCCGCTGCGTGGGATTTGCCACAAAGCGCCTGGCTCTAACCTAGGCGTGTGATGTTACATAGCTGCTTGCAGGGGTGTGGTCTGGTGACCACAAGCGCGTGTCACCTTTGCAGGCCCTCATCCCCCAGCCCC
>DVEB01000053.1 GCA_015295905.1 Synechococcales cyanobacterium M55_K2018_004
GGAACAGCAAGGGTTTCAGTTTATCCCGAATTCACGTTGTTAGTCACGTCCGTTTGGGTGAAGGCGGGTGTTGGGGCACCACAATTCACCTTATGGCGCTACGCGCGCATGGTGTCAAAGGCGTTTTGTGGGAAACCTCGCGCAGTAGGGCTTCCCACAAAACGCGTTGTCCCAACCTATACCTGTAGCACTTTATATCGACTCCGTCGGTTATTGAGTCGGTTTGTTGTGGTGTGAAACGGGCGTTGCGCGCCTGTTTCACACCATAGCAAGCAGCTACTTTATAGACAGATGTTGTATTAGTAATTCTCAGAATGCAAGCCAGAAGGCCAACATGAGCGTGGCTGGACTATTGGGCAACTGCGATCGCCTTATCCAGAGACACTGCCTGGTACTGGTCAGCCGGGTACTGGTCAAGGTGACGGTACAGCGTGGCGGGACGGGTGACGCGGCAAGAAAAAAACTCGACTGCCGCCCGTCCATCGGGAAACAGCCTAACCTTGGGCGCAAGATTGGGAGGGGGTGTCACGCGCCATTGCCAGTCTGCTTTAGCAGGGACCTGTTCCACTAGGCGATGGTGACTCCAGTTGCGGCGATCGCCCAGTGCCCCAAACTCTTGCAACTCACGCCGCAGAATCGAGGCCACCAAAAATGAAGCCGGGCTACGATCGCCCTCAAAGGCATGCATTACCTGTTCGAGTGCGCCGCTGGGGCGAGGAAACTTGGCAAGCGTATCACATCCTTGCAAAGCCTTTTCCAACTGCGCTGTGGTTCCCATCTCTTCAGGCACGGCCCACACTATGCCGACACCACTATTCTCTGCTCGGTAAAGGTAACTCACCAGACGCAGGGAGGGCTTTAGCCGCAGACCTGGAAGTTTGATCAGAGTCGCCCCTGGATTAACGGTGCTAATAAACCAGTGTTGAGGGCGATCGCTCTTGGCAACCACACCGCTTGAGACCCCTCCATACTTGAAGAGGTCACTCAAATCGTCAATGGACTCTGGTTCGGGAATTTCTTCGACGCCCTGGGCATAGCGGGCCTGCTGTTCTGCGTCGGGCAAGGTTAAGGCCACCTGAATATAGTCTCTAACTTTTTGGATGGCTGACAGCGAAAACGTTTGGATCGACATGTTCAACAGGGCATTGACGCTCCTCAGGGACGCGGAGTCGTGGCAGTCGTGTCTGCATTCGGCATATCTGTCCAGATCACTCGCAACTGGGAGGGATCGACCCGATTACTTTGCTCTTGCATCGTGCTACGAGCCTGTTGGGGGTCAAACCGCCGATCAAACCCCGCTTGGAGGCGGTGAACACGCTGATCGAGACGGGTGACCTCCTGCTGCAAAGTAGCTAATTTGCTTTGGTAGGAGAGGTTGTAGGGAATTAACCGAACAAGCGCAGAGGCTGCTGCGATCGCCAGGATGCAGTTGACCGCAATCTTCGCACCCACCTCCACCACCATTCCTTGGTGTGGGACGCTTCTTCGCTTCGACCGATGCCGCGTCCGCCGCATTGGGCGTGAGACAGTACCCGAAGGATGCAGAGATTGGGGTGGGGGCTGAATCGCGTTCATGAATACAACTAATGATAAAACCAGGCTAGTGCCTCAGGTTCATTGAGTCTTCCCCACTATAGACGCTCTAGAGCAGTGTGGCAAAGGTATTTTGGCGGATATATTGCAGAAAACTTGAAGCGGGAAATCGGGCCATCTTTCAACACTCAAATTTGCCCGACAGGGGGCAAAGCGGGGGAGAGAGCGGGGAGAGATAGAGGGCGTTTCTCAGGCCACTCAGGCACAGCATCGTATCCAGCGCTACACGCGTAGATTAGAACAACGCGTTTCGTGAGCACACCCTTGCAGCGGGGTTTCCCACAAAACGCCTTTGATACCATGAGCGCGTAGCGCCATGAAGCATAGGGTTACTGTCTTGACTTGGGCGTGTCACCCAAACCTATCCTGCAAATGTTCTGCGCATGTTCTGCACATTTGCAGAAAAGCTGATCACTCAGGGGGTTCACTATTGGTAGAAGGGCATGATGCCCCTGCCAACAGCGCAGGCTGTGTCTGCATATACTGCCGCCACAACCCGCACTTTAAGGTAGGTTCAAGACCTAGGGGTGACTTACTTGTAGAGTTCGGTCGAGAGCCGGAATGCCAACACAGCGGGCAACAGGGCAATGACCAAAGCAACGTAGACTTGGGTATCTGAAAGAGCCATGTTCCAAACTCCTGAATGACTGAAGACGAAAAACCGGAATATAACAGCGACAGCCTCACTCAGTGGGGGATCTGAGAAGGCTACCGTTCCTCACTTTCAGCTAAAACCTTCATTTCTGGAATATCTTCTTCACACACTTTAATATTTTTCTGTCGTCAAATTTTACCCACCTGAGTTCTACGCAGTTCTTCCAGCTTAGGTGACGTGAATTCTGGATAAGCTGAAACCCGCTTAACCAAGCCTTATGTGGATTTAACACGGGCTAGCGATCGCTCCGGTTTCTTGCAAAGTTTCCATAAACCCTGCTGAAACTCCCTTCTACGCGCAGAAGGGATGACTATAGTCGTGAACAGAGCGCGGCTGATACCTAAGTCGTCCACATGGGGGAAGTTTGGAGATGACTCAGTACACACCATTCATACCGGCTGAGATTTTAGCCCGTCACAGTTTTGACCTGGATGCGCCTCTGACGACCCCACACCCTTCAGTTCACTCTTGGTTTAAGCGATCGCTCGATGTACTGGGCAGCCTTGTTGGGCTGTTCATCTTGACGATCATTTTTGTGCCGATTGCGATCGCCATTAAGCTGGACAGCCCTGGTCCAGTGCTCTACAAACAGAAGCGTTGTGGCCTACAGGGGCGGCATATCACTATTTACAAGTTCCGCACGATGGTCAGAGATGCGGATCAGTTGAAAGCTCAACTGCAAAAGCAAGGGGGGCAGCCCTTTTTTGTGAAGGAGGGTCAGGATCCAAGAATTACCAGAGTCGGGCAGGTTTTGCGGCGCACCAGTCTGGATGAGTTTCCCCAATTTTGGAATGTGTTGAAAGGGGAAATGAGCCTCGTGGGAACACGGCCTCCCACATTGGATGAAGTGGTTTACTATGCTGACCACCACTGGCAGCGATTGAATGTGAAGCCTGGTCTGACGGGTGAGTGGCAGGTCAACGGACGTTCGAGTATCACAGACTTTGAGGAAATTGTCCGCCTGGATCTGCGTTACCAGCAGCAGTGGCATCCTCTGTACGATCTTGTCGTCCTCTGGAAGACGGTTCAGGTAGTGCTGAAAGGTACAGGCGCATCGTAAGAGATTTGCTGTTTAATTAGCGTCAGTTTGGGTGAAGCGGGTTTTGGGGCACCGCGCAGCGTGCAGTACCTGCAAAACCCTTGATGTTCTGTACGCAACGCATACAGAACATCAAGGGTCGCAGCATATCCTGAATTCACATTCATTTCATACGGAATCCGCCGATAAAGTAGCAGTTAGTTTTTGGTAGAACGCGCTCGCAGCGCGCGTTCTACCAAAAACTAACCGACCCTATAAGCAACGATTCCGTATCACTGATTGCGTCGCAATATGGCGCTACACACTCATGATGTCAAACGCGTTTTGTAGGAAACCCCACGCGGCAGGATTACCCACAAAACACGCCGTCCTAACCGGCATTGCTGATGTGGCTAATGATTTTTTGATGGGAGGTGTGCTTGGCACACCTCCCATCAACGTGTAGCGCTATAAGCTCCCAAACTCAAAATGAATGACTCCCATTCGCTGCGGAAATTGTGCTGTTGCGTTGAAACAGCCGACAAATCACTGCACCGATGTCCTGCGTCTCAAACGACTGGGGGTGTCCATTTTTTGACGTGTGGGTACGATCGCGGCAATTGTAGACCTCTGGCGGCTGCTTCACCCCGTCCACCCTGACAACTACCCAATACTCCCAATAGTTCTTGGCACTGCGTTTGATCTGCTCGATGCAAACCTGATGACGATCGATGCTCCGACAGGGGAGTGCCTGAGCAGGGGGAAGGGGAAAGGCGATCGCTACCCAGAGCACCACCACAACAATCCAGTGCCTCATCGTTCTAGTCCATCCCGGCGGTTGCCCATTATAGTGCTTCGGTCTGTTTGCAGGGCGATGTGCCTCGTTACACCACCCTGCCAGCGGCCAGGAAATTTAGCGAACGTTTTTCAAGCTCTCAATGCGACGGCTAAACAAGTCGGTGAAGATGCTCAAGACAGTGCGATCGCGCGTAATAATGTTGGCCGAAACTGACATCCCCGATTGCAACGGAATGGGGGTGTTTTCCACCAACAGAGTTTGGCTATCAAGTTTAATCTTGGCGGGGAAGCGGGCATAGGGATGGATCTGGTCAGGCGGGAGAGCATCATCCCCAATCGTCACAACCGTGCCTTTGATGTCACCAAACTCGCTGAAGGGGAAGGAATCGATCCGCACGTCAACGGGCATGCCTTCCCGCACGAAGCCAATGTCCTGATTTGTGATGTAGACCTCAGCGACAAGCGCATCCGTTGGCACAATCTTCAGAATTGGTTCGCTGGTAGTGGCGACAAAACCAGGCCCCTTAGCTTGCAGGTCAAACACCATGCCATCGCTGGGTGCCCGCAGTTCCTGGTATTGCAAGTTAAGTTTAGCCTGCTCAAGCTGGCTGTTAATTTCAGCAATGCGTTTCTCATTTTCGACGATCACCTTGTTCAGTTGACTGTCGATTTCAGCAATGCGCTGGCGGTTCTGAGAAATACGAGCCAGCAAGTCTGTCCGCGTGGTCGCCAAAGCGTTGGCATAGCGCTCCTCAGCCTGGGCGATCGCCAGCTTCAAGCGCTGTATCTCCTGCTGCAACCGTTCGACCTCAGCCCGTCCCCGCATGGTTTCCTGCATCTGGCGCATATACTGCACCCGTGCCAGTCCCCCCTCCCTCACCAAGGGTTCCACATCTCTGAGAATGCCCTGGTCGATTTCCAGAGTTCGCCGAGCAGTGGCCAGTTGCCCTTCCGTTTGCTGGAGTTGCTCCCTCAGTTGAGCTGCTTCCAGGCGAGCAGCCGCTTCACGGGAATTGGCTTCCTGCTGACTGGCAGCCAGTCGGATGCGGTCTTCAGGACTCAACCCTGCCCCCGAATCGCCGTTGATCTGAGCTTGGAAGAGACGGATTTCGGCCTGCAAAGAGGCACGGTTCTGGGTGAGAGCCTGCACCTCGGGCGAGAGGTTTTCTGGCGGTAACAAGTCGGAACTGCCAGCCAGTTGGCTGCGGTAAAACTCATTCTCTGCCAGCAGAGACGCTCGGATTTTTTCGAGCGACTCGATCTGGGCCTGCGTTGCCCGGGGATCAAACCGAATCAACACCTGTCCGGCCTCGACCTGCTCGCCTTCTTGCACCAGGATTTGAGAAACTACCCCACCAACGGGAGCCTGGATGTTCTGCACACTTCCCTGGGGTTGCAGCTTGCCCTGGGCAGGAACGGCTTCCTCGATGCGGGCGATCGCCGCCCAACCAACAACGAAGGTCGTAACTCCCAAGATCCCCCAGAGAATAGCTCGCGACCAGACAGAAGGTTGTTGCAAAATGACAGGTTGGTCGAAGACCTCGGCTTTGTTGATGCGGCTGGGAGACTGGGCAGGAGCAACATCACCATCGTTCACAGTCATCACGGTTGGTAGCGCCGGAGGAGTGGCTCCACTGGTGCTATCCTTGCCATTTGTACCATTGCTGCCGTTTCTACCGTGATGGCCTGATTGAGTGGTGGGAGATTTCATAGTAAGGGATGAGGGAACGAGGGGTGGGCATTAGACGATCGGAGGTTAGAGTTGGGCCTCTTGTTGCTGGTAGAGGCAGTAGTAGCGACCCCGCAGTGCCATCAGTTCGTCGTGCGTGCCCTGCTCAACGATAGAGCCTTTATCCATCATCAGGATAATGTCGGCGTTGCGGATGGTGCTCAGGCGGTGGGTGATGAAGAAAACGGTGCGCCCCTGGAAAGCCTCCTTCAGGTTCATCGAAACGCGCCGCTCGGTGTCGTAGTCCAACGCACTAGTGGCTTCATCCATGATAATCATGCGAGGGTTCTGCATGATGGTGCGGGCGATCGCAATCCGCTGCCGTTGTCCGCCAGAGAGGGCGGCTCCCCGTTCCCCCACCCGTGTGTTGTAACCATGGGGCAAGGCCATGATGAAGTCGTGAGCAACGGCAATTTTTGCTGCTTCAATAATCTGCTCGGCAGAGGCATCGGGCAAGTTAAGGGCAATGTTTTCCTGGACGGTGCCATCAAACAGCAGAGTTTCCTGCGGAACAATCCCCACCTGCTGTCGCAATGAATAGAGTTCCACCTTGCTGATATCGTAGCCGTCAATCAGGATGCGGCCATGCTCTAGGTCATACAGACGGGGCAGGAGTTTCATCAACGTACTTTTTCCGGAACCACTCTGCCCCGCGATGCCAATAAACGCCCCAGCGGGAAACTCTAGGCTGATGTTGACCAACTGCATGGGGCCGCTGCTGCCAAAGCGGAAGGAGACATCATCAAAGGTCACGGCTCCCTGGATGGGTGGCATGGGAATGTTGAGGCGGTCGGTCTCATCCGCTTCGGGAGCCGCGTCGATAATGTCGCTCAACCGTTCAATAGACAGGCCGACTTCCTGGAAATTTTGCCACAGTTGAGCCAGGCGCAGCAGAGGGCTAGTGACATAGCCCGCAATGATGCGGAAGGCGATTAACTGACCCAGGGATAACTCTCCCTTCAACACCAGGTAAGCCCCCACCCACAGCACCAGCAAACCAGAGAACTGGTTGAGGAAGTGGCTGGTTGATCCAGCGGTGGTGGAGGTCAGTACGGTCTTAAAGCCAGCGCTAACGTAGCGGGCGTACTTCTGTTGCCACTGCCAGCGCGATCGCAACTCCATATTTTGCGCCTTTACCGTCTGGATGCCGCTCAGCACCTCCACTAGGTAGGACTGGGTCTCCGCATTGCGCTCGGCCTTGACCCGCAGTTGGTTACGGATGATGGGCGAGGCAACCATCGCCAGTCCAATGAAGAAGGGAATCGTTGCCAGGGCCACCAAGGTCAACAGCCAACTGTAGATAAACATCACCACGATGTAGATCACCGAGAAGACGGCATCTAGCACCACCGTGAGCGCAGTCCCCGTGAGGAAGTTGCGGATATTCTCTAGTTCCCCAATGCGGGTCGAAAGTTCCCCTACCGGACGCTTCTCAAAGTAGCGCAGCGGCAGGCGTAGCAAATGGTCAATAATTTCAGACCCCAGCGTCATGTCGATGCGGTTGGTGGTATCGACAAACAAGTAGGTGCGTAGGCTGGTCAGCACTGCTTCAAAAATTGCCAGCACCAGCAGAAGAATCCCCAGAATTTGCAGCGTGTCCACACTGTTCTGGACGATCACTTTGTCGATGATCACCTGGATCATGAGGGGATTTGCCAGGGCAAAGAGTTGGACGAAGAACGAGGCAATAAAGACCTCGAGCAGGACACGACGATGCTTTTTGATCGACGGTAGAAACCAACTCAGGCCAAATCGCTTGCGCGGGGTCTGCTTGGTGGCCTTGAGCAACAACACATCGCCTTGGTCGCCCCAGGTCTGCACGAAGTCTGCCGGTTTGCGGCGTTGTAGACCAGATTCGGGGTCAGCAATCACCAGTTCCCATTCACTGATGCTGTAGAGCAGGACGGGACGTTCCTGCCAGAGCAGCATAGCGGGGGCCTCTAGTCGCCCGATTGCATGGGCAGGTATCCGCACCAGTTGAGCCGTCAGCCCCATCATTTCCGAGATGGCCCCGCACAGATCCATCGATAGGCCACCAATTCGCTCAACCTGCCCAACCAATACCCGCTTGACGAGGTCACGACGGAAGGGGACGTTGAGGTGCTGTGCCAGCATTTGGAAACAGGCAATCGCCCCATCAATCTGTCCGCGCCCCATCACAATAGGGTACTTTTTGAGTTGTCCCTCCTCCGCTTGGAAGTAGCTGGAATCAAGTTCCTGAGGGCGATCGGGGGCGTAGGGGATATCGTCAACTGGGATCACCTCTTCAGGAGCGAGGACCTCTGGTGTAATCGCTGCTGGGGCACTAGAAAAAACCAACTGAGCGGGAAATCCTACCAGACGGGCAGGCAGATGACCTGTCACCACCAGTTGCCCTGAGGGATCTGCCAGATCGATGCGGCTGCTGATGGAGTAACCCTTGACGCTGCCACCACTGACAAACCAGACGTACGCTTGGGGGAGTTCTTGCAGGGAAAACGTTCCCGGCAAGAGGGTGCGAACCTGTGCTTGGGACTGGGCCTGGATGGCCAGATCTTTCAAATTTGCATTACCGTCGGCGCGGCGGTTGATTTCCGCCCCTAGCAAGTCGAAGGCTTCCAGCAGGGAACACTGGTTTCGCAGGGCAGCAGCAAAGGCAGGTTCCCCCTGCATCAACGCCAGTAAGTCTACGGCATTGAGGGTGAGGCAGACACTCTCTTCGGAGGCGATCGCCGTTTCGCAGGGTTCACCCCGCACCAGCCCAACCCAGCCCAACATCGTCCCAGGCCCCACACGGGCAAGGGTGGTGGGCCGCTCGGTACGGGGATCGTAGGCTAACACCCGGGCCTGTCCCTCGTAGATAATTGACACTTGGGCCGGCAACCGATCGCGAACCAGAATGGCTTGACCCATGCGGTAGCGCAGCAGCTGCGCTTGATTGGCCAGTCGGGCGAGAGCGGCGGCGGGAAGCTGATCAAAGGGTGCAACAGTCGCCAGAAAATCTTGAACAGTGGCTTTGGTGTAGGTCATGATGCAATCGGTGGGGCAGTGGGGGCGGCGGGGGTCACTTCCAGGGGTGCTTGAGCAGTCGCATCGGCGGACAGGAGGTTGACTTGGTCTAACTGCTCCTTCAGCCAGTTGTTGAAGCATTCAGTCAGCAAGCGGCGGCGCATGGACTCGTCCATTTGAGCGGGGATAAACTTTTCCAGCCGGACGATGACATACCATTCGCCAATACGGGTGGGGGGCATCAATTGTCCTGGTTGGCTGACGGTCAGCATCTGCGCCAGAGTGGGATGGGGCACACTCAACTCAACGGGGCCAATTAAACCATCGGTTTGGGCTTCTGGCCCCTGGGAGTAGGTGCGAGCCAGTTCTCCTAGGGTTTGTTCTCCTTCGTTGATACGGAAGTAGAGTTCCTGGGCAATCCCCAAATCCTGGGTGCGAATCAGCGAGTAAATAACCTTGTCCAACTGAGCCTTGCGCTCCAAAAAGTAAGACTCAACTTTGTTGCCCCAGGTGGCTTCTTTAAATTTCTCAATTTTGAGGGCACGGGTCGCCAGCGCTTCGAGTTGCTGGGGGGTCATGCCATACTTTTTGAGCCATTGTTGCAGTGCCGCTTCAGAAGTCACCTGCTGCTGGGCCAAGTATTGCTCACACGCCTGTTTGGTTTCTTCCGGAGTGCAGTCAATGGCGGCGATCGCCTCGTCAATCAGAATCTCCTGGCAGAGTTGGGGCAACATTTGGTAGCCTGCCAGCAAATGCGGCAGTTCTTCGGCAGTAACGGTTCGGTTTCCAACAGTCAGTACGACAGTCATGGGGCAAGGCTCTCTTACGGAATGCGTGACCGTCTTGTGGACGGGGCAGGGGCAGCCATTCTTAATCCTGACCTCCTCTGGTAAATTTACTCAACCCCTGCTGGACTTTTCCAGCAAATCTTTAAAGAGCAAAGATTAACCAGAGATGATGGATTGCTTCACTCGTCAGGGAAGGGGCAGTAGAGACAGGCCATTGCCTGACACCTTTAGACTACCCATAAAAATTGCCAACTCCACATACCCACTCCACACGCATAGTTGATCTCCCAGAAGCACTGTTGCTGTCTTGAGTGTGGACTAAACACGTCAGAATTCTTGACGCTCAAAACAGGCTCTCAGGGTGCGTTTTGAGGCGCAATCCATGCAAGTATGGCGCTACGCACTCATGATGTCAAAGGCGTTTTGTGGGCACCCCCGCTGAGCAGGGTTGCCCACAAAACGCGTTGTCCTAACCTAGGCGCGTAGAGCTATAGCCTGCATTCGGACTCAGCGAAAACCTTTGCGTTTCCTTGCACAGTGTGCACATAAAATCAAGGGTTTCGGAGCACCGCGCCGTGCCCCAAAACCCACTTACCCCGAACAGACGTTAAGTCAATGATCACACGAGATAGGAGATCACGCGAGATAGGAGTGACCAATCGCCAGCCCCGTCACCAACATACCAAAGACCAGGAAGGGCTGGGCACTGGCCTGGTACTTCACATCGTTCTTGAGGGGGTCACGCAGGAAGTACATGTCCTGGAATGTGATCTGGGGAATGATGAGCAGAATCAGCAGGACGGCGTACAGGTTTTGATGGATATACATCAAGTAGGCTGCAACTCCTGCCTGGAAAACATCGATCATCAGCACACAGATCCAAGCAGCAGTAGGGATGCCAAACATCACTGGAAGGGACTTAAGCCCCAGTTGGCGATCGCCCTCCACGCTCTTGAAGTCATTCACAACGGCGATCCCCAGCCCTGCAAAGCTATAGAACAGGGTGAGAGCAATCACCTGCCAGTTGAGGTCGCCAAACAGAGCATGACCCGTCCACCAAGGCAAGGCAATATAGCTGGCTCCCAATGCATAGTTTCCAGCCCAGCCATTTTGCTTGAGCTTCAGCGGTGGGGCGGAGTAGATGTAGGCTAGGAATGCCCCGATGATTGCCAGCACCGTGATCGTAGGGAAAGAGTGCCCAGCCCACTGATCCAGAGCGTAGGCCAGTGCGATTCCACCGCCCAACAACACTAGAATTTGGGTCACCACCTGGGGGATGGAGATAGCCCCAGAGGGAATCGGGCGATAGGGTTCGTTAATGGCGTCGATTTCTCGATCATAGAAATCGTTCAGGGTCTGAGTGTAGCCGGTCATCAGTGGCCCCGATAGAAACATACAGGCGGCTGCAATTAACACATTTTCCAGTGTCCAGGTATAGTGGCCAGAAGAAGCAGCCCCACACAGCACCCCCCAAATCAGCGGGATCCAGGTAATGGGCTTCATCAACTGGAGGCGAATTTTCCAAATGTTGGTGTCGCCTGTCTCGGCTCCTTTCATCCCCAGCAGTTGTCGAGCTTTGGCCCCCCGGTCTGCAACTTCGGAAGTGCTAGATCCGTTGGTTTCGGTCGGTGCCTCGGTTAGTTCTTCAGGCAGTGGTGTTGGCGTAGTTTCAGACATGAATGGCTCTGGGAACGCGGCTGATTACACTATTGCTCATTTTGCCCTGAATGGGGACACAATACTGACTCTATGAATGATCAAGCTTTCATTACTTAAGGCTCAAACCACACCAGAGGCCCAGAATGAGAAGAGAGCGTGTCACCTTTGCAGGCTCTCATCCCTCAGCCCCTGCTCCCGACTTGGGAGCAGGGGAGCCGAGCATCTCACCGTTTCTCTCCCAACTTGGGAGAGATTTAGCGAGAGGGCAACCGTGACACGCAGCCCATGAGAATGGCTGGTCAGCAAGTCGGTGAGTGCTTTCTCTTTTTATAATTTGACTGAGAGTTTGATCCTCCCATGACCTCTGTAGAACTCCCTGTATCCCCCTCCCCCCACTTTGCTGAGACGCTAGCGCAGGCGGCGATCGCCTTTCGTCAGGGCACACCCCGTCCACCCGCAGCATCGGTCATAGCAGCTTTGTTAGCAGCAGAAAAGGCAACTCGGCAAGGACACACACGCTTCTCACTGGAGGCGATCGCTGGACGGTGGCGACTCTACTTCGCTACAGGGGTTAAAAAAAATCGTCAAGGAGTTACCCGTGTGAGTCGAGGGTTCTATCTCCCGCAATGGATTCCGGCCTATATTTCGTTCACACCGGGAACGGCTGATTGCCCTGGCGTGATTACCAACCAGATTGCGCTGGCAGGGCTACGGCTGAAATTTACTGGTCCCTGTCGTTATCAGGCCAAGAAAAATCTGCTGGCGTTTGATTTTACCCAGCTTCAGCTAGATATGTTGGGAGCAACGCTTTATCGGGGGGATGTGCGCGGCGGCAAGGCCCAGGCAGATAACTTCGAGCAACGGGCGATCGCCCAACTGCCCTTCTTTGCCTTCTTCCAGGTAACCGAAGACTACATTGCAGCACGAGGTCGGGGGGGCGGACTGGCCCTATGGATACGCGACAACTCGCCCTCTGGGAACTGACCTCCGCTGGGTCTGAACAATCGGGTAGGCCAGCAGCCACGTGGCCTGGAAATGCTGTCCTTTGCCAGCCGCTGAACCTGCCGGATGCCGATATTACCTACTTTCCAGAACTATTCACTAAAGCAGAGAGCGATCGCTTCTTTGCCAGTCTGCTGCACACGGTTCACTGGCGGCAGGAAACCGTGTGCATAGCAGGGAAGCTCGTCCCTTTGCCGCGGCTCACCGCCTGGTATGGCGATCGCCCCTACACTTACTCCGGCATCACCCATCCACCGTCAGCCTGGCTCCCTGACCTGCTCCTGATTAAACACCGGGTTGAACAGGTCTGCCAGCAGCAATTTAACAGTGTCCTGCTTAACCTTTATCGCCACGGCCAGGACAGCGTCTCCTGGCACAGCGATGATGAAGCAGCGTTTCAGGAGAATGCGGCGATCGCGTCCGTCAGCTTGGGTGCGATACGAAAGTTTATGCTGAAGCATACGTTGCAGCCTTCCCTCAGAACGAGCCTAGAACTCCCGCATGGAAGTTTGCTGCTGATGCAGGGGACAACACAAAAGTACTGGCTCCACCAAGTTCCCAAAACCAGGAAAGCGGTCACTCCCCGCATTAACCTAACCTTTCGTCAACTCGTATAGCCGTAGCCAGGATCGCAGCCCCCACCCGCTTGGCCTCACTTGTCCTGACACCATTGGCTCGTGCTGTATGACGCTACGCGCTCATCATGTCAAACACATTTTGTGGGCACCCCCGCTGAGCAGAGTTGCCCACAAAATGCGTCGTCCTAACTTAACGAGTTCGGGTTAAAAGGGTTTTGGGGCACCGCGCCGGGCGCGGTGCC
>DVEB01000122.1 GCA_015295905.1 Synechococcales cyanobacterium M55_K2018_004
CTGTGCGCGCGTTTTACATCACAACCAACTGCTACTTTACAGGCGGATTCCGTATCAGTTCTGGTTAAGAGAGTTTTGGGGCACCGCGTCGGGCGCGGTGCCCCAAAACCCTTGATGTTCCAGTTAAGCAGAGTTTAGGATACTGCACACTGCAACGTGGTGTCAGTCTTCAGATTCAGTCTTCAGCTTTTTCTGGCTTGAGCAGAGGAAAGGCGATCGCATCTCGAATACTGGGGCAATCACACAACAGCATGACCAGGCGATCGATGCCAATCCCAAGCCCTACCGTGGGTGGCATCCCATATTCCAAAGCCAGCAGGAAGTCTTCATCGACCCCCTGGGCTTCCAAGTCTCCGGCGGCTTTGCGGGCAGCCTGGGCTTCTAGCCGTTCGCGTTGGTCGATGGGGTCAGTCAGCTCTGAGAAGCCATTGGCTGTCTCCCGCCCAACAATGAAGAGTTCAAATCGTTCCACCAGGCCAGGCTTGCTGCGGTGAGGTTTTGCCAAGGGCGAAACCTCGATAGGATAATCGAGGACATACGTCGGTTGGATCAGAGTTGCTTCCACCTTCTCCTCAAACGTCTCATTCAGCAATTTGCCGATGGAAGGGCACTCCTCTACATTGGGAACGCCGATCGCCTTAGCTGCGGCTTGTGCTTCTTCAAGCGTCTTGAATTGGGTGAAGTCTAATCCTGTGTGTTCCTTCACTAGGTCGTGCATCGTCACCCGACGCCAGGGGGGAGTCAGGTCAACCTCCTGGCCCTGATACGTGATCTTCAGCGTCTGCAAAACGTCTTGAGCCGCGTAGGTAATGATGCCCTCTGTCAGCTCCATCATGTCGTAGTAGTCACCATAGGCTTGGTAGACTTCAATGGAGGTAAATTCTGGGTTGTGGCGGGTGGAAACCCCTTCATTGCGGAAAATTCGTCCCAATTCAAAAACACGCTCAAAGCCACCCACAACCAACCGCTTCAGGTGCAATTCTGTCGCAATGCGCAGGAATAGATCCATTTCCAGCGTGTTGTGGTAGGTCACAAAGGGACGCGCATCGGCTCCGCCCGCCTCAGTCTGCAACACCGGGGTTTCAATTTCAATGAAGTTGCGATCGCTCAAATATCGCCGAATTGCAGCCGTAATCAACGCTCTTTTTCGGAAGGTATCGCGCACTTCCGGATTCACAATCAAGTCAACATAGCGCTGTCGATAGCGTTTCTCCACGTCTGTCAACCCGTGCCACTTGTCAGGCAGCGGTTGCAGCGATTTCGTGAGGATGGCGTATTGGGAAACGTATACTGACAGTTCACCCTTTTCGGTGCGGCGGATGCTGCCCTTCACGCCTAAAATATCACCCGCATCGGTGAGAGTTTTCAGGTGGTCAAAGGCGGCGGGATCGATTGCCGCCATGCTCTCCGAGATTTTGGCCTTGTCGAGGTAAAGCTGGATTGTCCCAGTTTCGTCCTGCAAGGTGAAGAAGGCGAGTTTGCCAAACACCCGCCGATTCATGATGCGTCCGGCGATCGCCACTTCCACATCTGCCGCTTCACCGTTTTCTAGGTACTTGTATTTGTCCTGTAATTCGGCAGCATGGTGGGTCACATCCCAACGGTAAGCGTAGGGGTTAAAGCCCAGTTCGCGCCACTGGTTGGCTTTGTGGAGTCGGGTAGAGCGGAGGTCGTCGGCAGACATTCTTGCTTGCGGTAGGTGAAGTAAGTGAGAGGGAAAAGAGTGGGTGAGGGGGATAGGCGATATTGGGGTGTGGTGCTATCCCAAGTGCTATCCCATCATTAATCGCGCTGGTGTGAGAACTGGTAAGCTCCGATGGCAGAAAGGGCGATCGCAATGGCTAACAATACCGGAATACTGTACCAGGGAAACTGCGACAGGGGCAGGAAAGCAGCGGCACGAAGGCCAGCACTGGCGTAGGTGAGAGGCAGCAGGTAGACGATGACCTTCAGAAAAAGCGGCAAGCGTTGGGGATCGAAGAAGGTACCGCCCAGGAAAGACATGGGGACGATCAGAAAGTTATTCAGCAGGCCAACCCCTTCAAGGGATTTGACGTTCAACCCAACAATCACACCTAGGCCAGCAAAGACTGCACAGTTCAGTACCAGCACCAGCAAAAATAGCGGACTGAGGAAGTTGAAGTTGCGGGTGAAGATAAGCGCAATCAAAATCACAGATGCCGAGGTCATTAGACCACGCACCACCCCGGCCAGCATTTTCCCTAGAAAGAGGGCCAGCGGATGGACAGGGAGCAGCAAGATCTCTTCAAAGGTTTTGCTGTAGAGACGTTCTCCACAGATGGAAAACGTCGTGCCACCAAAGCTAATGGTCATCGAAGAGAGAGCGACCATCCCCGGCAGAATGAATTGCAGGTAGTTGTCTCCTGCTGAGGGTTGAATCGCTTGATCGATCGCACTCCCCAGCCCCAAGCCAAAAGCCAAAATGTAGATGAGCGGAGACACTAGTCCAGAGGCCGCCACCTGGAGAATACGGACACGCAGATCCAACCAATCGCCCCAGAAGACGGTGAGACTGTCGGTGAGAATGCTCCTGATCAGGGAGGACTTGTAGGTCTGTCCGAATTGAATCGACGGTTGAGAAGCCACAGGTTTCACAAAATGCACTCCTCCCATTTTGGCATTTCTTACGTTTTCTTATAGTGGTTTTCCTATTAATGAGAGATCGTCACGTAGCAACCGTCATGTCGCACAAGTTCCCGCTGGTTAAGGGGTTGAGTGGTGTGGTCACAGACCACACCACTGCAAGCAGCTATAAGCACCGATCTATACCGATCTATTCAGATCTATTCAGCACCAGCAATGCTCAGTCTGAAAATCAGACGTCGGAGGGGCGCACTCCGTAGGCCCCTCACTCAAAAAGTCATACACAATTTGGATGAAGCAACGCCAGGTTTTTTGCTTAAGAACTCCTAGACTGCTGACCCATCAGCCATTATCAGCCCTTAGTAGGTGGCTTTCTTGCCTCACAAGGATTACCCTGACGAAACCCTGTCGTTTTGGAGAAACACCGTCTAAACTGGATGGAAGGTATTCTGCGAAAGATTGAACCCTCTATGAGACGTAGACCTCAACCACCCCGGTCCAATCCTCGCTATGAGGATGACTATCAAGACCGAAGACCTCCAGCCAACAAGCCGTCCTTTGCTTCGGCGCTCAATGCTGTGACGATCGCAGTTTTGGTTGCAGTCTTCGTTCTGGGAATTGGCGTGGGAGTGGGTTTTAGCTCGGCGACCTCGGCTCCGGTGGGCAGTTTGGCAACTCGCTACGACCTCGATAAGGTAGCCCCCAGTTCTGACCTCTGTGTGCAATTTGGAGCCAGTGCTGTAACGATGGAAATGCGGGCCTTTGTGACCCTCAACCCGATTGCGGTCTACGTTTCGCAACCTAGGACTCAACCAGGATGCGTCTTACGTAGCTCGAACTTCTCTGTGTTGGAACAACGCAAACTGGTGACACCGCAACAGGTCAGTCAGTGCCGTCAGCGGCTTAACACCTTTGGCTTCACTGGCGATATTGATAAGCCGGGCGTGGAACCCAAGATCGACTGCATCTATCAAAATGATGCGGCTCAAAACCTCTTCCTCGACCAACCGGGAATCAACCCTATTCCTCGTGAGGCCGAACGCTTTTAGGCTGTCCTAGTGCATATGCTGCACCACGCCTGACAGCCTGGTGACATGATGGTCTGGTGCCAGCTCAGCCAAGCCGCTGCGTCACAACGGCTTGGCTGAACTAACTTGCCAAACGCTGTTGAGTCCGTTCCTCCCAAGCCTTCATCTTGCCTGGGTTGAGGAGTCCGTAGGGATCGACCTTTTCCTTAAAAGCCAGTTGCACAGGGTCAATGCTTTTTCTGCCGCCGTCCTCCAGAATGTAGGTGTGCGGATTGGCAATAAAAGCGCCCTTCTCTTCATGAATTTTGATGATTTGGTGGAGTCGCTCTGGGGTGGTGTAGCGCACCAGTTGTAGCGCCGCAGGAATGACGCAGCCCTGCACCCGCAAGAATTCTAGATGCATCATCACTTCATCGCCGAAGTAGTGATACATTTGCTCCAATAGTTTTAGTTCGCGATCGAAGGGAAACAGGGTTTGCAGGTAGGTGAGGGAAGGGTCAACATTGCGAGCATGGAGGGTAGTGTGATTCCAGGTAAATTCCAGTAGCATGGTGCCTTTGCTGGCTTCCTGGGCGCTCTTCTCGTAGCAAATGCTGCCATCAAATTCCTTCACTAGCTCCCGGAAGGGTTCTAGGCAAGGCTCGGCAATCATGACAAAGGCACAGTGCTTACCCGCTGGGATGGTGTCGCGGAAGGCAGCAAAGTAGGTGGGGATAGGGTCGGCAAAGATGGTGACCAGCTTTTTGATGATTCCGTCTGACTCTCCTAGGGCTTGCCCAAAGCGGGCAGCGGTCATGAAGTCCTCGAAGGTAATGATTAGGTCGGCCCAGGGATAAGCTGGCCCCAGGGGAATTTCCAGTTCGGTGATGATGCCGTTGGTGCCGTAGGCATGGTTGACCTGTTGCACCGCATCTCCCCGCAATTCAATCACACGCGGCTGGTCTTCCATGGTGACGACTCGGACAGCGTGGAGGTTGCCGCGATCGCGCAGTTGGCCATAGGTGATCGACCCAATGCCGCCACTTCCCCCACCAATGAAGCCTCCAATTGTAGCGGTGCGGTAGGTGGAGGGAGCCATGCGAATTTCCCAGCCCATCTCGCGGGTGTGTTTGTCAATGTTGACTAGCTTGGCGCCCGGTTCCACACAGGCAATCCCTGGCTTTACCCACTTAATTGCCTGCATCTTGGTCAAGTCTAGAATCACGCCTCTGTGCAGAGGGATGCACTGACCGTAGTTACCCGTTCCAGCCCCCCGTACCGTCAGGGGAATGCGGTGACGAACACAGACTTCAGCCGCCTGAAGTACCTCGGCTTCATTAGCAGGACGCACCACAAGGTCACCCACCTTGTCATCCAGCAGGGGCCGCAGAATCGGGCTGTAGGTGTAGTAGTCTTTTGAGAGTTTAGCGACCTGAGCTGGATCACGAATGACTTCTATGCTGTCGAGTTCTCCAACCACTGCATCCCAGTTAATGCTCTGTGTCGCCGTAAGCGCCATAACTCTTCCCTCAAAAGGACGTTTTTAGCTAGTATCACGCATTTGTTGCTTTACCGTGTCAACTGTAACGAGGCCGAGCGTTAGAAAATCGTACCTACCGTTACAGTTTCGCTGGCAAATTCTACAGGCTACAGTTTATCCCAATTCCACGGGATACGCTGAAACCCTTGCTTTTCTGGTACGCCGCACACGGAAAAGCGAAGGTTATGGGCACCGCACCGAGTGCGGTATCCATAACCTTCGCTACCCCAACACTGACGTTATACGGAATCCGCCTATAAAGTAGCGGTTAGTTTTTGGTAGAACGCCCGCTGCGCGGGCGTTCTACCAAAAACTAACCGACCCTATAAGCAACGGATTCCGTATTAGATCAGATCCAGCGCTACCACGATATAAAACGTCCCAGAATACTTTTGCCGGAAGCATTCTGGGACGTTAGACAGCTTCAATAGAAGGGGCGATCGCTCAACCAAATCGACCGCTCACATAGTCCTGAGTCGCCGTTTGGGAGGGGCTGTTGAAAATCACCTGAGTCTTATCGAATTCCACTAGATAACCAACCCGGCCACCCGTAGGAGTTGCTTCGGCATTAAAGAAGGCAGTCATATCAGAGACCCGTGATGCCTGCTGCATATTGTGCGTCACAATCACAATTGTGTAGCGCTGCTTCAACTCGTGCATCAAATCTTCCACCCGCAGAGTTGAGATGGGGTCAAGCGCAGAACAAGGTTCGTCCATCAGAATCACTTCCGGTTCAATGGCGATTGTGCGAGCAATACACAAGCGTTGCTGCTGACCACCAGACAAGGAAAGGCCACTTTCCTTGAGCTTGTCCTTCACCTCATCCCACAGCGCCGCACCCCGCAGGGAACGTTCCACCAGTTCATCCATATCGCCTTTGAAGCCGTTGATTCGAGCACCAAAGGCAATGTTTTCGTAGATCGATTTAGGGAAGGGGTTGGCCTTCTGGAAGACCATACCAATGCGGCGACGCACTTCTACTGGGTCAACATCTTTTGCGTACAGGTCGCGGCCATCAAACAAAACACGACCCTCGACCCGGGCACCAGGAATCAGGTCATTCAGACGGTTGAAGCAACGAATTACCGTACTCTTGCCACAGCCAGAAGGGCCAATGAAGGCCGTGATTTGATTGCGGGGAATCTTGAGATAGGTGTCTCGAACTGCCAGATTAGAGCCGTAGTAAACGTTCAGCTTCTCAACTTCCAAAACGTAATCGGTGTCAACCGCGCTTGAATTACTTTGCATGCGAGGACTGGTCATAAAACTACTCAACAACTAAGGGGAAACGGATCAGGGGAAACGAATCAAAGAAAATTTGCAGTTAAAACTGGGTGCGACGACCTAAGCGGCGGGCAATAATACTCACAATCAAGATGAACACCATGATCAGGAATGCGGCGACCCAGGCAAGTTCCTGCTGATTTTTATAGGGTGAAATGGCGAAGTTATAGATCAGCACAGAGAGAGTTGCCGTAGGCTGCCACACACTGCGAGCATCAAACTGGTTGAACAGGGCTGTAAACAGGAGTGCCGCCGTCTCACCCGAAGCCCTCGCAAGCGCCAATGTCACCCCGGTGGCTAAGAAGGGGAGCGAAGCCGGTAAAACAATCTGCGAAATCGTCTGAAAGTTCGTTGCACCTACCCCCAGGGCACCCTGGCGCACCTCAAGCGGAATCGACTTCAAGCCTTCCTCTGCTGTCCGCTCAATGATGGGGATCATCAAGACAGCCAGAGCGACCCCCCCAGCCACTGCCGAGAAGGTGCCGGTGGCGAGTACGACGACACCGTAGGCAAACAAACCGGCAATAATGGATGGCACCCCAGACAAGACGTTAATCCCAAAGCGCACCGCATTAGCCAGCTTGGTATCGCGGGCAAACTCAGAGACGTAAATCGCCGCCATAATGCCGAACGGAACACTGATGGCAGCCGAAATTACCATCACGGTTAGCGTTCCAACGATGGCATTGCGCAGGCCACCACCATCGACTAGGGGAGGTGGTGGTAGTTCTGTGAAGATTGCTGGCCCAAATCGACTCAATCCATTGGTGATAACTGTAATCAGGATGGAGACGAGGGGAAGCGCTGCCAGCAGTGCACAGGCAATCACCAGCCCTGTCATGATGTTCCCAAAGAGCTTGCGCTGGGGAGCCACTGTGTAGGACATTGTGCCTGGTGTGGTGCCTGAGGTGGGGGTGTTGTCTGGAGTCGTCATAGGTGATGGAGGATAACTGGCAATCAAGGTATCAGTCGAACAAGCAGCCTCAAACGAGAATTCAGGGAGGCAGAGGCAGACGAGTAGTGTGTCAATTTCCGAGCACGTTTCAAGAAATTCTCGATAGAACCCTAGGCAATCAAGGATGTTAGATGATCAATGCGATCGAGGCGATCGGCATAGGCTTTCAGCACCTCTAGGGCAAACATGGGAGTTTCCTGGACCGCAAACAGGAAGCGAGACTCGTCCAGGTAGGCAAGCTTGCAGTCCGTCCGAGCGATCGCCGTGTGCCGCCGACCGTCTTGCCGGATCAAGGCTCCCGCCCCAAAAACTTGTCCAGGCTTGAGCGTTTCGACAACTTTGCCATTCAACACCACATCCACTTCGCCTTCAAGGATGCCATACATGAAATCAACTGGCTGCCCTTGTTCAAAGATGACACTGCCAGCAGCAAACACCTTCGGTTCAGCATGCTTTTGGAAGATTTGAATCGTCTGAGTTGGGTCTAGCATGACGGGCAGTCCTTCTTGGTGGATACTCACAGGCAGAACAAGCAAAACGAGAGGGCGGCTGACGGTACGACAAGCACGCAATAGACCTACTCAACCTCCTGGAAGCGGCTAACAATAATTTCAGCCAGGACGTTGACAGCCAGTGTCAGCAACATCAGCACCAAACCAGCGTAGAGCAATGAAGAGACTTGAAGTCCGCTCGCTTCTGCGAACTGGTTAGCAATTAGAGATGCAATGGTAGAAGCGGGGTCGAACCAGGAAATACTGATCTTGTTTGCGTTGCCGATCAACATTGCGGCAGCCATCGTTTCACCCAAGGCACGGCCCAGTGCCAACATGATGGAGCCAATAATGCCAGAAAGCCCAGCCGGGATGAGAACCTGGAGAATCGTTTCCCACCGAGTTGCACCTAGAGCTAGTGACCCTTGGCGGAGTTGAGGTGGCAAGGAGGCAAGCGTGTCGCGAGAAATTGAAATAATAATAGGAGAGATCATGATAGCGAGCACTAATCCCGCGTGGATCATGGCCCGGGACGAGGGGGGGGTGCTGAAGATGGGAATCCACCCCAGGGTGGTGTGGATGAAGTCTAGGAAGGGCGTAATAAACGGGATAAATACGAAGATGCCCCATAACCCGTAAACAACGCTCGGAACCGCCGCCAGCAGTTCGATCAGAAAGGCGATTGGGGTGACGACCTTACTGGGCAAAAAGTCTTCGCTCAAGAAAATAGCAACACCAACGCCTAGCGGCACCGCCACCAGCAAGGCAATAATCGAACTGATGATGGTGCCGTAAATCTGAGGAAGCGCACCGTAGATGTTTTCAACGGGGTTCCAGCGGGAGGAGGTGAGGAACTCCAACCCAAATTTTTGAATAGCAGGCCAGGCGATGGTGAACAGCTCATACACAATCCAGAGTAGGATACCAGCGATCGCCAGGGCAAAAAAAGCAGTCAGCCAAAAAAAGCCAGTATCTATTGTGCGAGCAACTTTAAGGGATTGAGTATCGTCTCCGAAGGCCGATCTATCTGCTGTCGTCATAACTTCCTTGGGCGCAGAACAAGTACTCTAGACCCGTTCCAGGGTCTTCACGGATAGACTCCACGGCGCTCTTGAGTCCACTCAGGTCAAGAATCGAGAGGTCAGGAACACTGCTCCTAGCTCAGGGAGGCATTTCCCCTATCTTGCATCCCTCACCCGCGTAGGGAACGCTGCAAAGTCATTTGATGTCATTTGATTTAGATTAGAACAGTCAGTTTTAGTCCTTGCCTAAAACTTACACTGAGTTTGAGTGATTAAATTTAAGGGCAGGTAATCAAAATCAGATCGATTCAAGAATATTGCCTGATTTCAGGGAATAGCCCGCTAGAGATTTATCCTGAAGCAGCCTTCAACTACCAGTTGGCAGATTGAAAAGACCTAGGGCCGCTAGCAATTGTTGACGAAATTCCTACTGCATCGTGAATACCCGATAGTCGATAGGGGCGCAAGTGATGCGCCCCTATCACGACAAATCAGTCTAATGAATTGCCAACGCTTAAGGGCTAACTAAGCAGCTACCGCAAAGGCAACAATCTGTCGCCTCGCATCGCCTCTCCTACTTCTTAAACTTGGTCAGTTCACCCTTGACTTTGTCGTTCAGGTCACCAGGCATGGGCACATAACCCAGTTCAGTTGCGATCTTTTGCCCTTCCGTCAAACTCCAGTTAAAGACGCTGGCCAATGCCTCACCCTTTGCTGGATCTTGATAGGTGGGGTACATCAGAATCCAGGTCAAGCTGGTGATGGGATAGGCATCTGCCTCGGTGGGGTCGGCCACACGGAGGGCGAAATCTGGCGGAACAGTTGCCCCCTTGAAGGCGAGAGAGCCAGCTTCAGGCGAAGGCGTGATGAAGTTACCGGCCTTGTTCTGGAGGCTAGCCATCTTGAGGCCATTCTCGCGGGCATAGGCGTATTCAACATAGCCAATTGCACCGGGGGTTTGCTGAACCTGAGCAGTGATCCCCTCATTGCCCTTGGCCCCCGTTCCAACGGGCCACTCAATCGACTTGGCTGCACCCGCAGTCCAATCAGGGCAGGCTGCTTTCAGGTGGTTGGTGAAGATGTCGGTGGTGCCGCTGCCGTCGGAACGGTGGACAAAGCTGATGTTGGTGTCTGGCAGGGTGACACCGGGGTTGGCACTGGCGATCGCTGGGTCATTCCACTTGGTGATCTTGCCATTAGCAATGCCACAGAGGGCTGCACGACTCAGTTTCAGGTCAGGCACATCGGGCAGATTATAGGCCATCACGACGGAACCAGCCGTCATCGGCAACTGAACTGGATCAGCACCGTACTTTTCCTTGAACTTGGTTCTTTCCTCATCTTTGAGCGGAGCATCGGTGGCACCGAAATCTACGGTTCCTGCCAAGAACTGTTCAACACCAGCGCCGCTTCCCACCGACTGATAGCTGATCTGAACCTTGGGATTGAGCTTGTTGTATTCAGCAAACCAGCGCTGATAGAGGGGGGCAGGGAAGCTAGCCCCCGCACCGTTGATACTAATGGTTCCGCCGCTGCTACCACCGCTCGCCGCAGGTGCATTGGCAGAAGGAGCCTCAGGAGGGGTGGTTTGGCAAGCGGCGACGCTAAAGGAAAGAATAGCCAGCGAAGCAAGAAATGAGCGTCGCTTGAGCAGAGGTTGGGAAGCCATAGTCGTTGTAACTCTAGTGACAGTGTTTCGTTTGCATCCTAGGAACTTATGGTGAAGATACAGTTAACCTTTTAGTAAAGAGAAGATTAATCAGTCCTTAAGATACAAGGTTTCGATGGCTTTTGTTGCTTCAGATACATAAAATCAATCATTCTTGGGCGTCTTTTTGGGTCAGCAAGCCCGCCTGGAAACTGGGCGATCGCACCTTCAGGGATGTGCCTTGCCTCATTTCACTGGCGTTTGACCCATATTTGCAGTGTCGCCATCGTCTCTCTCTCAGTCGGCTCAGCCTGATCTTAAGAAAGGCTTATTTTTACCTGAACCTACACAAGTCCTCAACATCTGTTTACAATTTGCGTCCATAAACAAAAAATCTAGGCCTTGTGTAGCCTGTCCTGGTAGGTTCTGTCCTGGTAGGCAAGGTATACCGCTTCCAGGACGTGATCGGGCAACACATCCGGGGGTAACGTTTCAAGCTGGATCAGCGCTTGCACTTGTGCCGCTAGGGTCATGCTCAACGTCTGGCGTGCTTTGGGAGAAAGGCGATCGCGCCGTTGCAAATAGGCCCGCACCACCGCAAATTCATCTGGTAACAAACGCGACACTTGACCAACTTGGGGCAACTGCTGCGCCAAGGCTTTTCCCTGATCTGAACAGGTGATGCTTACAGGTTGCTGGGTCGCTTCTTCCTGGATTACTAGCGTCCCCGCCACCCGATCGCCCAAACGCTTTTCCTGCGGGCTAAACAGGATGAGGACCATACCAATAAAAAACAGGTCATCAATGGGACGCAGGAGCGATCGCATCACTGCTTGGGACAATCCGACAGGATGACCATCCTCCCGGATTACACGGGTGTAGGTGAGGCGTTTGCCAGGGGTGCGTCCTTGTTGGGTGGTTTCAAAGTAGATGAAGTAGCCGTTGTAGATTGTAAAGCTGACGAGGAGGGCGATCGCCAGTAGCCAGAGCGGCACCTGGCTGAAATCTCCGTTTAGCCCGCTCAAATAGGCCATCAGTTGGGTGCTCAACAACAGCCAGAGCATCCAAAAGCCACCCAGCAAAAGAGTCAATAGCTGGTAGTCAATCACCAGCGCGAGGCTGCGGTTTCCCAGTCCTGCCAGCGTAAATTCCAGGGCCACACTTTCTGGGGTCAGGATGCTGACCTGATGGAATAACCTCGGCGGAGCGATCGCCCTGTCTTGTCGGGGGGGCAAAGCCAGCCCTAGCCCTTCCTGTCGGTTCCGCAAATCAAAGTAGAGAGTGGCGCGGATGGCCTGCCAGAAGGGGAAGAGTACTGCTCCGGCAAACAGGCTAATTGCCCAACCGATCAGCGCCGAAAGAATGCTCAGCATCACCTCTCCGCTGGAGTCGATCATAATGATTAGCCCCTGAGCGATCGCTGCGATCATCTGAATGGTGAAGGAAACGGGTAGGGTCATCAAAAACGCTCCTGCTAGGATTAGCAGAATGCGCCAGAACTGACGCAGCGTCAGTTCCCAGGAACGCCCGATTGTGCTAGTCACGGTTGCATCTGCCTCAATCGCTAGGGGGACGTCCGAGAGTGTTAACCGCACACTGACCCAGAGAAAACTTAGAAGGAACACCAGCAACAGCCCAACAAATGCGCCGCCCACGAGGAGAAAAAGGATAGGATTAGACGCATTCGCCCCGAGACCACCCAACACTGCAAGCCCACTGAAAATGCCGACTAGGGCGATCGTCACCGCAATCATGGCGGAATAAAGCAACGTCAACAGGGTGATCAAAAGTATGCTCACCAAGGCTGTTGTTCCCAAGAAGCTCCACTGGCGGGAACGAGTGAAACGCTGGGCCTGCTGGGGCGTTTCCGGCATCTGTAGCAGTTCCCCAAAGACGAGCCGCAGCAGGGCCGCCCCTGTGGCCAGTGCCTTGGCCACGCAAAAGAGCAACAACACAAACCAAGCGGGGATAAGTAGTGCCAGGACTGTGGCTGGTGGGGAAAGGGTAGTCCAGAGCAGCCCAAGTAGTATTGCTGACAAGATGGGCAAAGCGCCCCAGAGGGTAGAGATCACTGCCACCCTGAGGTAAGCCTTGAAATGGCGACGATAAACCTGCAACGCCACATTCAGGACATTGCCTGGGCTAAGGGGTTGCAGCAAACTGAGATCGTGGTTGGCAAAGGTCATGGCAGGCGTTTCAGGCATTTTCTAGGCAGTGGCTGAAGTGTATCTGAGACAATGGGGGCGATCGCTCCTATTGTCTCGACGGCAACAGAACGATCAGGATCTCCTAAACTGTGGATGCAGATGCTTGAGGGCGTTGCTTAATCCAATGTCAGTTCTGGTTAAGAGGGTTTTGGGGCACCGCGCCGGGCGCGGTGCCCCAAAA
>DVEB01000277.1 GCA_015295905.1 Synechococcales cyanobacterium M55_K2018_004
TTAACGTCAGTTCGGGTAAAGAGGGTTTTGGGGCACCGCGCCGGGCGCGATGCCCCAAAACTTTACTTGACCCGAATTCACGTTATGGCGCTACGGGCGATCACTCAAGTTTCTAAGAGAGTGTAGTAGGTGCAGCGCACACCCACCACACTGCCCAAAACAAGTCGCTGCCAAAATTAGAAGCCCCAACGGCGCTTAGGCCCTATGTCTAGGTGTAGAATGTGCTTCCGGTTGCCGGGATAGATCCCTAGGCCACCACTCCACCAAGGCAACACGGCAGTGCCCACCTCACGCCCCATCATGCCAGGAATAGTGATATCAATGCCACGGCCTGATAGGTGCTGGCTCCGACGCGCCCCACCCACACGGGAGTTGAAAGGTTCAGGCCGATACCAAGAGGTCACCCGAATTTGGCGGCCAAACTGCCTACGGACTTTTTCCATTTCGCCTGCCAGCCGCACAATGTTTTGCATGTGCTCCACCGTTTGGGGAGGACGTTCTCCCCCGTGGGTCGCATGGCCCCAAGTGAAGGCACCACCAGCCACAATCGGATCGGTGGTGGAAACAGTGCGGCCATTGGGCAATCGCACACTCCGAGCCGCATAGCGGGGAAGCACAGGTGGGATTGGATCGGCAGCAGGTTTGGGTGCCGCCACTGGTCTAGGAGCCGGCGCCGCCGCTGGCTTTGCTTCCTCCGCGTCCGACCGTTTGGCAAGAGGATAAACGATTTCTTCGTTAAACTCAACGTGAGCGTCTCGCTCGGAAACATACCAGGTGCTCATGCCGTTCACGTAGTCTTCTTTGTCGGCGATCGCAAACTTGATATGGCCGTTGAAGGAGCCTTTCGCATCGGCAAAGGCGTAGGAGTGCAGGTCAAAGGTTTTGCCCTTGGCGATTGACACCTTCTGATCCGCAGGCAGCTTCGCCGCATCTACAGGTTGACGTTTCAGGATAGTGTTCTGGTCAATCTCCAGCACTAAGCGAGCTGCCTCTTCTTCCTGGGGATAAACCTGTTCACCATCAAACTCAATCTCAATGTGTTTCCCGTAGGCGTACCAAGTATTCCGACCTCGGATCAAGTCTTTGGGATTTTTCAGCGCAAACTTGACGTGCCCATTAAAATCCCCCGTAGCATCTGCATAAGCATAGGAATGGATCTCAAACTCCTTGCCCGCTTCAATCAGCGCGATCGCCTCTGTAGGAAGTTCGCTAGACTGCTTGGTTTCTAGCTTAAAGAAAGTATTGTGAATAACTTTTAAGACTTGTTTCGTCATCAGAATACCTCTACGAGGGGGGATGTGTTGTGTGACAGCAGGGTCAAGGTGATCGGGTTAACAGATCAGGGGCAGGAACTGGACAACCTATTGGACGGATATCAGGTGATGGAATATCAGAGAATACTTTGGTGAGAGCGATCGCCTGGTTAGAGGTCTGTTCGTAGTGCTGACTGGAGTCAGTCCACGCCTGTAGGAGCTATCAACTTCAAGCATGTCGGCTGACACAGTATCGCTCTATGGCTGAAGCTGCTTTTCAGTGTGCCCAGCTTCAGCCAGAAGCAACCCTTCTCTAAAAAATCCTGAGCCTGGGTATCAAGCTGAAAGCAGATACACAGCCTACCTGCACTATCGCGGAAAAATTGAAAAATTGAACGAGCCTCTTACTCAAGTTGGTGAATGAGTTGACCTTGGGACGGATAGACTATTCCCCAGACTTTATAGGGAACCCGCGCCAGGACGGTGGTTACGCTAGCAGTTCGGGACGTGAGCTCCCTTGTCAAAACCTATCCGCTAACTCGGTCGTAGGGAGTCAAGACCGTTGCAGTTCGTGCTTGATAGTTTCTAAGTCAATGTAGCGATCGGCGACATTAATCAGACTATCGCTGGTCATTGAACGCAGGCTAATCACTTCCATCTGCACCCCCCGATAAGCGATCGTGTTCACCGCGTAGGCCAAGTCTCCATCCCCACTCAGCAACACCATCAAATCGCAATATTGGGACAACTGCATCATGTCAACTGCAATTTCAACATCCAGGTTGGCCTTCTTGGAGCCATCGGGTAACTGCACTAGTTCCTTTGTAACTACTCGATAGCCATTGCGCCGCATCCACAACAGAAAGCCCTGCTGCTTCTCGTTGGTGGGATCCACGCCAGTGTAAAAGTAAGCTCGCACCAAGCGACGGTTTCCTGTCAAACACTTCAGCAGGCGAGCATAATCAATCTCGATCCCCAAGATGGCAGCCGCGTAGAACAGGTTTGATCCATCAATAAAGATCACCACACGGGGAAGGTCGCTCAGGCAGGTCATTGCCTGCGAGTCGTAAACGCTAAGGGAGCGATCGTCCCTTTCCACATGAACCCCCTCACCACCAGCTTCCAATGCCGCCGCTCCAAGCCCTAGGGAAGAATCCGTTTTCGGTGTTGGGGGAGTGGGGGACTGCCGCTGAGGCTTTGGGATAAGTTGCATTGCTGTGAGGCGAAGAGTTCAAAGTTAACCAGACTCGAGTTCGCAATAAAATTTAATATTTTCTTTGGATTCATAATCGTTTCTATGCTAAGCCTTCACCGCAGAGAAGCAAAGCAGATGTAACGTTTCGCAACACAATTCCTCAGCTTCATTGCTCAACGACCACAACCATTTGCCTCCCGAACAGGCGTATTGCTTCTTGCTTGCCAGTGGCTTTAAAGTGAGAACAATGGGCACTATAGAGGACGCGCTGCTGCTATTGCTGCAAGGTTGATGACGCAAAACGCTGACCTGACGATGACCAATCGCCCTTCGACCCGTCGAGCGGCCCATCCGCAGGTTGGGACTCGTCCCCCTGCCGAACGGTTAGAGAGTGCTGACCCGGTCGATGGGGCTGAACCCGTCACACCTGAAGAACCCGTGCAGCAGTTAGACGCTACTGACTACTCTCAGGAGGATAGGCTGGACGATGCGGAAATTTTGCCGGGGGTGCAGCTTAACCCACAGCAGCAAAAAGCGCTCCAGGAGATGGAGGCGTTTGTCCATAGCCGAGAAAAACTTTACCTGTTGACGGGCTATGCAGGCACTGGAAAGACCACCCTGCTGCAGGCCCTGATCAAAAAACTGCGGGCGGGGGGCGATCGCCGTCGGATTGTCTTCACAGCCTTTAGCAACAAGGCCACAAAGGTTCTGGAGAGTATGGCCTCCCAGTGGAACCTCGACATTGACTGTATGACCTGTTGCAAGTTGCTGGGCTTGCGTCCTGAAATTGATCAAACAACGGGGAAGCAAGTCTTTAAGCCGGATGCCAATAGTGAAACCTACATCGACCGCTATCAACTGGTGGTGGTGGATGAAGCTTCAATGATTAACGAAGAGCTATGGCTGCTGCTGACCCTTGCTGTGGCAGACCTGATCAAGCAGATTCAACTCCTGTTTGTGGGCGATGTGGCGCAACTCCCCCCTATCGGCGAACCCGAGTCTCGCGTATTTAGCCAGATTTACGATCGCTCCGATTTGACGGAAGTGGTGCGCTATGGAGGGGCGATCGCCCTGCTGGCCGAGTCGATTCGCAACAACCTGACCCGCGCTCAACTACCGCGCTTTGTCACTGACACCAATTGCGATCGCACTGAAGGAGTCTTTGCAGTAGAGCGGCGTGAATGGGAAAAATTACTAATCCGCGCCTTCACAAGTGATGCCTGCAAACACGATGCAGACTATGTGCGGGGGTTGGCCTATACCAACCGTCGTGTGGATGCGTTGAATCTCAGCATCCGCAATGCCATCCATGGAGTCGGACAACCTCGTTTTGTGGAGGGCGATCGCCTAGTGGCAAACTCTCCCTACATGGTGGGAGACTCTCTGATTCTGCAAACCTCCAGCGAGTGTGAAGTTCTGGATGTAGCCACTGGGCAAGATGGCCCCTGGCAGGTGTGGATCTTGCATGTTCTGACGGATGAGGGGAACCACCGGACGATCAGCGTATTGCACGATCTGAGCAAAGCTGACTATGCAAAATTACTCAACCTGTATGCTCAGGAAAAACGCTGGCAGGAATTTTGGGACTTGAAAAATGCCTTCGCAGATGTCAGTTATGCCTATTGCTTAACGATCCACAAATCTCAGGGTTCCACCTTTCAAAATGTGTTTGTGGATATTCCCAATGCCTTGATCAATCGCAATATTCGTGAGCGTAACCAGCTCCTCTATGTAGCTGCCACGCGCGCGGCTAAACGGTTGTTTGTATATCAGTAACGTGAATTCCGGAAAATCAAAGATTTTGGGGCACCGCGCCATGTGTGATGCCCCAAAACTCTCTTAACCAAAACTGACGTTAATCACCAATACGAAAAAAGCGGAGGCAAGTTTGCCTCCGCTTTTTGTCAGGGTTTGTCAGGGGTGATAGCCTACTCAGCCGCTTGAGGGAGCAACTCCCGCTTCTCTCCCTGAGTCACCTGCACCTGACCCTCTTCGTTGACATCAACCAGAGCAACATCACCGTGCTTAATGCGACCGGAGAGGATCTCCTCGGCAAGAGAGTCTTCTAGCAACCGCATGATGGCACGACGCAGCGGTCGCGCACCATAGCTGGGATTGTAGCCCTCTTCAATGAGTCGGTCTTTGAATCGCTCAGTCACTTCCAAAGTGATGCCCTGCTCCTGCAGGCGACCGTAGACTTCGCGCAGCAGGATATCGGCAATGTCCTTCACTTCATCCTTCGTCAGTTGTCGGAAGACAATGATTTCGTCTAGACGGTTGAGAAATTCTGGACGGAAGTATTGCTTCAGTTCTTCATTGACCAGTGAGCGAATGCGGTTGTACTGAGATTCAGCCTGGTTCTCTGAAGAGAGGTCGAAGCCCAGTCCACCGCCTCCTTTCTCGATCACCTTAGACCCAATGTTGGAGGTCATGATCAGCAGAGTGTTCTTAAAGTCTACCGTGCGGCCCTTGGCATCGGTCAGACGACCATCTTCCAAGATCTGCAGCAGCATGTTGAACACGTCTGGGTGGGCCTTCTCAATTTCGTCGAATAGCACAACAGTGTAGGGACGACGACGCACGGCTTCGGTCAACTGACCGCCCTCGTTGTAGCCAACGTAGCCCGGCGGTGAACCGATGAGTTTGGAAACGGTGTGACGCTCCATGTATTCCGACATATCCAGTCGGATCATTGCTTCTTCGGAACCAAAGAAGTAAGCCGCAAGAGCCTTGGTCAGTTCCGTCTTACCCACCCCGGTAGGACCGGAGAAGATGAAGCTAGCAATCGGGCGATTCGGGTTCTTCAGACCCACTCTAGCCCGACGGATCGCACGCGACACTGCCTTAACCGCTTCATCTTGGCCGATAATGCGACCGTGCAGCGTGTCTTCCATGTGTAGCAGCTTCTCAGACTCTGATTCCGTCAGTTTGTTGACAGGCACCCCTGTCCAGGAGGCCACAATTTGGGCAATGTCCTCTTCATCGACGATAGGAGAGTCCTCCCCTTCACCCGATTCATTACGCTTCGACTGCGCGATCGCCCGAATCTCGGCCTTAATCTCCATCTCCCGATCGCGCAGTTCGCCAGCTCGGTCAAAGTCCTGAGAACGAACGGCATCGTCTTTTTCTTTCAAGACCTGCCGCAGTTCTCGGTCTAATTCCTTGGCTGCCGGGGGCAACTGAGAGTTGATCAGACGCACACGGGAACCAGCCTCGTCAATCAAATCGATTGCCTTGTCGGGCAGGTAGCGGTCAGAGATGTAGCGGTCAGACAGCTTAGCAGCCGCCTCCAATGCTGCATCAGAGATCTTGAGCTTGTGGTGTTGCTCGTAGCGATCGCGCAGACCTCGCAGGATCTCGATGGTTTCCTCCACACTCGGCTCGCCTACCATCACTGGCTGGAAGCGACGTTCCAGGGCAGCATCCCGCTCGATATGCTTACGATACTCATCCAGGGTGGTGGCGCCAATACATTGGAGTTCGCCCCGCGCCAAAGCAGGCTTGAGAATGTTGGCCGCATCGATTGCACCTTCTGCAGCACCGGCACCGATCAGCGTGTGGACTTCGTCAATCACTAGGATGACGTTTCCGGCTTGGCGGATCTCATCCATGATTTTCTTTAGGCGCTCTTCAAACTCACCCCGATACTTGGTACCTGCCACCAGCAGACCAATGTCGAGTGTGACGACGCGCTTGTCTTCGAGGATGTCGGGGATGTCGCCGTTGGAAATGCGCTGGGCTAGCCCTTCTGCGATCGCTGTTTTACCAACCCCTGGCTCACCGATGAGAACAGGATTATTCTTGGTGCGACGACCGAGAATCTGGATCACCCGTTCAATTTCTTTCTGACGACCAACCACAGGGTCAAGTTTGCCCTCAGCGGCCATCTGGGTCAAGTTAGAACCAAACTCATCTAAGGTAGGCGTCTTGGTTCGACCCTGGCTGCCTCCCGTTGAAACCTCTGCCGTCTCACCCAGCATCCGAATGACCTGGGTGCGTACCTTAGAGAGATCAACGCCCAGGTTTTCCAGAACCCGGGCAGCCACACCTTCACCTTCGCGGATCAGACCCAACAACAAATGCTCAGTTCCAATATAGTTATGGCCAAGCTGCCGGGCCTCTTCGAGCGAGAGTTCTAAAACTCGTTTGGCGCGCGGGGTGAACGGAATTTCAACTGCAACGAAACCGGAGCCGCGCCCAATAATCTTCTCCACTTCGATGCGGGCGTCCTTAAGGTTGACGCCCATGGATTTCAGCACTTTGGCGGCGACGCCTGTGCCTTCGCCGATCAGGCCCAGAAGGATCTGTTCGGTGCCCACGAAGTTGTGCCCCAGGCGGCGGGCTTCCTCCTGGGCAAGCATAATCACCTTAATGGCTTTTTCTGTGAAGCGTTCAAACATGGCGGTCTCTATCACCTGCTGCGTGCCGGTACGCTGATTTTAACACAGGCAACAGAGAAACCACCCAGTTCTGAGCAGGTGCTCCCTCAGACAGATGGGTAGGTTTCGGGAGACGCGTCTCGACAAAGCTGCCAGTTAGACTGGTACAGGCGATCGCCCACCAAACGCCGCCAACTCTTGAGCGTTTCTGCAAATTCTGGCTGTTTAATACTGGAGTTCCAAAGGATCAACGCATCCTCTTCCGGGTTCTGATAATACCGCTTTCGGTGTCCAATCGCACAAAAGTTGAATTTTTTATAGAGGGAGAGGGCGGTTTGATTAGAATTTCTGACCTCAAGCGCAACCCATTCCAGGTTGTGCTGCCACGCTGCCGCCACCAGTTCCACCAGCAGAGCTTGCCCCAAGCCTTGACCACGAACTTCAGGACGGACGGCGAGCAGGGTGATATGCCCTTCTTCCAGAATCATCCACAGGCAGCCAAGGGCCAGCAATGGCGCGGTTGCCGCTGGCTGCGGTGGTTGCTGCTGGAGTGTGAGCAGAATTGCATTGGGGCTATCGACCTCGCGCTGGTATCCATCTGCCGTCCACATTCCCCCCAAAGCGAGTTTGTCTAGTTCGACGGCATCAGGGATGCGATCGCGCGTCAGTGGGGTGAGCAATAAGTCCTTCACAGGCTCTCTCAGTCTATCCAAGTCTCTCTAACGTCAGCTCTGGTTCAGCGGGTTTTGGGGCACCGCGCAGGGAACATCGAGGATTTGAGCTTACAAGGATTTGAGCTGATCTGTCATTCACGTTATCTAAGTCGTTTAACCCATCCTACGGCGGGGCCAGGATCGATGGATGACACCTCTCAGGCCGCGAACCTGCCCTCAATCCAATTAAATCCAACGGAAGAAGCGGGGGAAGCACGGCGCTCAATTGTAAACTAGATAAGTTGTCTAAATGGATCAATTTCGCCGATGGTCTCGACTCCCGTTGCGGCAATTGCCAATTCTGGTCGCCAATATCTTCCCCCCTCCAGCGAAACTACCTCTCCCAACCAGTGCTTGATGCCGCTCACGGCGAAGGTCAACGAACAAGATCACCTGGAAGTTGGCGGTTGCGATGTGGTCACGCTGGTTCAGCGCTTTGGTTCTCCACTTTATATTCTAGATGAGCAAACTCTGCGGACAGCCTGCCGCCAGTACCGTGATGCCTTCCAGCAATACTACAGCGGCGAGTCCCTCGTCATCTATGCTTCCAAAGCCTGGAATTGCCTCGCAGTCTGTGCCATTGTCAACAGTGAAGGATTAGGCATTGACGTGGTTTCTGGTGGCGAACTCTACACAGCGTTGCAGGCGGGGGTCCCTGGTGAAACGCTCTATTTCCACGGCAATAACAAGTCGCGGGCAGAACTGGAGATGGCGATCGCCGCCAATTGCACAGTCGTGGTTGATAACTGGCTAGAACTGGAGACTCTGAGTCAGATGGCGATCGCCGCAGCGCAGCCAGTGCGGGTAATGCTGCGCCTGACGCCAGGAATCGAGTGCCACACCCATGAGTACATTCGCACTGGCCATTTAGACAGCAAATTTGGTTTCGACCCCGACCAGATGGACGCGGTCTTCAGCTTTGTCAAAGCACAGTCTGGTCTAGACTGTGTGGGGCTGCACGCCCACATTGGCTCCCAGATTTTTGAACTACAGGCCCACCAAGATCTGACGGGGGTGATGGTGCAGTGGCTCGCCAAGGCTGCTGCCTATGGCCTCCCCGTGCGTGAACTGGATATTGGCGGAGGGCTGGGCATTCGCTACACCGAAGCCGATGAGCCGCCGACTATCGACCGCTGGGTGCAGGTGGTCTGTGATGGCATTACAGCGGCCTGCCAGCAGCACAACTTGGCACTGCCCAAGCTCATTGCAGAACCGGGGCGATCGCTGATTGGACCAGCCTGCGTCACAGCCTACACAATTGGTAGCCAGAAGACAGTTCCCGGCATTCGCACCTACATCGCCGTCGATGGAGGTATGTCTGATAATCCCCGCCCCATTACCTATCAATCGGTGTACCGTGCTGTGGTTGCCAACCAAATGTCGGCCCCTGCAACAGAGACCGTGACTGTGGCTGGAAAGCACTGCGAGTCAGGCGATATCGTCATCAAGCAGGCCCACCTGCCCCCTACCCAATCGGGGGATGTTCTCGTTGTCCTGTCTACAGGAGCCTACAATTACAGCATGGCCTCCAACTATAATCGACTGCCCCGTCCGGCAGCGGTGTTGGTGAATGCGGGGGAAGCCAACATTATCTTGCAACGAGAGAGCAATGCCGATCTCATCCGTCATGATCGGTTGCCCGAACGGCTCGCCCCTGGATTTGAGAGGGCTATTCTTTGAGGCGATCGCTGGAATCAAAAGCACCAAAATTAGTTGGCAAAATCTATTGGTTGGCAAAATCTACAAAATCTAATCTATAGATATGGCACGAGCCAACCTTAGTGAGGACAAGGGGAGTATGGAGGCAACGCCTCCACTCCGGGCTTCCGCCCCGGCATCTCGTCTTAACCTAGATGGCTACGGCTGTAGCATCTCATTGCTTGCGGCAATCCCCCCTCTCGGGGGTGTTCATTAAGGAATCCAGAGAAAACTTCCTGCCGCAAGTCCAAACATGAGACTCTGATGATCATAGGAAATGTCAGAGTGATGCTTGGCGAGGTTAAGCTTCACGGTTACGATACCGGTTAACTGGCCTCGCTGACTGTCGATTTTTCTTGTTCATCCGCTGTCCTCTTTACTGTGACAGGGCAAGTGCTTTGCCCCCAGGCAATCCAATGGGATCAATCCTCAAGCAATGGCTGACGAACCTTGGCTGGACTCAGTCCTTGCTGCTCACCATTGTCGATATTGCACTGGTGCTGGTTCTCACTTACATGGTGCTGGTCATCATCGGAGAACGCCGCACCCTGTGGATGGTCAGAGGGTTGGTGATCTTGATGCTAGCATCGGCATTAAGCCATTCACTAGGGCTAGGGTTGCTCCATTTCGTGCTAGAAAAGCTCGTGATTGGTGCCGCCGTGGCGATGGCCTTTATGTTGCAGGGAGAGTTTCGGCGGCTGCTGGAGCAGTTAGGTCGGGGTGAAATTCTGCAGCTTTTCCAGCCAGCGAGAGAGTCAATTCCAAAACCCGACAGCGTGATTGACGAAATTGTCGATGCAGTCAAAGAACTGTCTCAAAATCGGACGGGTGCGCTGTTAATTCTGGAAACAGGGGTGCCGATCGATGAGCGAGACTTTTCCGTGCCGGGGGTAAAATTAAATGCGGAAGTGTCCAAGGAGTTAATCCAAACCATCTTTCAAACCTCGACACTCTTGCATGATGGCGCAGTCCTAATCCGAGCCTCCCGCATTGTTGCGGCAGGTGTCATTTTGCCAATTTCTGAGAAAAGTGCGTCCCGTCAGCTCGGGACGCGACACCGCGCGGCCATGGGAATTACGGAGCGGGTCGAAAATTGTATCTGTGTGGTTGTATCTGAAGAAACGGGGTCAATTTCTCTGGCAGAACGGGGAATCCTTAATCGACCACTGACCAGCAGTAAACTGAGGGAGTTGCTCATCGCGAAGTTTTCTCAGTCAACGGATCGCGAACCAGTTGCTCCTCAACTCCGTAGTTTGGGTCGTCAAATCAGGGAGCAGATCAAAGGACTGTTTTCACTTCTACCATCGGCTTCTCGGAGAAAAAATGACAGCAAAGCCAAGCGTTCTTAAGGAACTACCTGCCGACCTGATACGCGATCGCCTACCTCGCCATGTTGCAGTCATTATGGATGGCAATGGCCGGTGGGCAAAACGGCGGGGGTTACCTCGCATTATGGGCCACCGCAGAGGTGTAGATGCCTTAAAAGATATCTTACGGTGCTGTGATGATTGGGGCATTCAGGCCCTCACCGCCTACGCCTTCTCTACCGAAAACTGGGGCCGTCCTCTAGAAGAAGTGGACTTTCTAATGACCCTATTCGAGCGGGTGCTGCGCCAGGAACTCCAGGAAATGATTAAGGAAGGCGTGAGAATTCGCTTTGCGGGTAATCTCAAGATGTTACCCGCCTCGCTCCAGGCTGAAATCGAACGAGCCATGGAGGAGACGCGCAACAACCAGGGCATTCAGTTCACGGTTGCAACCAACTACGGCGGACGGCAAGAGATCCTACACGCCTGTCGGGCGATCGCCACCCAGGTGCAGCAGGGCAAACTCCAACCAGACGAAATCGACGAGACTCTCTTCGAGCAACACCTCTACACTCAGGGGCTCTGTGACCCCGACCTACTGATCCGCAGCAGTGGCGAGATGCGGGTCAGCAACTTTCTGCTCTGGCAGATGGCCTATTCTGAAATTTACGTCACGGATACTCTCTGGCCTGACTTTGACCGCACCGAGTTGCACCGGGCGTTGTGTGCCTACCAACAGCGCGATCGCCGCTTTGGCAAAGTCTAATAGACGTTCGCAGCTTTACACTTCCAACATATTTCCAACCTATTTGGAAAGTCATGGTGAAGTCCCGGAATTCTAGTGGATTCTGGGGTATTAAACCCTCAAAGGAGCGTGTACGGTGTAGACGTAGGGTTTTACCCCTCAGAGGGCCACTATGAATCAGGCGAATTGGGTCCACCAGTTAGGGCAACGGTTCAGGCAGGGGCGATCGCACCTTCGTTCAGTCCTATTTCCAGAAGACAGCGAAGCCTATCAGGCTTGGCAGCGTTCCTTCATGCGCCGCCGTCTGTTGCTATCCATTCGCATTGCCCTACTCGCCTACCTCACCTTCATTGCCCTGCGTCTCACCCTTGGCCTGCTCCACCCGCTCCATTGGCATCCCAGTTGGATGGTCATGGCCGGCACCTCATCCCTCGGCCTGTTGCTCTGCCTAGCACTGCATCGAACTCCATTTGGCAGACGACACCCAGGCTGGATCTTTCTAGGGTGTTCCTGGACCATCACCCTAGTTGAGCAAATCTGGGCGACTTGGCGCGGCGTGGCCTTTCCTGGGATTTTTGCCTGGACGCTGGTTTTTCTCACCCAGGCCACCCTGATTCCAGTCCGCTGGCACCTGCATCTGATTGCCCAACTCGGGGTGTTCCTTTACTACGGAATTGTCAACGGCCTGTTGCAACTTCCAGCCGAAAATCACACTTGGGATCTGACGCTCGGACTTTACTTGTTTTGGTTTTGCATTATTTGCGATCTTTCCGTCTTCCTTTATGAGCGCTTACAACGAGCAGAATTCAAAGCGCGGCAGGAGTTGGAACTGGAGCGCAATAAATCCGAGAAACTGCTGCTGAATATTTTGCCAGAAGCCGTTGTTCAACAACTGAAGCGAGAACACCGCACAATTGCTGAACATTTTGCGGAAGCGTCCGTTCTGTTTGCCGACATTGTTGGCTTTACGGAAATGTCGGAAGGGGTACCCCCCGCAGCGATGGTGACCTTGCTCAACCAGATTTTTTCTACGTTCGATTATCTGGCAGAACGACATGGCCTTGAAAAGATTAAGACCATTGGCGACTCCTATATGGTGGTAGGCGGCTTGCCTGTAGAACAGCCTAACCATCTGGAGGCGATCGCAGACATGGCAATCGATATGCAACGGGCGATTGCTCACTTTAACGTCGATCGTGAAAAGCCCTTCACCATGCGGATTGGCATCAATACAGGTCCGGTGATTGCCGGGGTGATTGGGGTGAAGAAATTTATCTATGACCTGTGGGGCGATACAGTCAATACGGCCAGTCGCATGGAATCTCACGGCATTCCTGGTGCTATCCAGGTCACGGAGGCAGTATATCATCGCCTCCGGCATCGTTATGCCTTTGAAGAGAGAGGGATGATCGATGTAAAAGGCAAAGGCAACATGCGGGTGTATTTGCTCAAGGGAAAGTATGGGGACTCGGTAGGGGCGATCGCCGCTCACGCTGCAGGCGTTGCCTCGCAACTATAGCGCTACACGCATAGGTTAGAACAACGCTTTTTGTGGGAAACCCCTCGCAGCGGAGTTTCCCGCAAAAAACGTTTTATACAAAATCCGTCTATAAAGTAGCTGTTTGTTATGGTATGAAGCGGGCG
>DVEB01000118.1 GCA_015295905.1 Synechococcales cyanobacterium M55_K2018_004
TCAGCCTAAATTCCTCTCCCTAGTTGGCGAGAGACTTTGAGATGCTCGGCTCCCCTGCTCCCAACCTAAGAGCAAGGGCTGGGGGATGAGAGCCTGCAAAGGTGACATGCTCTCAAATATCTCCCATCGCAATATCCCCATCGCAACATCCTAGTTCACATCAGTTCTGGTCAAGAGGGTTTTGGGGCACTGCGCCGGGCGCAGTGCCCCAAAACCCTTGTTGTTCTGTGCGCGTCGCGCACAGAACAACAAGGGTTTTAGCGTATCCGGAATTCACGTTAGTTAAGAGCAAGGTCTATTCTGCTGCAACAGGTGGTGTTTTACAATCAAGAGCGTTTGTCAGTGAGATTGAGAGTACCGACATTCATGGACGAGCAGGGCGATCGCACTCCAAGTCACATGCCAAGGCGCACCCCCATCAGCCTCTGTATGATCGTGAAGGATGAGGCAGAGCGGTTGCCCCAGTGTTTGGAGAGTGTCAGGCCGCTGGTGTCAGAATTGATCGTGGTAGACACGGGTTCGACGGATGAGACAGTGGCGATCGCCCAATCTTTCGGTGCAAAGACCTATGATTTTCCCTGGAACCATAACTTTTCCGATGCTCGTAACGAATCTTTAAAGTACGCGACCGGAGACTGGGTGTTGGTGCTGGATGCGGATGAGGTTTTGACCCCCTCTGTGATTCCACTAATCCAGCAAGCAGTTGAGAAACCAGATTACCTAGCGATTAATCTCCTGCGACATGAGGTAGGTGCCACACAATCGCCGTATTCACTGGTGTCGCGCTTGTTTCGGCGGCATCCAGAGATCTGCTTTCAACGGCCCTACCACGCGATGATCGATGACAGTGTGGCGGATTTATTACAACGAGAGCCCCATTGGCAGATCGGAGAGTTGCCCCAGGTTGCCATTCTGCATTATGGGTATGAACCAGGGGCGATCGCCACGCGCGACAAGTACGAAAAGGCCCGCACAACCATGGAGGGTTTCTTCGCCGTGCACCCAGATGACCCCTATGTGTGTAGCAAGCTGGGCGCACTGTACGTGCAGATGGGCAAGATTGAGCAGGGGATGGCGTTACTGGAGCGGGGTCTGGCTGCGCCTCAAGCGGATGCGCCTGTCCGCTACGAATTACACTACCACTTGGGTATTGCCCATGCCCGATTAAATCACACTGAAGAGGCGCGCCAACACTATCAAGCGGCGATCCAACAACCGATTTTAGGACGCTTGAAGATTGGTGCCTATAACAATCTCGGTAATTTATTGAAATCCATGGGTGATTTGCCAGGCGCAAAGAGAGTTTATCAGCAGTGCATCACCATTGCATCGGACTTTGCGATCGGACATAACAACTTAGGGATGACATTGAAGGCTATGGGCGAGTTATCGGCAGCGATCGCCCATTATCAACAGGCGATCGCGCTAAACCCCAGCTATGCTGAGGCTTATCAGAATTTAGGCGTGGCCTTACTGAAGGCGGGTCAAGTGCCGCAAAGCCTGGAGGCATTTGAGCGGGCGATCGCGCTTCACAGTGAAGCAAACCCAGAGGAGGCCAAGCGACTGCGCCGGGGCTTACTGGAGATGGGATTTGTGGTTTGATGGGTGATTGGTTTGATCTGTGATTTTGATCTGTGATTTTGATCTGTGATTGAAGGGTGTTAAGCTGATGCCTCTCTCCGACCGATCGCCTGCTTCTGCATCGGGTGTTCCCCTGGCAGCGCGAATGCGGCCTCGTACCCTGGATGAGTTTATTGGACAGGCGCACATCATTGGCCCAGGGCGGTTATTGCGACGGGCAATCCAGGCGGATCAACTGTCATCGCTCATCTTCTATGGGCCACCAGGGACGGGAAAGACAACGCTGGCACAAATTATTGCGAATACGACGGATGCTCACTTTATTGCAATTAATGCGGTGCTGGCAGGGGTGAAGGAGATTCGGGAGGCGATCGCCACTGCCCAAGCAAAACGACCGACTCAGCGTACCATTTTGTTTGTGGATGAGGTGCATCGGTTCAATAAGGCTCAGCAGGATGCCTTGTTGCCGTGGGTGGAAAATGGCACGGTGATCTTAATTGGGGCGACGACAGAAAATCCTTATTTTGAAGTCAACAAGGCGCTGGTGAGTCGGTCGCGCATTTTTCAACTGAAGCCACTGACAGATGCCGACCTCCACTGCGTCCTGGAACAGGCATTGCAGGATGGCGATCGCGGCTACGGTTCACTTAACATTCAAATCGATGAGGAGGCCCAAAACCATCTTGTGAATGTCTCCAATGGCGATGCCAGAGCCTTGTTGAATGCATTGGAATTAGCCGTTGAAACGACTCCTGCAGAGGTTGACGGCACCATTCACATCACGTTGGAGGTGGCAGAAGAATCGATCCAACGACGGGCAGTGCTTTACGACAAGGAAGGCGATGTCCACTTTGATACGATCAGTGCCTTTATCAAAAGTCTGCGGGGGTCGGATCCAGATGCGGCCATGTATTGGCTGGCGCGGATGGTGTATGCGGGGGAAGATCCACGTTTTATTTTCCGGCGGATGCTGATCTTGGCGGGAGAAGATGTGGGGTTGGCAGACCCGCAAGCGGTGGTGGTGGTAAATGCCTGTGCGGAGGCGTTTGATCGGGTGGGGATGCCGGAAGGACGCTATCCGCTGGCCCAAGCGGCGCTCTATCTGGCGACGTGTCCGAAGTCCAACAGTGTGATGGGCTTTTTTGATGCGCTCTCTACAGTGGAGCGATCGCGCGAGGCAGCAGTTCCCACCCATTTGCGAGACGCCAATCGCGACAAGGAGGGCTTCGGCCACGGCAAGGGGTATCTCTATCCCCACGCCTACCATGAACATTGGGTGGAGCAGCAGTATTTGCCGGGAAACTTGCAGGGGCAGGTATTCTACCAGCCATCAGCACAAGGGTATGAGGCGCAGATCCGGCAGCAGGTGACGCGCCGCCGTGAGGCGCAACTGGCCGCTATGGCCGAAGGGCTGGGGCTGGCGTTGCCGGAAGTACTCACCTTTAGCCCGACAAATCGGACGCAGGATCGGTGGTTGCAGCGCACCCTCAGCCAGACGGGGGAACATTTGGCCCAAGTGCGCGATCGCCTCTTTGATTTGGCCCCTCCCCAGCGACACCATTTGATCCTCGACCTGAATGCGGGGAGTGGCTTGCTCACTTGGGAGGCAGTGCGGCGCGTTCCAGAGGGGGGCGTGTTTGCCTGGGTGACGCAGGCTCAGGATGCAGCAGCCCTGCAAGAGCAGGCCAGCGCCCTGTTGGAACTCAACCGTCCAACAGTAATTCAGGCGACGTTGGAGGAGTTGCCGGCTCGGTTTGCGGAGGTGGCTCCTGGAGTGCAGTGCGATCGCCTCATTGGTCGCAATGTGTTGATGGCGCGATCGCACAAGACAGAGGCGATCGCTCAACTGCTGCCGCTGTTAGATGCTGAGGGCTGGCTATTGCTGGCGGAAACCGTCCCTCGCTATACTCAACGACTTTATGAGCTAATCGACCGCACGGCACTCAACCCCACTTTATATCAGCAATTGGTGAAGGCAGAGGAGGCCATTTATCAGAACTCAGAGGATGCCATGGTGAACTGGGATATTGATGATATCCGGCAAGCCTTTGACGCAAATCGCTTGACTGTAAAGATGCATCTGGAACATACAAAAACTGAACTGAGAATTACACCAGATTTAATGGAACGATGGTTTTCACCCGGAGAAACCCGTCCTAGTTATTTCGACCATCTCAGCCAAACGTTAACAACTACCCAACTCAACACTATCCGGGATTGGTTTGGGCGATCGCTCACCCATCAAACGGTCAAGTGGAAGGGAGCGATCGCCTTGATCGCAGCTAGGCGAAATGGGGGGAGCTAAGGGGGGTGACCCTAGGGGCGGTTTCGGGTCGGGTCTTAAGAACAGGTGATCCACCACTGCCGACGCGGGTTCCGGAGTCAATGGTCCACCTAAAAAAATTGGTACAGATCGCCGCCGATTGCAGGATGACGAATTTACATTGGGCATAACGTTCATCTGCTTTGTACCTGAGCCAGGAGGACTGGTCCTATGGCAACCCACTCCCGTCAAGCGGGTCACTATCTGGAACAATTGCTCAAGTCCCGCACCGTTCAAGAACTCGAATTCGATCTCTCGCCAAAACTACATCCGGCCTCGCCGCGCATTCCGGGGGGATGTCGCATGACTCCCGCAGCACTAGCGAAACGCTGGTCGGTGTTGCGGGCTTCGCCACAGAGCCAAGCGGCGTTAGTCGATGCCACCACGCTAGAGCAGATGGAGTGCTATCGCTGCCATATTGAGAATTTTATTGGGACCGTGAAAGTCCCAGTGGGAGTGGCTGGGCCATTGCGGGTGAATGGGTTGTTTGCCCAGGGAGACTATTACATTCCACTGGCGACGACGGAGGCGGCCTTGGTGGCGTCCTACAGTCGCGGAGCGCAGCTGATCACAGAGGCGGGGGGCTGTACAGCGATGGTGTTGAATGAGGGGGTGAGCCGTGCGCCGGGCTTTGCCTTTCGCAATTTACAGGAAGTGGGGAAGTTTTTAATGTGGGCGATCGCCCACCAGGAACAATTCAAGCTCGTTGCAGAAGCCACCACTCACCACGGCAAACTGTCTGACCTGCGGATGACCGTGGAGGGCAACCACGTCTACTTAGACTTTCAGTTTTTCACAGGCGATGCAGCCGGACAGAACATGGTAACCATCGCCACCCAAGCGATCTGTGAATACATCCGTGAACATTCACCGATCCAACCGCAGTACTCCTTTGTGGAAGCGAATTTATCCGGCGATAAGAAAGCCAGTGCCCAGTCTTTCTTATCAGTCCGGGGAAAAAAAGTGACGGCAGAGGTGACGCTGTCATCAGAGTTGGTACACCATTATCTCCATGCAACTCCGCAGCAACTGGTGGACTACTGGCGGATGTCTGCGATCGGAGGAACCCTGACCGGCACGATTGGCGTACAGGGGCATTACGCGAATGGATTGGCGGCACTGTACCTAGCCTGTGGGCAGGATGTGGCCTGTGTAGCAGAGTCCGCTGTGGGGGTGACCCGGTTTGAAATGACAGACGATCACGGGCTATATGCCTCCGTGACGTTGCCAAATTTGATCGTCGGAACGGTGGGAGGGGGAACCAGTCTACCCAGTCAGCACGCCTGTTTGGAGATCTTAGGTCTGGCGGGCAGTGGTCACGCCAGGGCATTCGCAGAAGTCTGTGCAGGGTTGATGTTGGCGGGCGAGCTTTCGATTATTGGCGCCTTGGCTGCTGATGAGTTCACACGGGCACACCAACGGTTAGCGCGAGGCAAGGAGACGACGCCATGATGAACCGATGGTGGATTTACCAGCGGGAGCGATTTCCCGTGTTCCAGCATGGGCTGTTAATCCTGGCCTTTAGTGCCGGCGCAGTGGGCTATTCTGCTCGGCTGCGGGGGGATGTTTTGACGCCGCAGTTAATCAGTGCTGGCGCGATCGCCTTTTTCACCCTATTCCTGTTCTTCCTGCAACTGCGAATTGCGGATGAATTCAAGGACTTTGAGACGGATGCCCGCTATCGTCCCTACCGTCCAGTCCCACGAGGACTGGTGACGTTGCAGCAACTGGGGATTGGGGCGATCGCTGCTGGCATCGTGCAACTAGGACTCGCGCTTTCCCAAAGTTTTACGTTGGTATGGCTGCTGCTGTTGGTGTGGGGCTACATGGGGCTCATGTTCCGCGAGTTTTTTGTGCCCCACTGGTTGAAGGCCCATCCACTGGTCTACATGCTTTCCCATGCGGTAATCATGCCGCTGATGGCCTACTATGCCATGGCCTGCGACTGGCTGATAGCTGGTCATTCGACCCATGCAGAGCCGCCACAGGACTGGTTCTGGTTGCCACTGGTGAGTGTCTTCGTCAGTCTAGCGATCGAGTTGAGCCGCAAGATCCGCGCGCCTCAGGATGAAGAACCAGGCGTGGAAACCTATACCGGCCTGTGGGGCATTGTCAGAACGGTGACGGCCTGGTTACTGGTGACGTGGTTGCTGGCGATCGCAGCCTTTGGGGGGGCATCGGCAGTGCAGGTGATGACACCCATGGCGATCGTGTTGCTAATTTTATTGATCCTGTCGTTGGTTGTGGCATGGCAGTTTGTAGCTCAGCCTGTGCGACGCTGGGCAACGGCGTTTGAGCGATTGACAGGAGTGTGGACGTTGCTGGTGTTTTTAAGCCTGGGGGTGTTGCCGTGGCTGACACTTTCTTAACTAGGGGATTGACTAGGAGATTGCCGCCAAGCGTCCCCAGACAATTCCTACCATGACTTTGATTCATTACCGTATTCATCACCTTGATTTATCATACGGAATCCGCCTGTAAAGTAGCAGTTAGTTGTGATGTAAAACGCGTACTGTGCGCGCGTTTTACATCACAACTAACCGACTCAATAACTGAAGGAGTCGGTAATCACAATAGAATGTATCGTAATAGAGATGATGCAAATGGGTCAGTCTGACGCAACAGAACACTGCCAAGATCAAATCATTTATTCCCATTCGGCACCAATTACCGAGCTAGGGGGCAAGGCTTTCGCGCTAGCGCAACTGAGCCAGGCTGGGTTTGAGATTCCTGCTTGGTTTGTGGTGTCTCCGCGGGCGTTTGAGCGGTGTTTACAGGAAGAACAGCGATCGCTCCTCCAGGCCAAGAATTTCGCTCAACTATTCGCCAGTCTCCAGATTGAGGGAGATGTTCGGGAACAGATTCAGCTTGCCTTGAGGCAAGTGTTTCAGCCAGATGATTTAGTGGCTGTACGTTCCTCTGCCATCGCTGAAGATGGTTCTGCTCACTCGTTTGCTGGCCAGTTTGAGAGTTATCTCTGCGTTCGTCAGGACAACGTGTGCGATCGCATTTTAGATGTTTGGCAGTCTGCGTTCAGCGATCGCCTACTTTCCTATTGTCAGGAACATCATCTCCCCCATCCGGGAGTTCCAGCGGTGCTGATCCAGAAAATGGTGGCGGCAGATGTGGCAGGCGTTGCCTTTAGCGCCAATCCGGTGACGGGGCAGCGGGGGATGGTGGTGGTCTCTGCGGTGGCTGGGCTGGGCGATCGCCTGGTCTCCGGTGAGACAGATGCTGAGACCTATCACGTCGATCGCGGCAACACCATCACTTGCATCTCACCCACTTCCGAGCATTCCACACCGCTGCTGAGGGCAGCCCAAATTCATGCGATCGCTCACCTGGCGCGTCGGGCTGAACGGCACTGCCACCGTCCGCAAGACATTGAGTGGGCGATCCAGGATGACCAGCTTTACCTGTTGCAGTCCCGCCCCATCACCACGCTGGAGCATCTGCCCGACCCCGACAGCACGTTCACGATCTGGGACAACAGCAACATTGCCGAGAGCTATGGGGGAATTACCACACCGCTGACCTACACCTTTGCGCGGGGGGCTTACGAAGCGGTCTATCGGCAGTTTTGTCGGATGATGGGGGTGTCGGAACGGGCGATCGCACAACAGGAGCAGACCTTTCGCTGCATGATTGGCCTAGTGCGGGGACGGATCTATTACAACCTGCTGAACTGGTATCGAGTGCTGGCATTGCTACCGGGATTCACCGTGAACCGCCGGTTTATGGAACAGATGATGGGCGTGCGCGAAGAACTCCCGGCGGATGTGGTGGCGCAGCTTGCCCAGGCCAGTTTGGGAGACAAATTGCGGGATAGTCTGCACCTAGTCAGTACGATTTTAGGACTGCTCAAAAATTACGCGACCCTCCCCCGGCAGATTCGTCGGTTTTATCAGCGGCTCGACCAGGCACTCAGCCTGCCCCCCACAGCCCTGGAAACCATGCGACTAGACGAACTCGTTCAGCACTATCACGACCTGGAGCGGCAGTTGCTAACCCGCTGGGATGCCCCCCTCGTGAATGACTTTTTCGCCATGATCTTTTATGGCGTGTTGCGCACGTTGACGACCCGCTGGTGTGGTGACGTGGAGGGGACGTTACAGAATGATTTGATCAGCGGCGCAGGTGGGATGGTTAGCGCTGAGCCAGCGCAGCGATTGCGGCAGATGGCCCACCTCGCAGCAACCTCCCCGACGTTGATCCAGGAGTTGCTAGAGGGGACGCGCTGGGAGATGGAACGAGCAATCGCAACAGTGCCAGAGTTGCAGCGGCTGTATTGCGATTATCTGGAGAAATTTGGCGATCGCTGTCTGGAAGAACTCAAGCTCGAAAGTCCGACGCTGCACGACGACCCGACGCTCCTGCTGCGGTCGGTTGGCTCTCTGGCGCAAAGCATTGCATCGACTCCGACAATGGGGCCACACCGAGAAAAGGTTGCTTTTGAGGCGGACCCTTCTCCCCGGCAACGGGCGGAAGAAAAAGTGCATCACGCCCTGCGGCACTCTCCCCTGCGGCGCTGGATTTTCGGCTGGGTGTTGAACAATGCGCGGGCACGGGTGCGCGACCGTGAGAATTTGCGGTTCGAGCGGACGCGGGTGTTTGGTCGGGTGCGGCGCATCATGGTGGAGATAGGCGATCGCCTGTTTGCCCAAAACAAACTCCAGCACCCCCGCGATATTTTTTATTTGACGTTGGATGAGGTCCTCGGATATTGCGATGGCACAACCGCCGCCACAGATTTTCCAGGGCTTGTCAGCGTCCGTAAGGCCGAGTTTGAGCGCTATCATCATCAGCTAGCACCACCGAATCGCTTTTCAACGCACGGCAGCCCTGCCGCAGGAATTACGGCAGTAGCAGCCCCCACCTCTGCTGAACAAATCTGGGTGAGGCAGGCCGGGACGCTACAGGGAACGGGGTGTTGCCCCGGAACCGTGCGGGCTACGGTGCAGGTGATCACTGACCCAAACCAGGCGGTTTTGCAACCGGGGAGTATTTTGGTGGCAGAGCGGACTGATCCCGGTTGGATTATGTTATTTCCGGCAGCGGCGGGTATTTTAGTGGAGCGGGGGAGTTTGCTCTCCCATGCGGCGATCGTGGCGCGTGAGATGAATATTCCAGCGATCGTTTCAGTCCCCCATCTGATGCACAGTGTGAAGGATGGAGACTGGGTGGAGATGGATGGCAGGACGGGCATGATTCGGATCTTGGAACCGGAAGACGGAGCAATTGCGATCGGCAACGCGGAAACTAAAGAGGTCTGAAAATGGCAAGTGAGGTCCAAGCACGCGCTGATTTTTCCCGCATTCGCTATGCCCAGTGCTGGGAAGATGCCGATATTTTGCTGGCAGCGCTCGACATTCAACCAGGCGATACGTGTCTGGCGATCGCCTCGGCGGGAGACAACACCCTGGCCATGCTGACGCAAGCCCCAGCGCGGGTGATTGCCCTAGACTTGAGTCCAGCTCAACTGGCTTGCTTGGAATTGCGCGTCGCGGCCTATCGAGAACTGAGCCATGCAGAACTATTGGTGTTGATGGGGTCTAGAGCAGGGGGCGATCGCCTCTCTCTCTATCACCGCTGCCGTAGCCAGCTTTCACCGGCGGTGCGGTCTTTCTGGGATCACCAGCCCCGGGCCATTGAACAGGGGATTAGCAGTGCCGGTAAATTTGAGCACTATTTTGAGATCTTTCGTCGTTACGTGCTGCCCCTGGTGCACCCCGCTCGGCGAGTGGCGCAGTTGCTCAAGGGAGGCACACTGGAGCAACGGCAGGCTTTCTACGCTCAGGAGTGGGACACTTGGCGGTGGCGATCGCTGTTTCATCTGTTCTTTTCGCGGCGGGTGATGGGGGTGCTGGGACGAGACCCCAGTTTCTTCAAGTATGTGGAAGGGAGTGTGAGCGATCGCATTTTGCAACGCACCCGCTACGCGCTGACACAGCTCGACCCAGCTGAAAATCCCTACCTGCAATGGATCCTCACCGGACACCACACCACTGCCTTGCCCTACGCCCTACGCCCAGAACACTTTGATTTGATTCGCCACCATTTGGACCGACTGGAGTGGCACTGCCTTTCGATTGAAGACTTTTGCAGTCAGATTGGAGAAAACTGCATCGACCGCTATAACCTGAGCGATATTTTTGAGTATCTCTCTCCCGAAAACACGGCAACGCTGTTGAAAGCTCTGGTAAAAGCCGGTCGCAACGGCGGTCGGCTGGCCTATTGGAATATGCTGGCAGCGCGATCGCGTCCTGCATCCATGCGTCACCAACTCAAGCCCCTCACCGCCCTAGCCCAACACTTGCATCAGCAAGACAAAGCCTTCTTCTACAGCGCCTTCGTGATCGAAGAAATTACCAAGTAGCACCAACCACCAGAGTTTCTAAGACCACCCCAGCCCTCACCAACCCCAGCCATGCTTCCCGCCCCGCTTGCCATCCTCCTCATTCTCACCATCCTGGGTGGATTGTTCGTGGGTCTGCGCGTCATTCAGCGCATCTTCTCTCCCCATCCCGAACTGGTGCGCAAGAGCCTGCACATCTCAATGGGATTGACGACCCTGACGTTCCCCTGGCTGTTCAATGACTCCATCGCAGTCGCGATTTTGGGCGGACTGGCGATCGCCTTTCTAGTGGCAGTGCGTTCCGTTCAGCCATTAAACCAGAACTTAGGCAGCGTCTTGCACAGTGTCCACCGCAAATCCCTAGGAGAGATCTACTTCACTGTTGCAGTGGTCTTACTGTTTGCGTTGTCAAAGGGGTCCCCTCTGCTGTTTTGCATTCCTATGCTGGTGCTGACTCTAGCAGACGCTATGGCAGCGTTAATTGGGGTTCACTATGGTCGTCACCAATACACAGCGACCGCTGGTCAAAAGAGTACCGAAGGGTCCCTCAGTTTTTTTATGGTGACCTTCTTCAGCGTCCACATCCCGCTGTTGTTATTCAGCCCAACTGGTCGGGCCGAGACTTTGCTGATCGCGCTGATCCTGGGCCTGCTGGTGATGATGTTAGAGGCGATCGCTTGGCAGGGCATTGATAATTTTCTGATTCCCATAGGCACGTTTCTGATGCTGCGGGCTTTCATGAATTTGAGCGCCACCGACCTCAGCATTCGTCTGGTCGTGATTGGCATCCTTGTTGCCTTCGTCTTCTTCTATCGCCGCAAGACCACCCTCAGCGACAGTGCCCTATTGGGAGCCGCCTTTATTGGCTACCTCAGCTGGTTCTTGGGGGGATGGCGCTGGCTGCTGCCGCCGTTGCTCCTGTTTGTTTCCTATCCTTTCCTGATTTCATGGATCCGGCGACGCCAGGTGCCCCTCACCGAAGAAGAACGCCAGCTCATGCCCTGGGTCAATCCCGACCATGATGCAGCAGACGATTGGCAGCGAGTTCATGATGTGACCGCAGTTGCCAGCGTCTCTGCTGCGGGGTTTTTGTGGTTGGTAATGTTTGTGGTGAACCTAGGCATCGCTTCACCATTAGAGTCGCGCTCTGAATTTCTCTATCCCTACACGCTGGCCTTTGCTGCCAACCTAGCGGTGATCGGCATTGCTGGACTCTCGCCCAAACAATACTGGCACTGGACGAATGGTCTGCGCGTCATCAATTACTGTCTGGTGAGCTGGGCCTTGCTGTTTGGTACGCTGATGATCCTAGAGGGCAGTACACGCACCTTCCTATGGAGCGCAGCGGGGGGCCTCTTGGGAATTGTTTTAGTGGCGATCGCTTACTACGTCCTACAACCCACCCTGCGGCAATTCCCCACCGATACCTTCAACTGGCTGGCTCGCACCCTGCTGACCTTGGCAGGCTCCGCGGTGGTGGGAATTCCGTTGTCTCTGATGCACGCCTATTCTGTGTAAGCAAGTCAATCCTCTGCATCAACGCATGAACACCCTGCATCTGATCACCAGTCTGGCCGAACTGAACGCTTTGCAATCGCGCACAACGGGTCTGCCATGTCTGGCTCCGCACCTGTTTGAGCAGCACCAACCCGATGCCCACTGGGTGCTGACGCAGGCTGGGGCGATCGCAGCACATTGCTCGCTCTGGTGGCGGGGGACGGCTCAGGATTTAGGGAAAAGGTTGGGATACATCGGACACTATGACGCACAAAATAGTGACGTGGCGAGTGAACTTTTACAGCACGCCTGTGAACACCTCAAGCAGATGGGCTGTGAGATGGCGATCGCCCCTATTGATGGCAATACGTGGCGACGATATCGTGCCCTCAGCGATCGCGGTTCAGTGCCGCTGTTTTTCCTAGAACCAGACAACCCGGATGCCTGGAATGAGCAGTTTCAGCAAGCAGGGTTTGTTCCTTTGGCCGAATATTTTTCGGCTCTGAATACCGATCTGACGCAACGCGACCCTCGCTTGGCAACAGTGGAGGCCCGATTGCAAACAGCAGGAGTGACGGTGCGATCGCTCGACCTGCAACACTTTGAAACAGAGCTAACCCGCATCTTTCATCTCTCAGAAATTAGCTTTCGCCATAACTTCCTCTACACCCCCATCGACCTCTCTGAATTTCTGCAACAGTATGCCCAAGTCAAGCCCTACGTGAAACCAGAACTTGTCTTGCTAGCAGAGCACGACCACCAATTGGTTGGCTTCCTTTTTGCCACTCCCGACTGGCTGCAGGCACAACGAGGAGACCCCCTCAACACCCTGGTGATTAAGACCGTTGCGGTGATGCCAGGACGAATGTATGCCGGACTGGGCAGTGTGTTGGTGGCTAGAGTACAGGCGATCGCCCACCAACTGGGCTACAGCCGCGCCATCCATGCACTCATGCATGAGCAGAATAACTCGCGCAACTTGAGCGATCGCTACGCCAAACCCTTCCGCCGCTATACGCTCTACGCCAAACCCCTTTTAACCCGAACTGACGTTAACCAACGTGAATTCGGGATAAGCTGAAACCCTTGCTGTTCCGTGCGCGACGCGCATGGAACAGCAAGGG
>DVEB01000247.1 GCA_015295905.1 Synechococcales cyanobacterium M55_K2018_004
TGGCATCAGTCTGATATTTCGCTAGAACAAAAGCGCCAGGTTTCAATCCCTGGAAGGGTTTGGGGATAATTTTGGCTGCGAGAGCCTGAAAGCTGTACTGTATGATGTTTTCCAGGTGCGGTTGCGCCGACTAGAAGAATTATAGCACTTGCTCTCTCTGGATTGGCAATAGCGCTGGCCATGCCAAATGGCGAACCAAAGATGTATCAAGGCTTTCAGCATTTGCGCGAATCGCCTTCTGGGGGTTATTGGGCACATTTCCGAGCGCATCAGCGTTTGAGCCGTTCTAGCGTTTTGACCTGCTCAAACACCTACCCACTCGCGGGTCACGCCGCTAAGCCTTTTGGCATTTAGCTTTGGATTTAAGATAGAGTCACTCGTCGGCGCAGCCCTGCCCAGCTAAAGACTCGGCAAAAAAGATAGACTCATCCCTCGGCATTTCTCCACCAATTCGTTCTATTTTATGGTGGCAAGAGCGACAGAGCGAGTAAAAGCGGATGCTGTCATGCTGAGGTTTGATCAGCGTGCTAAGGCGAGAACGCAACTTAGCATACTGCGTCTCAGTGAGTTCACATTCAAACACACTATATTGCATCCACTGGCCGTAGGACTTAAGCACTTTGTGAATTTTAGTGCGGCGCTTGTCGTCGGTTACGTCATAGCTAATAACAAAATACATAGTATTGCTCAACAAATGTTTACTTGAGAATGAGCGGTGGGTATTGGGTCGTTTCTCCCATGAGGTATTTCGCCATCAGTCGCGCCTGAATTTCAAACGCTTCTTGATAACTGCACTTGCGTTGCAAGACGGGATGCTTAAACTGCGACTGTTTCTTTTGTTCATACAATCGCAGAAAGGTGCGGCGTGCCTCATCAGATAAGGATACGGCGCCGCTCAGGGGCTCTGTGGCAAAATCGTGGGGAGTGAGCGATCGCCGATTCAAAGCTGCTAGCACACAGGCATCCACCACCAGCGGCCGGAACTCCTCCATCAAATCTAGGGCCAAAGATGGGCGGCCATATCGCTCAGTATGGAGATACCCCAGATAAGGATCAAATCCAACGATATTGATGGCACTTTGGATGTCATGTAAGAGCAAAGCATAGCCAAAGCTGAGCAATGCATTGACCGGATCAGTGGGTGGGCGGCGGCGGCGTGCCTCAAACGAAAACCCCTCAGCGCGAATCAACTGCCCAAAGCAGCCAAAGTAGGCCGCACTGCCCGTCCCCTCCAGGCCACGAATGCTATCGACAGACTGGGCTCGGTCTAGAGGGGCGATCGCTTGGTCGAGCTGCGTAAGGGCTGATTGTAGATTGAGGTCAGGATAGTCTCGCTGGGCTCGCAGGAGCTGATGACGATAGTTTTTGAGCTTGCCGCGCACAAAGCCACGCACCAGCGGCAGAGTTTTGTCTAAATTGTCAGCCGCCTTCCACTGAGCAGAGCGCACAAAAATATTTTTAGTGAGCGGCGGTTCCAGTCGTCCCAAATAGCGCCCGGTTCCAGTTAAGAACGTGAGGGGAATTTTGCGCTCGAGCAATTCCGTCAGGGCAGCCGGGGAAATCGTGGCGCGCCCTAGGACAACGACACCCTCTATTTTGATCAGCGGGATATCGAGCAGGATTTTCTTTTGTGCTTTGACGCTGAGTCGTTCATCAGTTTTGCCAATAAAGGCATCATCTGCGGTAATGTAGACGGTTCCCATGGAATTCCAACTCCAGTTCTAGGGATGAAATACTGAATGTAGTAGTCGAACCCTAAGTCATACGCAGTTGGGTTCTGTGTAGCGTTCTACCTTCTGGGCTGCTTGGGGCAAGCACTGGGCATACAGACTGCATCCGTGGCAACGGGGCCCATACACGGGGGGTGGCATTGTACCAGTTTGCAGCAGCGTTCTAACCTGCGCGATGGTGGCGATTGTCTGTTGCCGCAGGGGTTCTGAAATCTCGATTACTTGTCGTTGGTGAGACTGAGCATAGTAGACATAGCCCTGCGGCACGACCTGACCCGTCATTTCCTCCAGACACAGCGCCTGGGCACACACCTGCAAAGCATCATTGTCAAATTCACCGCGACGGCTTCGCTTATACTCCACCGGATACCAACAGCCATCGCTTGCCTCAATCAAATCTGCCTTGCCAATCAGTCCATAGCGTTCTGATTTCAGCCAGATGGCGCGCACCTGCCATGTTTCCTCTCGGTGTCCCTCCCCCAGCGTGTGTACCCGCAGATGGAGGCTAGTGCCCTCCACAGTGTATTGGTTGTCGGTAAATTCTCCCGCGCAAAACATGCGCCAACACCGATGGGGACAGTAAGCGTAATGATTCAACGCTGCGATGGGAATTACTTCCGTATCCATCCTTACTCCTCTTTATGGGCAATTTCAAAATGGGCAATTTCAAAGCACCTCACAGTCCTGAGCCACTGGCGGGACGGGCCTCATCCAACCGCCGAACCATCCCCATGCCCATCGGCGTTTTGCGCCCAACGCCACTGTAAACAGCAAAATCTGCGAGGGCATTAGCCTGCTTAATTTGCTCAGCCGACACCTCGCCTAAAATCCGATAGCTTACAGTGCCTACACAGCCCGCCCATTTGCCGTCGGGATGGTGAACTAGCTCGGTTTGAATATCAAAAAAGCTGGGAAATAGGGCCTCTATCAGCTCATCCGTAAACGACAAACCACTGTACCGATTCCATCGACTGAGCAGGTTTTTGAAAACACACTCGCGAGTTGGTAAAGCAGAGTCATACTTACCCTGTCGAAACGTGGCTGGTGTGCAAAACACGAACGTTAGCTGTCGTGTGTCATCGGACGCTTGCTCATAGAGCTGGGCATAGGAGCTAAAATTGGCCCAAGGCTGGGTTGATTGGGGAGTTCCCAAGACGCTAGTGATGTGCAAATCAGCGGGGCCTAGGTGCCAAGCATGGGCGGGATTGAGATTGAGCCAGAGCGGATGCAGGTGTTGAAAGAGATTATCATCTAGCAGAGAAATCCGCCACCAGCAGTCTGTGCCAGCCGGAATAGGCTGGGTGTAGTCCCATCGCAGCCGTTGAGGCAGCGATGACCGAGCAGCCGACTGACTAGGGCTAATCTGGAGCGGACTGAGGGTAAAAGCTTTTTCAGCTTTTTGTTCGTGGAGTTGATTCCCTAGCGAGCGATCTACAGAACTCACGAGTGTCAAAAACAGGGCATGTAGGTGCTTGCCGGTGAGGTAGGCGGGCGGAATGGGCGATCGCGGCTGGAGGTTGAGGACTAGACTATAGGGCATAGGGCTTTGAGCTTTATTTTTGCAGCAGGAGCGTCATCATAAAGAGTCTTTGAGGCAATTGAGGGATTCAATTAGGTAATCCAGAACTCCTCTTCGTCCATTAAGCGAATTTGAATACCATTCATTGCCGCAGTCATAATGGCATGAATACCAGCAAAGAAGGTGTAATCCTTAGAAAAGTCGCTTCCTTTGACTGTGATTGGATAAGACTCAATTCCGTGTTTACGGAGGTAGAAAATGATGCCCTGATTTGTCATCGTAGGTACTATTACACCTGCCAACCATTCCTTCTCAAGTGCCTTAAGTAGTGGAGTTGGGGCTATAGCACCTTGGTGCCTACGCTGAATGGTGCAATTTCGGAAGGCAGTAAGCCGATTGAGCTTCAAGGATTTGAACTCGTCCTCAGGGCCGTCATAGTGCAGATGAAAACTGATGTCGTATGGAACTGGTGCACGAGCAGTAACCTCAATTATATCTTTTCGCTGAGCGAACTCATAATGTCGTAGTAGATGAATGGGATCAAGCTCTGTTTCCTCTGAGATATCCAGCAGAAAATTATGAGGATCGCGAATGTGGACACTTTCAAATAAACCAGAGCGAAACTGAAAGATTGGCGCATAGCTGTTCAACCATTCCTCGGCAAATGCTTTCATTTCCCTAGCGATATCGTCACGCTCACTGATTGCGCTATCCCAATCCCTTAGAGTTGTCCGCTGTTCTTTCAGATCTTCTGCATCATCGGGATGCTTGGCCTCTAAAAACGCTCTGAGGAAGTAGTATCTGGCGTTGTAGAAACCCTTTCCCCAGACTTTCACAAAGTCCCATTCTCCATTTTTTCTAGCTACTATTGGTGCATTTTTCAGCTTTTCGGCAAATAATAACGCTTGCATTCGGTTGCGATAGTATTTCCAATCACGCTTACCCCCAAAGATGAGTTTCAAGGTTTCAAACAGTTTTAGGATCAAATCTTCCTGCGGCAAGGATTTCAGCGCTTCTTCAAGAAACACTAGGGGACGCGCTGTTTCTAATAACGCTTCCGACTGCCAGTAAATTTGCAGAAAAGGACGCTCCATGCACTTCAAAGCATCTAGCGTTTCTTGCAATGTGGCCCGTCCACCCATGATGTCTAGGGAAGTAATTCCCTCCTCCCAAGCCTTTTCTGGCAGGTACGCAATTGCCTCAGAAGGAATGGTGGTTTGGGGTTTACCTAACACTCGCCCCACCCGACCGATTCGTTGCCAGAAAGCAGCGCGATCGCGAGCTGAAAAGATTAGCCAATCAAGATTTTGGCGAGCTGGGGCTGGATGACGCTCAAAATTGAAACCAACATCCACTGTGCTGGTGGCCAGGATAATTGTTTGTTGGGCTGCCAATTGTCGATCCGTCACGGGCGTTGAACCCGTAATTCTGCCGTACTTTCCAGCTAATCCCTTTGTGTTTAAGTAATCTGCAAGACGATTAATGTGATCTTTGGAATCAAGAATGACAGCGCCATGATGATTAGGGTTGGCATGAAAGCGCTGCACGACTTCATTGGCAATTTCAGCAAGAAACTCATCACGCGATCGCTGCCTACGAATTTCCAAGTTTACAGCCGTTTGAGACGGGATCTGCCTAGCACCCAATTCACCATTGATTTCCCTGATCCGGACGCCTTGCGATTGCAGAATTGCAAACACCTGTTTGCAAGCAGGTTCGGGCGTAGCTGTGAGGAGAATAACTTTGACATTTTGTTTGAAGAAGCCAAACTCATGCCAGTACACCAAGTAAAACAACAAACCAACTAGCTGCTTAGCATCATACAAGTGAAATTCATCAAAAATGATGGTGCCAAACTGGGTGAGAAAGCTGTAGGCCAGATTTCCCTGATCAAGCCTGTTGTAGCAGAAGAAGGTGGCGTAGTAGAAAATATCAGGATTTGTAACCAGTAAGAGAGGACGGTTTGCTCCGACTTCTGGAAAGATTGAAGCTGGATTGCGAATGAGATTGTACAACTTCTCTCCGGCTCTAGCCCCAACGCGATCATTTGACCACCTGCGAACGTCTTTTGCAGAGACAGGCTGCACATGATGCTTGAGTTTGCCATGAGTGGCCTGAATAAACTCTTTGGCTGCTTCTGCCTGCTGTTCAATCAAGGCATTTGTTGGCGCGATGTAAATGGCGCTTTTTTCGGGCTGATGAAGTAGGACGGATAAACCAGCTTTGGTTTTTCCTGTGCCTGTCGGCGCTAAATCCAGAATGATGTCATGATCCTTTGCGGCCTCATACACATCCACTTGGTGTTGCAGTACATTCTTGAGGCAGGTTTGTAGCTCTGGGGGAGGTTCAGGACAGCTTGCAATGCTTCTAGGTTCTAGCTGGATTGTGATGGGCTCATACACCATTGCGATTGGCTCCGCTGCAAAACTGTAGATTGGCTGGCACAATGTAGCTGCCAATTTGCCATGCCTCACCCTCAAAACTGAGGTTTTTTAGGAGGGAAGTTGGTGGCATAGAGATGAGATCAAAGGACAGTAGGTTAATCCCTGGAGGTAAATCTGCAGTGCTGAGACAGGCTTGGCTGGTATACCTGTCTGTAGGTCGCTGAACAATCGATTGATGCTCAAGAATATCAACCCGAACTTTGCTCATGAATTTGCCTAGACGAATGTACTCAGGCAGTTCGCGATCGCCAAACACCAAGGTATGAAAACGATTGCCGCGCTCAATCATGCGTAGGCGTCCAGTTTGAGGATAGTTACTAGGGCGGAATGTGTTCGGTTTTTCGCCCTGCCGCACTCTAACAACGTCCTCACGGGCAGTTGCAACTCGGTTATTTGTCATTGCATACCAGTAAGCATCCGAAAGGGCGTTGAACCGTTCAAAGCGGAACGTTGGGCTACCAGTTGCTGACCAAGCTGGCAGAACATAGCACTCTTGATGTAAGGGCGTGAGGTCTTCAAGATAGCGCGGTCTTCCAGTATCTTGACCAGTGAGGCGGTAGGGCGATCGCGCCCAGCCAAAGGCATAGGCCAAGGCATAGTTGCCGATTACGCCCTCCGTGTAATAGGTATCCGACAATTCCCTGGAGGCAAAAAACACGGGTTCTGCACACCACAATTCAATCAGCTTTGCGGTTTTGAAGAATGGTTTTGCAGTTGACTCTGTCTCATCCAGCCAACTCAATTGCTCAGACATGGCTTAGTTTCCTGCTTCAACGGTTTCTTTCTTCTTGCCTTTGCTCTTCTTCTCGCTCACCTGACGGAATGATTCATAGGATGCGTCGAGGCGCTGAAGAAAAACTTCTCGCTCTGCATCTGACCAGTGATGGTCAATATCTGCAATCACAGCTTCCAGTTCATCATTTGATAGCTGTACAGAAATCCCTCGACGAGTTGTCCAGCTAGAAATGACGGCTTGTGTAGCGGCAATTAATTCACCATTGTCAAGCGGATGCTCTAGAGGCTTATTATTGATAATGAAATGGTCATGAACCGCTTGCACTAACTCCAGAGAACTAGGGAGTTCAGCAATGCCACCAAAAATGCCAAGAATTTGATTTTCCATGCGACCTACCCGACTAGAAACTGCTCCATAGCGACTAGTGAGCAGAATGTTACCCAGAACGTAGCGAAACTCGTCTGCAGTAACATCTTTCAACGTGACAACATCAAGAAAGTGAACACCGGGTTTGATGTATTCACTCGTGTTTAGTGCAGTTGAGGGATTACCTTTTTCATCTCGCATTGTTCCGTTTTCAAAAATGGCGTTGATGGTGCGATCGCTCAAGGTCTCAGTAGCGGTCAAAATACTAAACGCATCTTCTGTCCAAACCCGGCTCTTCTGAGCACCACCGCCACCTGCAGCAAATCCGTACAGGAAGCAGTCAATACACATTTCGCAGGGTGCATTTGTGTTTAATGCACAAGCGACCCCGTCTTTGTTGAGGCGCAGTAGATTCTGTGCTCGAAGATGCTCCCGTCCTTTACGTCGCTCTGGAGCGATTTGTTTGCGCTTGGTCATTACTAGGCGCTGCACCACCCGTTTATCGGTTTGTCCAGCTTGCACAAACTCCCGACACATTGGTTCACCCGTGCCTTCTGTTCGTAGAATCAACTCAGATAACGATGTTCTCAAAACCACCAGACCAATTGTGCGGCCTTTGGGGAAATTCTCGTAGGTCGGTGCAAAGAATGGGGTTAACTGTTCGATGGACATGGTAACTCCTTAGTAAGGATTGAGTGGACTGATGAATAGAGGAAGGAATGATAGTTAAGCGGCTGTCTCTGGAGTTTCTTGCTCTGAAGTTTCTTGTTTCTCTACTGCCGCTTTTGCGCGTACCTCTCGACGTGCCTCTTCCAAAAAGAAGAGATAGGCTGCCTCTAGGTTTTTCTGGTCACTCAAGAGCTTGTCTGGACGCCCCTGATACACATTCTCATAAAGCTGGCGAATCACTGCGTAGTAGTTCTTGATTTGCTCTAGCTTGGTCAAGCCAACCCCGTGTTCTCGAATTCGGTCCAAGCGCGTGTGATATTTCTGCACCAGGGCTGCAAACATAAACTCAAGGTCCATATAAGCCTTGTGTGAACGGGCAGCGGTGATAAATTCTGTGAACGGTTCAGCAAGCGAGGTTCGCTTTTCGGCAGAACTGCCCCAAAGCTTGGCTTCCGCGGCAATTTGAGCCGCTTCTTTGAGATAGCGAGTTAGAGCAGAATGGTCATTAGGCATGAGGTTCTCCAGTAACGTTATTAAAGGTTCCCGAATGCGACTCCAGTTCATTCCAAGATTGGGATCATCTTGTTCTCGCAGTATCCAGCGCAGCAAAACAAAATAAAGGCTAAAGGGATTAGCACAGGCTCGCGCCAAGTCATACAAGCAGTCATCCACTTTGGAAAGACTGACGATTGCGATCGCCAAATCGGACAAGCACCGTAATCGAGTTAGAATGTCCTGAGCTTCCGATCGGCTGTACATCCCTAGAGAGTTCCCCACACTCAATAGCGGTTGCAGGGCAGAGGGAATCCCTTCAACTCTGCCAAAGGCATGGGAGGAAATCTCGACTTCTAATCCAGCGCTCAGCACAAACGGAAAGCCGAACTCTGACGCTAGTGAAAGTTCTAATGCTAATCTCAGGGACTTGAGCAGGGATAGTGAAGCCGTCGTCTCTCCCCAAGTGATTGGAATCGTCACCGTTGAGTGAACGAAATCGCGACGTTTGGGGAGGGCAAATCCCACCACTTTATTTGCCTTAAAGACAAGTGCCCGGTCTCGATATAGCTGCAATTCATCGAGCGCAACGGGGCCACCCTCCGCATTGGTGGCTGCTGTTTCTTCCAACCAATCTCGCCAAATTCTCAGCAGTTCAGGACTAGAACCCTGAGGTAGGGCAAAGTGTAAGTAGTATGGGGGTTCCTTCTTTGCAGCAGGAAAGCAAGCGCCAACGGTCATGATCTGATACGCCAAAGTTGCCATCGGCTCTGCCTGACGAACTGGATCACCACTCATGCCCCCTGGTAGGCGATTAGAAAACATTTGCACCTTTGTTCCGACTGGCATTTTGTCAGAACTGAGTGAATTGGTTTCACCAATCGTTGCACCTAAAGAGCAGCGCTGTCGGGGGTTCGCTGCAATATAAGTTGTTAGCTCGCTGCCGCTGGTTGTAGTTTGAACAAAGGCACAACTGAGCGATCGCCGAACAGCTGTCACCATTTCCTCAGGTGCTTCCGGGTGATCGGATTGATCCCCTCCCTTGCGTAATTCCAGCGACTCTTGTAGCGCTGCAATCATGCCTCGCATTCCATTGGGTGATGCTTTTGCTGCAAACAGCGATCGCCCATAGAGTGGATCAAACGGTTCTAAGACTAGCCGCTGTTGTTTCGATAAGCCAGCATGGGTGGCAATTTTATCCCACACTTCTCTGGGGGTTAGCGCTGGTTCTACTTCTCGATAGCTGAGATAGGCCGCCTTCATCCCTTCAGAAATGCCAAACTCTTCTGCATTGGAAACCGGAACCAAACCAGCTTCTAGGGCGGTTTGCAATGCCGCCGGCTCAACCTTTTGGTTGCCCCATTTCTCAATATCATTCTGAATTTTGTCGAGTTTGAATCCGGCTTTCTTTTTCTCCAATAGCGACAGAACCGCATTCAAGACTTCTTCACGATCATGTTGCACTGCTTGATTAGAGATTTTGATTCCATCCTTTGTGGCTCGTACCAGTTGTTCAATATTGCTACCAAAGACTTGATCGATTTTGCCTTGCCAAGCCACTGCAATTTCTTCCGTGAGGTCCAGATCCCGGTTCTCTGGTCCTTCAACCAACATTCCATCTGGAAATACAGCCAGCAAATTATATTGATGCCGACTGAGTACCTCTTCACAAGCACTCAACAGAAGAGAGGTGATATAGCCTCGATCTTCAGTCGTTCGGATGCGAAAGAGTTCACAAGGATGACCAAGGGCATGCGTCAACTCGGCTCGCAGTTTCTGAACAAGCGTTGCTTCTTCTAGCTCTAAATCAAATAGATCCGCTGCTCGCAGAATTGATGCCCATCGTTCAATTGGGGTCTGCAGGTCTTCTGGTAAAAATCTCGTGCCGTCGCTGACATTGTGACCAGAGTGGCGCTCAATCAGCTTTCGAGCTAACTCCAAATCAGCATCGGTTTGGACTAAAATACTGACTCTAGCGTGTTCTAGTTGTTCCTTGAGAAACTTCCGATCCCTTGCCAACGTTTTGACACTCCGGCCATTTGCCCCATCTAACTTGTTCAAATCATGAACTGCTGTTGCTGCTAGCAATACAGCCCTCTGGGGGTCTGGTACACTTGCCAAGCGGCTCACAGTCAAGCTGAATTGGCAAGCTGAATCCAGGTGTTCAGCAAGGGTTCGGCTCTCACGCACGCCGAATTGCTGGTGTTTGCCATGCAGTTCATAAAGCTTGGGACGAATCTCCTGGAAGTATCTATCTTCTAGAGTGGCAGGTTTACGCCTTAACAGAGACACTTTCTCCTCCTACGCTGAATACTGCTGCATTCATCTCACTAAGTCTTCCCGCAACAGCGGGGGTGAGCTAAAAACTATTGCCATGGGTTACTGGCTATGTCTTCATGCCTTTTTGTAGGAAATCTGATGTGAAGCAGACCTAGAGTACTCGAGGCGACCTACGGAGTACAGCGACATCCCCAAATCAGTCCCGGACTAGTGTCCGTAAATAGTTGTCTACATCGATAATGGCATCGAAAATAAAGGATAGCAAGTATTTGCACATATAAAGTATACGGACACTCTCAACTTAGAACATGACACGAAAAGGGCAGTCGATTACTCTCTCGATTAATGAACGAGACAAAGCTGAGCTGGAGCGGATTGCGGCAGAGCAAGGGATGCTGTGGGGCGATCGGCCGAATATTTCTCGACTGGTGGAAGCGATCGCCCGACGAGAATTGATCATTAGTCGAAATAACGACTGGACAGAAGCCCGCATCCGGGCGTTGCACCAGGCCATACAAACCCTCATCGACGCGGGACACCCTGAGTCGGCCCAGCAGGTGGCGCAGCTGCTCAGTGAGCGGAGTGAATTGTCCAAACCCTTGAGGCGTGAAATTGAGCGATGGCTAGAGCCGCCTTTAGCGCCCTGGCGTTTACAAATCGACCAATACATCCGCCGCCAAACGCCATTCCAACTCACCTACCGAGATGCAGCGGATCGCCCCTGGCGTTTTACCATCCGCCATGCCCGCCTCACTCTCTACGAACGGCGACAGTATCTAGAATGCTGGTGTGAGGAAACGGACGGCAACCAAGATCTGCCTGAATTGCAACACAACTGGACGCTGCGGCTGGATCGGATTACCGATGCTGCCCTGAGCGAAGTGCGGGAACGGTGGCGACCGGAGTTGGATACCCTAGCGGTTGAGATGCACCTCCTGAGAGGACTTGCCTTTGCCTACGAAGCCAAAGCCTCAGATGTGAGTTGTGAATGGTTGAGTGATAGTGCGGAGCACCATTACAGTTCCCCCGTTTGTAAGGTTGTGCGACGGATTTCAAACACCTTTTGGTTTTTGCGTGAAGTGTTGCATTATGGAGAAGACTGTATTATCGTTTCTCCTTCTTCAGTGCAACAGCGGTTCAAGCAGAAGTTACGCATGATGTGTCAGCAGTATGGGATGCATGATGCATGATGCGGACAAGGGATGTGAGACACCCTGCCTGCTAGCATATATGCTTTTCCGAGGAATCGATTGCGTTGTCGAGTTTGCTTAGAGTGTAATATCTTCGGTGATGGGTTGGTGATGCCGAGCATTGTGGCGTTGTCCCAGTCCATGCTTACGGTGGTGCGCGTCAATATCAGCCTTGCGATGAGCCATGGCGGTCTGGACGCGCCCCTGAGACGCCGAGAAGCCACTGCCGCGGATCAGACTGAGAATGACCGGCACGGAGATAAACCACTTGTGATTAAACTCGCGCATGGGGTGATCATTCCAGGCCATGATAAGATCGATCGCCTCATTAATTTTCACCAGCTTTTGTTCCTCATCCCCAAGCCGCCTCTGTTGAACCTGCCGCGTAGATTGCAGCGGCGTGATTGATGAGGACGCTGCATCAGCAGCGCTCGCCCCTTGGTTTGCCAGCGGAGCGCTCGCCCCTGTCGCCTCAGTGCCATCGCCCCCAAGCATTTGTTTAATCTGATGAAAGCGCTCCACCTCTGCTTTGAGTCGAGCATTTTCCGCCTTCAGAGCAACCAGTTCCCCTTGGTCATGAGGCTGCTCCTGCAATTCCTCCAGTTTTGCAATTGCCGAGTCACGCTCCGCCGCGAGTCGTCGAATCTCCTCTCTCAGCCGCTCCACCTCGCCCACAAACCACTGGAACGTTGCGCCAAACGACTCAATCGACGTAGCAATCGTTGGCGTCTTATCATCCCGCAGGAAAGCAATCACCGCCGCCAGCACCTCCGCATACGACCCATCCACATCAAGCTTCTGAGCCGCCACCGCTTTGAGGTCGTGCATCAACTCAACAGGCACATGAGTGCGTGCTTTGGACTTCGGTAGGGGAGCGATCGCCATAGTTTGCTCCTTAGTTTGTTCTGCCGTTTGGTTTTGAGCGCGCGACTGACGCGAGCGAGACTTGGACTTCGATAGGGGGGCGATCGCCATAGGTGTATTCTCCTGAGATTCTTCAACAACTGCTACTTCAATCACCGGTTGTTCAGGCTCATGCCCAATCGTTGTGGGCAATGCCCCAAAGCGGTCCAGCAGAATTCCCTTCTCGTGAACCGGCTGCCCCCGCTCCCCAATCAAACGGTAGTGAAAATAATGCTCCGTCGCCCCGGCATTCTTGCGACTCGCCAGTTCTCGTTCCCCGATCAAATGGCCCAGATGCGCCTGCACAAAGCGATGCGTCCCTTGGTGAGGCGGGCAAAAGAAATGCACCGCAATTTCGGCATAGCAGCCGCGCAGATTATGAGCCGACACACGCTTCTCCCCGG
>DVEB01000319.1 GCA_015295905.1 Synechococcales cyanobacterium M55_K2018_004
CGCGGTGACCCAAAACCCGCTTAACCAGAACTGACGTTAAATAACTATGGCTGTAGCAAAGCAAAAGATGCGTAGCAATGCGTGGCATTGCTCACAAGCAAGCAGAGGGGGCAAGTTAGGGTTTCCTGGGAGGAATCAACTAGCAGCTACTCACCACTCGATTTTGTGAAGCCGAGATCATTTTCCTCAGCATAGCGCTCCATGAAGCGCATAAAGCGATCCCACTCCTCCGGACTCCGCATGATGTAGAGCGCTTCCAGAGCTTCGGGTTGGCCATTGACGAATTTAGCTTTGACCTCACGGGTCACCAATTCTCCCTCTTCGTCAATCAAGTACATCCCGGTGATGTCTTCAGTGGTGTCCTGAGCCAGCGCTCTGGGGTTTTGGAAGTAGAAGGTGGCAGTCCCGTTGCTGCCATCCCGCGAGCGAGTCAACCGCACGTCGGGAATCACTTCCTCACGAATGCCTCTTGAAAATTGGATTTCAGCCATAACCAGGGTATTCCGATTTATTATCCTGCAGTTAAACTATCTTCTCACTATTCGGGAAGGGTCTTGCACCGAACCTCATTTCTCTGGGCGTGATTGTTGATGGTTGCCCGCAACCAAGCTTCCACCCGATCACCCAATGCCTCTAGGGAATACTCGGCCTCTGCCTGGGCACGACAGGCGGCCCGGTCAAGTTGGTCAATTCGGGCGATCGCCTCTACCAACGCCTCCACCCTGTCCGGCTCCACTAGCCAGCCGGTCTTCCCCTCTCGGATAATTTCTGTGGGACCACCGCGGCGGTAGGCAATCACTGGCACACCACAGGCCAACGCTTCGATCGCCACAATCCCAAAGGCTTCTACCCAACGTGGCGTCATGATCAGGGCACGGCAGCGCCGCAGCCCCCGCTGCAAGTCTCGCGTGCTCAAAAAGCCACCATACTCCACTGGGGCATCTGGAAAGGTCTGACGAATCTGGTTCCAGTAATCTTCATCCGGCATTGCTCCCCAGACTTTGAGAGGAAGTTTCGTCCGCTGGGCAGCAGCGATCGCATCCTCCAGGCCCTTCTCCGGTGCAATTCGCCCTACCCAGCCCAGGCAGTCTTCCGGTTCCGCACAAAACTCGTACAACGAAAGATCTAACCCACTGGCAAGGGGGGTGCACTGGTCGGGAAAGGCAAAGGTTTCTGCCTGGGTACGACTGTAGACCGCAACGCTACCGGGGTACTGCTGAGCGACCTGTGCCACAGCCAAGTCGAGGGCATCGTTGAGGGACCCCATGCTGACCAGATGGGCGATCGGGCGATCAAAAAAGGGGGTGAGGTAAAACGGCAACCAGTCGTAGGCAAAGTTGACCAGCACATCGTATTGGGCTTGCACCTGGCGGCCATAGTCCCACATCTTTGCCAGCACAGAGTCCTTGGGCATTGTGATGGGTGTCTCCCGTCCTTGGCTCTGGGCGGTAGTCTGCCAATTTCCTGAGATGGTAACCAGAGAACCGGAGTCTAGCATCGACCCCTCTGGGGCCACACAGTGAACACAGTGCCCCCGTCGCCCTAATTCTTGAGCAAACGTCCGCAGTGTTAGTTCAACACCACCCCCCAGCCCGGAACCGAGGGGGCCAACTGGCGTGGAGAGCATCAAAATTTTTAGTGGAGCAGTCATGGGGGGGTGGCTCAACGCAGCAAGTTTAGGGGAACGCCTAGATCCCAGCAGGACAGATGGATGCCAGCGGGAGACGAGCTTGCAGGGGATGGGGACGCGCCCAGCAACCGTGGGAGGCACCAAGCTCACCTAGACTGGGAAACGGCCAGCAGCGATCGCGCCAACTCACAGTCTTGCTGAATTTGGGCTTTAAGGGCAGCGAGCGAGGGAAACTTCTGTTCAGGTCGGAGAAACTTCTCCAGATTCACTGTTAGCGTTTTGCCATAGAGGTCGCCCTGCCAGTCCAACAGGTGAATTTCACAGGTCTGCGCCAGTCCATCCACTGTCGGTCGCATCCCTAGGTTCATCACTGCGGGAATATCGTGTGGGTGCGATCGCGCCTCATCATCGTCTGGCTCGCTGCCTTCAGCAATCCTGACCCAAGCGCAATAGACACCGCAACAGGGCAAAAATTTTTCAGGCGGCAGCTTTAAGTTTGCGGTGGGAAATCCCAACGTGCGTCCGAGTTGCTGTCCCTGCACAACCGTTCCAATCAGAGAGTAGGGGCGACCGAGCAAGGTATTCGCCCGCAATACATCACCCTCTAGAAGTGCCTGACGGATCGCAGAACTGCTAATGCGATCGCCATTTTCGGTTCGGTAGAGCGGTACAACGTGGACGATGGCGTTGTGTTGAGTAGCGATCGCTTGCAAGTCGGCAGAGGTCCCCTGCCGCTGACGACCAAAGTGAAAATCTAGCCCGACGCTGATGAACCGCGCCTGCAATTTCTCAATCAAAATCTGTTCGACAAACTCTTCAGCCGTCAGGGTGGCCAGCGCTCGGTCAAACGGGAGAAGCACCAGCTGCTCCACTCCCATAGCCCGCAAGTAACGCGCCTTTTCTTCCAGCGGCGTCAACAGGTCGCGGCGCTGCCCCGTAAAAAACTCACGCGGGTGAGGAGAAAAGGTCACGACTGTTGCCAACCCAGGAACATCATCTAGAGGAGCCGCAGATGCTAGAACGGGCTCAATCACTCGTTGATGCCCACGATGCACCCCATCGAAATTGCCCAGGGCGATGCGAGTCGGAGTCTTAACTGAATTCAGAGAAGAGGTTATCCACACGCTTTACATTCTGACATATTCGGGCGAATTCCCGTGAAGAATTCTAGCTTCTCTGCTTGCTGTAGGAGAAGCAGGGGTGGCCTATCCCTTGCCTATCACAGAGGGCAAAAATCCTGGTTGCGCTGCAAAGCGTGCGTTGCCAGCACAATTCGCAGTGCTAATCCTAAACAATGCGCCCCATCCTGAAAGGATTGCACTGCGTCTTCAGCCTAAACACTGACTTGAGAAACAGACTCAGGGGCGATCGCTCTGGCCTTTGATTCATTCAACACATTGATTTCCAGGCCTTCGTAGGCCACCAAGCTATTGGCAAACTGTTTTCTGGTGTCATCTTGCACCTTGTCCATGAAATCGTCGTTGTGCAGGGGGTCATGGTGGAAGATGACCAATTTGCCCACATTTGCAGCTTTCGCAACTTTGACGGCCTCCTGCCAAGTCGAGTGGCCCCATCCGACTTTGCTTGACTTCTCGGAGTAATACTCCTCATCGGTGTAGGTCGCATCGTAGATCAGGACATCGGCATTGCGGCAGAGCCAGAGGACGTTTTCATCGAGGCGATCGGGGAAGTGTTCGGTGTCGGTAATGTAGGCAACCGCATGGTTGTTCCAGCTTACCCGATAGCCCACGGCTTCCCCTGGATGGTTTAACAGCGCATTTTCGATCGTAATGTCGCCTAGCTTGACAATTTCTCCCACCTCTAGGTCGCAGAAGTGCATCTCGGCCCCCATAATTTGCAAGGGAACCGGAAAGTTGGGGTGCAGCATCTGGTCGTTGAGGCGTTGCTCGATGGTGGAACCGTTGGGAGCGATCGCCCCGTAGATTTTAAACTTGTTTCCCTTAATGAAAGCAGGAACAAAGAAGGGAAATCCCTGGATGTGATCCCAGTGGGAATGGGTAAAGAACATATGGGCATCGAGCGGCATCTCCTTGAGCAGAGTCTGCCCCAACACTCTGAGTCCTGTGCCGCCATCAAAAACCAATAGTTGACCTGCAACTCGCATCTCAATGCAAGAGGTGTTACCACCGTAGCGCACAGTTTCCGCACCCGGACAGGCAATGCTTCCCCTCACACCCCAAAAGCGAACCAGGAATTGGTCGTCCATACTAGACATAATAGTTTCCCATTGGATTCTGACGAACCGCACCGACTGCCAAGAAGACCGATTGCAAAAACCGACTTCTCAGCATAGATGCCCTTTCGTAAGCGCCCCTTCAATTCTAGTTAACCCAGATTCAACCCAAATCATCCAACCAATGGACGCTCCATGTCCAAATCTTTATGAAATTTGAGGCAATTTTATTCCAAGGATAGATGAATTGGACGCAACTCATGGTCAAGGTCAACCAGTCACAGCCGGTCAACTCCTAAAAACATTTGTCCACAGATGAGCCTCGCGTTTGTGACTCGTGCTCATGACCCCGATTTGTTATTGAAGTTTAGCTTCCATTCTCGGAGATCGGCTAGCCCAGCAGCACAGGTGAGATTATATTGCAGCGGGGTAATCGTGATGTAGTTATGGCGGATGGCCTGTACATCGGTAGACAGTAAGTTTAACCACTCCAGGTCAGTACCGCTCTTGCTGGGCAGCGCCGCAAACACCATCTCTGGCTGAGCAGCATCTTCTACCGCTTCGCCAGCCAGCCAGTAATAGGTCTTGCCGCGAGGGTCTACGCGCTTTTCGAACCAGTCTAAGTAACGGCGGACTCCCTGACGGGTAAAGGTGACTCCGGCAATTTCCTCGGCAGCGACAGGAGGAACATTGACATTGAGCAGAATAGGCTGGGACAGCGGCGACTTTTCCAGATGCTCCACCAGCAGTTGAGCAAAATCAGCCGCCGGTTGAAAGAACTGGGAGGAGTAACTGGTGAGGCTAAAGGCGATACTGGGAATTCCCTCGATCGCCCCTTCCATCGCAGCAGATACCGTTCCAGAGTAGAGAACGTCTGTGCCCAAATTCGCCCCGTGGTTGATGCCTGATAGAACTAGATCGGGGGGAGTATCGAGCAGGGCCCCCAGCCCTAGCTTGACGCAATCGGAAGGGGTTCCCGAACACGCCCATGCCTTGACACTGGGATGAAACACCGACTCCACCACATCGGCGCGAATGGGCTTGTGTAACGTTAATCCGTGTCCAGTTGCAGACCGTTCTCGATCGGGGCAGACCACCGTCACCTGATGACCCGCCACCGCCAAGGTATTTGCCAAGGTGCGGATGCCCAAAGCAAATATTCCGTCATCATTGCTGAGCAGGAGGTTCATACCAGTTTCTCAATTCACTACCAGATTCCAGTTTAGGCTGGTGAGCTTTTGATCATGTGGAACCGTGAACACTCCACGCTGGGATCTGGATTGCGGGGAAGAGCAGCAGCTTTCATCCTCCTCAGCCTCTTGCAGGGCCGCACTGGGGGACTCAAGCACCGGACTTGTTTTGCCCAACGCCGTTTAGAAGTGAGCAGACCCCGTAAACTGGTAAGAGGAAAAGCGAGAGTTTTCCGCAGTTCAAGTTTAGGGATCTCCATCTCCAATGTGTTGGGGTCTTCAAGTTCACGCAAGCCACCGATTCTATGACCACACAGCTTAGTAGTCTCGAAGCTCAATTGACCGCGCTGCAAACCGAAGCCAATGAGGCGATCGCTCAAGTGACCTCGCTCGACGACCTGGAGCAATTGCGGATCAAATATCTGGGCAAAAAAGGCAGTCTCTCCCAGGTGTTGGGCAGCATGGGCAAGCTGTCTGCGGCAGAGCGTCCGCGCATCGGTGCGCTGGCCAACGATGTGAAGGAAGCCCTCCAGAACAACCTGGAACACAAGAAAGCTGCACTGCAAGCGGCCCAAATTGAGGCACAACTGGCTGCCGAAACCCTGGACGTGACCATGCCAGGGGTATTTCGGGTGCAGGGGCGATCGCACCCCCTCAGCAGCACCATCGAAAAAGCATTAGACATTTTCGTGGGGTTAGGCTACACCATTGCCCAGGGGCCAGAGATGGAAACCGACTACTATAACTTCGAGGCGCTCAACACGCCCGCCGACCACCCCGCCCGCGATATGCAGGACACCTTCTACCTACCGGACGGCAACCTGCTGCGGACGCACACCTCCTCTGTCCAGATCCGGTATATGGAAACCAATGAACCTCCCATCCGGATCGCGGCTCCTGGTCGAGTCTACCGGCGCGACACTGTGGATGCCACCCACTCTGCTGTCTTTCATCAGATCGAGATCTTGGCCGTGGATGAAGGACTGACGTTTACTGACTTGAAGGGCACGATCAAGGAATTCCTGGCGGCCATGTTTGGCGAGATTCCTATCCGTTTCCGGCCCAGCTTCTTCCCCTTTACAGAACCCTCCGCCGAGGTAGACGTGCAGTGGAAAGGACGCTGGCTGGAGGTACTGGGCTGCGGCATGGTCGATCCCAACGTACTCAAAGCAGTGGGCTACGACCCAGAAATCTACACTGGATTTGCCGCTGGCTTTGGGGTTGAGCGGTTTGCAATGGTGTTGCACCAGATTGACGACATTCGCCGCCTCTACTCCAGCGATTTGCGCTTCCTGCGACAGTTTTAAGCGTCTTTCAAGGACGTTCGGGGACGGCTCCGTGCCTGAAAAGCTGCCCTCACAAACTGCCCTAAAAACCGAAAGGCCCCAAATCACAGTTCGCAAACTGCATGGCAGAATCATAAGGGTAAGCTCTTTGCCACAAACCCCAATGAGTTCTCCTCCTGGGCGACTGACCATCTATGCGACTCTACTGCTTGCAGGGGGGCTAGTAGGCTGGGCCGGTACTCGCTATTTCAACGGCACGACTGACTCGACTGGTCAGTCTACTTTGCCTGCTCTTGTAAATATGACTCCTGCGCCTGCGGGAGGCTCAGAGGTGGTGGCGATCGCCCCTCCCACAGCGACCCGCACAAATTTTATCGTCGCTGCTGTTGAACGAGTCGGCCCCGCGGTGGTTCGCATTGATGCCTCGCGGACTGTGAGTGACCTGCCCGATGCATTCCGGAGTCCCTTCTTTCGTCGTTTCTTTGGGCAGGATGTCCCCATTCCTGAGGAGCGCGTGGAGCGGGGTACAGGCTCTGGAGTGATCATTAGTCCTGATGGTCGCATCGTCACCAATGCCCATGTGATCGATGGCGCCACAACGGTGACGGTGACCCTGCGGGATGGGCGGGAGTTTGAGGGACGGGTGGTCGGCACTGATCGGATCACTGATATTGGAGCGGTACGCATTCAGGCCAGAGATCTGCCAACCGTGCCGATGGGAAGCTCCAGCAGCCTCCTGCCGGGGCAATGGGCGATCGCCATTGGCAATCCGCTTGGACTCGACAACACGGTGACAGCAGGCATCATCAGTGCCTTGGGGCGATCGAGTTCTCAAGTGGGAGTTCCTGATCGGCGAGTGCGCTTTATCCAGACAGACGCGGCCATCAATCCTGGCAATTCGGGCGGCCCCTTGCTGAACGACCGTGGCGAAGTGATTGGGATTAACACCGCCATCCGTGCTGATGCCCAAGGTCTAGGATTTGCCATTCCGATTGAGACGGCCCAGCGCATTGCCGAACAACTGTTCACCAAAGGACGAGCAGAGCATCCCTACCTAGGGATCCAAATGGTGGACCTAAGTCCGGAGGTAAAGGAGCGCATCAATCAAGGCGATCGCTTCAATTTCAAGGTTGAGGCTGATCGCGGCGTCCTGATTGTGGAAGTGGTGGAGGGCACCCCCGCTGACCAAGCAGGGCTGCAACCGGGGGATGTGATTCAGCGCGTCAATGAAATTCAGGTTGCCAGTGCCACCGATGTGCAGCAACAGGTTGAGATCAGTCAGGTCGGTGGCCTTGTGAAACTAGAGGTTAGTCGCAATGGCCAGTTGCAAACCGTCGAGGTGCGCCCAACGGTGCTCCCGGTGGAGTAGCAAACTTTCTCTGGTTTAGAGTCGATCTGGAGCATGGACTAACGTCCCTAGGTCTAAGCCAATACTTGCTTCCACGAGCACGAGCACACTAGCTTTCTATTGCTCCTTAGCTCTTTATCCGCTCGCTCAAGATCTCAGCCAGCGAATCCTCAGACATCGTGCTTGCGGGAATCCTCTTCCTCATTCCAACTCAGGGAAGAGAGGGAACCTGTGACGCTCACCTCCAGTTCCATGCGTTGCTCCATGCGACGAAGGAAGTAGCCCGTCATCATGGCAGAGGCCAACAGCCCGGCTAGATTGTCGCGGTCGGTCGTAATCTGGACGTTAAACGCTTCAGAGGGCAGCATTCCTACGAGACCCTGGACGTTCTGAGAAATGATTTCCTTAATCTCAGGGCTGACGGACTTTGCGACCCGTGCCAAAACTTCAGGGGATTGATGCTGAAGATACTTCAGCAGTTGATTTTGGGGGGCATCGTCGAGGCTGCTGCCAAAAAAGTCAGTACCGTCAGGGTTAAAGACCATAGGGAGTCCCCAATGTGAGCTGGATCGGATTAGATCCATTGTTACATTTATAGTCAAGACTGTGTAGTTTTCCCTAGAGTAGAACTACGGAAGTCAGCCAGATGAGATTTAGACTGCATGACTAATTACGACGCACAACCGAGTCGAGAATGGTGGGCACAGCGCTGGATTGATGTGCTGGAATCCTTTGGCTGGGTGCGTCGGCTCGCCCGCGCCCGCAACTATGCCCGTGAAGGCCATGTGCTCAAGATTGAGTTTCGCGGCTCTAAGGTATATGCCCTAGTGCAGGGGACGGCTCCCGAACCCTACAAAGTCTCACTGTCCCTCGATCCGTTTACTGATGAACAGTGGCAGTACGTAGTGGAGTCTCTCTCTCAACGGGCCATTTTCTCAGCCAAGCTGCTGGCGGGAGAGATGCCCCAAGACATCGAAAAAGTGTTTACCGAAAATGGGTTGAGCTTATTTCCTTTCACCAAGTTCGATATCCACAGCAAATGTTCTTGTCCTGACCCAGCGAACCCCTGTAAGCACATCGGGGCAGTTTATTACGTGCTGGGCGATCGCTTCAGTGAAGACCCATTTGTGTTGTTTCAACTGCGGGGTCGTACTAAGGAAGAAATCATTACAATGCTGCGTCAGTTGCGGGGTAAACGTGAAGCACTGGAGAACCCAACCCCCGCTCCTGCTGAAGCAACTGACTCTCCCCCTGAGGTTAACCTCGGATCGTTTTGGCACTATGACGACCAGTTGGAACCGTCTCTCGTCGTCATCGCCCCCCCGCCGTCTGCTGAAACCGTTCTAGATGTGTTGGGGCCGCTGCCGCTGCGTGCAGAAGGAGCGGGAAGTGCAGCGGCGGCTCCCGCCCAAGCTGTATTGGAGTACCTCAAGTCGATCTATGCCCAGGTTAGTCAACAGGCAGTTTTAACTGCTATGGCAACAGGACAACCAGATGCTCAGGAGTAAGGGAAGATGAGGTCGGTGGGCGTTATTACAGATCTGCTAGGATGCTGCGAATCATCCGATTTGCCTGTGACTCATAGCCTCCCCCAAACAAATTGAAATGGTTGAGGATGTGATAAAGGTTATACAGTTCCTTGCGCTGACGATAACCAGCCTCTAGGGGATAGGCTTCGTTGTAACTGCGGTAGAAGTCGTTGGGAAAGCTGCCGAACAGCTCAGTCATTGCCAAATCAACCTCGCGATCGCCATAATAAACTGCCGGATCAAAGATCACAGGTTCCTCCAGCTTGGTCACCGCTGCATTGCCTGACCACAGGTCCCCGTGTACCAAAGAGGGTTGGGGGGTATGCCCGGCCAGCAGGGTTGGCAGAGCGTCTAGCAGGCGTTCTGCATCGGGGAAATGTCCACCCCGTTTACGGGCTAACTGCAATTGATAGCCCAAGCGATACTGAGTAAAGAACGTCAACCAGTCTGCTGTCCAGGGATTTTTTTGCGGTGTTGCCCCAATCGTATTGTCCCGCTTCCAGCCAAAGCCTTGAGGACTAGTCACGCGATGCATGGCCGCCAAATTTCTGCCCATCTCGGCCCAAGAACGATGGGTGCCGTAGCCTAGGTCGAGCCACTCCAACACTAGGTAGCTAGCGTTGCCTACTGTCCCCCAACAGAGCGGAAGGGGCACCCGTATGGTTTGCGTATCTGCCATCTCCTGGAGGCCATGTGCTTCCGCTTCGAACATCGCGATCGCACTAGCCTGATTGAGCTTCACAAAGTAGGCTCGATTCCCGTCTGTGAGCACATATGCTTGATTGATGCTCCCACCACCGACCGGACGCTGGTGCGTTGGGCGAAAAGATTCGCCTGAAACTTGAGTAATTTTGGCTGCAATCTCATTCCACATGAGTGGCTTAGAGTAAACCAACAAAGTGAAGCGGCCCTTGACCGCTGATCAGTTCTAGCAGCAGAGCTAGGAAGCCTAGCATGGCTAACCGCCCATTCCAGACTTCGGCTGCCGTCGTCATTCCCCACTCCCAGCGTTCTGGTGGGTAAATCTTCACCTTCTTCTCAGGACGCATCACTTGCTCTAGCTTGAGGCTAGGAGACTTCAGGGCATCAATCACCATCTCTGCCAGACCAGCGATGAACACAGGATGGGTATTCAATGCAGGGACTCGCTGGAAGTTGTGGATGCCGGCCTCTTCGGCCACCTCTCGATATTCGATATCAATTTCTTGCAGCGTCTCAATATGTTCTGAAACAAAGCTGATGGGAACAACCAGCAGATTCTGCACGCCCTGGGCAGCTAGGTCGGCGATCGCATCTTCGGTGTAAGGGCGCAGCCACTCCACAGGGCCAACGCGACTCTGGTAGGCCAAGGTGTGGGCATTGGGTCGATTCAGGGTCTTGAGGATGAGACGAGTGCATTCCTCAATCTCTTTCTGGTAAGGATCGCCTGCTTCTTCGACATAGCTCACGGGAACGCCGTGGGCACTGAAGAAGAGGTGAACCTCGTCGGGATTGGGGAACTGGTCAAGTTGCTGAGCGATCAGGTCTGCCATGGCTTGCAGGTAGCCGGGGCGGTCGTACCAAGAGGCGATGACCGTGTAATCGATCTGGGTCAGGGCGGGGTCGTGCTTCCAAATCTCCTCTAGCAATCGAAAACTAGAGCCACTGGTGCTAATAGAAAACTGGGGATACAACGGTAGAATCACCAAACGCTCAATGCCATCACGCTTGATGCGGGCGATCGCCTCTTCCGTGAAGGGATACCAGTAACGCATCCCAATGTAGACCTGGGCTTCTTGCCCTTTTTGCCGCAGCTCTTCCTGGAGTGCCTGTGCCTGCTCTTCAGTAATGCGGCGCAGGGGAGAACCGCCACCAATTTGCCGATAGTTTTCCTGCGACTTAGCAGCACGACTAGAGGCAATCAACCAGGCCAACGGCTTTTGCAGCCAGGGAATTGGCAGTCGAATAATTTCTGGGTCAGAAAAAAGATTATAGAGGAATGGACGAACATCCTCCAACTGCTCTGGCCCGCCCAGATTAAGTAATAGAACCCCAACGCGACCCATAGTGGCTACCGCTTCCCTTGCGCTTTAATATTTGTTACTGATTTTAACAACGAAATCCACAGCAAGCTCGAGAGAATCGTCTCTCAAGCTCCACTAACCCGGACTGTCTTTGCTTAAAAGCAGATTTTTATGAGCGTTTCTAAAGCTTATATTAAAAAACTTAGCGGTTCTTGCAGCAGAAGTCCATGAATTTTGCGATGCGGGTCATGCTTGAAAAATCTCAGGCGCGCTCCTTGATTGCATCCACCCCGGCGCACGGAAAAGCAAGGGTTTCCAGCTTATCCCGAATTCACGTTAGTCATGTCATTGTCAAAAGGGGTCACAAGGAGTTATCGTAGGAGACTGGAGTGAATCGAGTTTCCCCTCACGAAATTCATCCTAGTCCCCCACGCGGATGTGGCGGAATTGGTATACGCGCACGTTTGAGGGGCGTGTGGCTTTGCCTTGCGAGTTCGAGTCTCGCCATCCGCATTTCTTTCATCTACTCATGGTTTTTTCCCTGCCAGCGGGCGAGTGAGTGCAGCACGCTCATTCGCTCATTCGTTGTTATGATCAAGACGAGAACATAAAGATTTGTAAATCCCTTGACTTCAGCGATTCGTCACACTCAGCGTCCCCTGCCGACTGCGTGGCATTGCCTCCACCCCCTTTGGGAAGGCGATCGCCAAGTTGTGCAGCGGGGTCTTCCCCACGATCTGCTGGCCCCTGCATGGCAGATGTTGCTTCTCGGTGATGGTTCACCGACCCGTCATCTGCACCTGCTCACGGGTGAACCCACCGAAGTTGATGTCATCGATATGTCGCTCATCGGCCTGGACTTAGACCGGGCACCAGAGCCAATCCAGGCAGTTCCCGGCCCGCGTCTGCGACGGCAGGTCTGGCTGAGGACTGCTTCTGGTCAGCGCACTGCCTACGCAACCTCTTGGTGGGAGGCCAGCCATGTTGATGAGTATCTGCAAAATCGATCGCTCCCTATCTGGACCAGCCTCACCCAACTGAAAACAGAACTTTATCGGGAAGTCCAGGGAATTTGCTACGGCAATTCCAAAGCATTGGAACTGGCCTTTGGCGAACCGGGGCCATTCTGGGGACGGCATTACTTGTTTTGGCACCACGGGCGACCCATTACTCTCATCTACGAAGTCTTCTCGCCTGTGCTTCAGAAGTATCTTGGCCCAGTCGGTTCTGCACCGTTACTGGGCAAGCGGTCGGAGCTTCATGACCAGGCAAAAACTCCGCCTCGAGCCTGAGGGTTGACGTTTGAACTCAATTGCTTGCTAAAAAAGCCTAGAACGTTTGCAACGCAGGTGTTCCAGGCTTTTTTGACTCTCAATCCGCCGCACTGCAAGATTCGGCGTTGCTGACCTTACTTTTCCGTGCGCGTCGCGCACGGAAAAGTAAGGGTTTCAGCTTATCCCG
>DVEB01000102.1 GCA_015295905.1 Synechococcales cyanobacterium M55_K2018_004
GGCACCGCGCCAAGCGCGGTGCCCCAAAACCCTCTTAATCCGAACTGACGTGTACTGGTGTCTGACTGCCTAAGACGCTCTGAAATGATGTCAGTGGCTAAATTGACCCAATCGCCTTTCTTAGGTCTCCTTGGTGTTCGTTAAGGAGGCGATCGCCCTCTGCTGCATCCACTTGTTTCCAGTGCATCAACAACGCTAGCTTCACCCGCCGACCGCTCTTTTCTAAGAGAAATGCTGCTTCTTCCCGGCTCAAATTCGTTAGATCCTGCAAGATTCGTAGGGCACGGTCGTGCAATTTCTTATTGGTGACTGCCACATCTACCATGCGATTGCCATAGACCTTACCCAACTTCACCATCGTCCCAGTGGAGAGGATATTGAGCGCTAGCTTGGTTACGGTCCCTGCTTTCAATCGCGTTGAACCTGCTAACACTTCAGGCCCCACCAGTAAGCGAATATCGACATCTGCTTCTACACTCACCTGATCCGATGGCACACAGGCCATGAAAATGGTGGTTGCCCCGCGCTGGCGAGCAGCCTGTAATGCACCATGCACGTAGGGGGTTGTGCCGCCTGCTGTAATGCCGACCACTACGTCTTTGGAGGTGATGTGATGATGGGCGATCGCCGCTGCCCCATCATCGGCCCGGTCTTCCAAGTCCTCAGAACTCCGCACCAGTGCTCCGGCTCCACCGGCAATAATGCCCTGCACCATGTCTGGTGGTGTACAGAAGGTGGGCGGACACTCCGCTGCGTCTAACACCCCCAATCGTCCGCTGGTGCCTGCCCCGATGTAGAACAAGCGTCCACCTTGGCGCAGGGCGGATGCAGTGCGATCGATTGCCTCCGCAAGCTGGTGTTTGGCTGCGGCGATCGCCGTGATCACCTGGGTATCTTCCTGGTTAAACACCTCCACTAGTTCAACGGTGGTTAACTGATCGAGGTTTGCACTGTGAGGATTCACCTGTTCTGTGAGCAAAAATCCTCGTTCTGATAGGTTGACAAAATCGGACATAACGGTAGCAGTGTAGGGCAGCGCGATCAATGGTTGCTCAGATTCAATTGCGTTCACTCTGAACCGCCTGAGATACGGTGGAAGCAGTTCGCCCCCACTGTACCTCAGGCGATATCTATAGTGCTACACGCATAGTGCTATACGCATAGTGTGCTACACGCATCGGTGAGGACGAGGGCGTTTTGTGGGCAACCCCGCGTCGCAGGGTTGCCCACAAAACGCGTTTGACATCATGCGCCCGTAGCGCCATATTCCTGGAGTCGCAAACGTTGCCCTACGAAGTCAGATAGGTGTAGCGACTGAGCGATCGCTCATAGTTCTGTAACAACAACTGCGCCTCCTGAATCGTAATGCGCCGTTCCTGCAACGCCTGTTCTGACTGACGACGAATGCTCTCCAGCAGGTCCTCCGAGTCGTATTGCACATAGCCCAACACCTCTTTCATGGTGTCGCCTTTGACGACATGCTCAATTTGGTAACCCTTCGGAGTCAGGGTGATGTGCACCGCGTTGGTATCCCCAAATAGGTTATGCAAATTCCCCATAATCTCCTGATAGGCCCCACCGAGGAACATCGCCAGATAGTAGGGTTCGTGGGCTGAATTGGGTGCATCCAGGTCAGCCGCCAACGGTTGGGTGGCTTGCGGTGTTGCCGCAGGCTGCTTCAGCTTCAGCGGGTGCAGTTCCAGCACAGGTTTGACGTCGCGCAGGTCGATGAACTGATCAATCTTGCCATCGCTGTCGCAGGTCAAATCGGCTAGAGTCCCCCGGCGGGTGGGTTCTTCGTCCAATCGGTGCAACGGCATGATGGGGAAAAGCTGGTCGATTGCCCAGGCATCTGGTGCTGACTGAAAGACCGATAGGTTGACGTAGTAGATCGAAGCCATGATCTTTTCTAGGTCTTCCAGGTCATCTGGCACATAGTCCTGCTGCCGCGCAATTTCCAAAATTTTGGCACAACACGCCCAATAGAGCCGCTCTGCCCGCGCTCGCTCAGTCAAGCTCAGGTAGCCAAACCCAAACAGGCTAATGGCTTCCTCTTTAAACTGAGTTGCATCGTGGAAGGCTTCCTGATAGTTCTCAACCGAAATGGACTCGTAGGTCTCGTAGAGGTTGCGAATGATCAGGTGCTCTTTTTCGTCGGCAGGTTCGGGAATTTCTGCCTGAACCTCGCTTGTCCCTAACACATCGAAGACCAGGACCGATTGATGCGAGGCGATCGCCCGTCCACTCTCGCTCACCAGGGTTGGCACTGGCAGGTTACGCTCCTCACAGGTCTCTTTAATTTCGGCTACCACATCATAGGCATAGTTCTGCATGTTGTAGTTTTTTGAGGCGTAGAAGTTGGTCTTAGACCCGTCATAGTCTACGCCCAGGCCACCGCCCACATCTAGGTAGCGCATATTGGCGCCGAGTTGCGCTAGTTCCACATAAATTTGGCTGGCCTCACGGATGGCGTCTTTGATTACGCTGATGTTGGAGATCTGCGAGCCAATGTGATAATGCAGCAGTTGCAGCGAGTCGAGCATTCCCGCATCGCGCAGTTGCTCCACCGTTTGCAGAATTTCGGGGATAGTGAGGCCAAATTTGGCGCGATCGCCAGCCGAAGTGCCCCAACGTCCTACCCCTTTGGTACTCAGTTTTGCCCGTACCCCCACAATGGGGGCAATGCCCAACTTGCGGCTCTCCTCAATCACCAGCGCGACTTCCTCGATCTGCTCCAGCACGATGATCACGGTTTTGCCCAACTGCTTTGCCAGGATTGCCGTTTCGATATACTCCCGGTCTTTATAGCCGTTGCAGATCAGTAGCGCGCCGGGCGTGTCAAGCAGTGCCAGGGCAATCATCAATTCTGGCTTAGAGCCTGCCTCTAGGCCAAACTGGTAAGGCTTGCCAAATCGAACCAAATCTTCGAGCAAATGCCGTTGCTGGTTGCACTTGACGGGAAACACGCCGCGATACACTCCCTCATAGTTGTAACGGGCGATCGCCTTGGCAAAGGCAGCGTTCAGTCGTTCAATTCGGTCTTTCAAGATATCTGAGAATCGGATCAACAAAGGCAGCCCTAAGTTGCGCTGCTTAAGGGCGTTGACCAGCTCGTAAAGGTCGAGGGAGCCACCGCGATCGCCCTGAGGGGAAACGGTAATGTGCCCTGCCGCGTTGATTGAAAAATAGGGGTCGCCCCAGCCTTGAATGCGATAGAGTTCTTCGCTGTCTTCAATGGTCCACCGCTTTGTGATTGCGGCACTGTTGGAAACGGGGCTGTTTGGCACCTGTACCATACTTTGCCTCTGCAATTGTTCTGAAATCGGATGTACCGATCGGGTCTGGTGTGCTGCCTGACGGGAAGTCTTGAAGTCCAATACTTCCGAGGAGCGAGTGCTTCTCGCACCGCCAGGTTTGTCTTCTTCCACAGACACCATTTTTGTCATTCTTAAACTCCTAGACATCAATCAAATGAACTACGAGTCTATCGTATTTTTTTGTAAAGTTCGTGTAGCCTACAACATTCGGCCAGTACGGATACTCCCACTCAAGATCATGCCCCCTGGTCTTTACAAACGATCACATTTTTCTGAGCATAGAAACTGAGACAACGTTTAGGAGCAACTATCTGTGGAACGCACCTTTATCGCAATTAAGCCCGATGGCGTCCAACGAGGATTGATCGGCGAGATTATCCGTCGCTTCGAGACTAAGGGGTTTACCCTCGTGGGGCTTAAGCTCCTCAATGTCAGCAAAGAACTAGCAGAGGCTCACTACAGTGTTCACAAAGAGCGTCCGTTCTTTCCTGGTCTGGTGGAGTTCATCACGTCTGGTCCTGTTGTTGCCATGGTCTGGGAAGGAGATGGCGTGATTGCAGGTGCCCGCAAATTGATTGGTGCAACTAACCCCCTCAATGCAGAACCTGGGACGATTCGAGGAGATTTGGGCGCTAACATTGGTCGCAATATCATCCATGGCTCCGATGCACCGGAAACGGCCCAGTATGAGATTGGTCTCTGGTTCACCGAGGCAGAACTCGTGAACTGGACACCGACACTCATGCCCTGGGTGCATGAGTGAGTCTGACTGTGGCAAGGTGTACGCCGGATGTGCGGCTCGCCATTACCGCGCCAAAAATTCTGGGGTGCCTGTAGTGCAAGCATCCCAATTTTTGGGGTACTCGAAATAATTTTTCGTGCTTGAAACAATCAGCGGCGCAGAATATGCTTTGCGCCGCAATCCGCAAAATTAATGTGAATTCCGGATAAGCGGCAACCCTTGATGTTCTATGCGCGCCGCGCACAGAACATCAAGGACTGTTGGGCACCGCGCACGTGTGCCAGCATTTTATTCGGCGGGCACCTCTTCCTTCTGCTCGCCAATTGCTTCAGGTTGAGCGGGTGGAGCCGCCACAAGATGGTCTGGCGTGATCGCCACCACAGTTTCCACTTCAGCCATTGGTTCTACCTCAGGTTTGGGTGGGTTGCGTTTGGAGAACCCCCAAGTGAAGAGGATGGCGATCGCGATCACCATCATCCATTCCGGAGGCACGAGGCTATCGTTCAATACTTTCAATAACAACCTCACCCCTACCAGGGAAACAGTAATATAGCCCGCATCTTCTAGGTGGGTGTATTCATCCAGCCAGCGAATAAACAATCCTGCCATCACCCGCAGGGCAATCACTCCAATCAGTCCTCCGGCGACAATCAGCCAAGTTTCCTGAGAGACGGCGATCGCTGTCGTCACACTATCGAGCGAGAAGGCTAGGTCGGTCAGTGCAATAATGGGAATCGCCTGCCACAGAGACTGGAAGCGAGGAGCATGGTGATGGTGACGCTCGGCATCAATTTCATCCGTCGTGAAGTATTGATACACCAGCCACAGTAGATAGAGTGCCCCAGCCAGTTCAAACTGCCAAAACTTCATCACCCAGGTTGCTGTCAAGATCAGCGTAACGCGGAAGATAAATGCCACGACTAATCCCAGGTTCAACGCCTGTCGCTGCAACTTCTGATCCTCTAGCCCCTGAGAAATCGCTGCCAGAGCGATCGCATTATCCGCAGATAAAACTGCTTCCAGTGCAATCAGCACAGGGAGGAGCAACAGCGAGTCAACCCCAAAATTTGAAGAGTCCAGCAGAGAATCTAGCATGAGCTAAAAATACCGTAAATCCTGAAAAATCTATTGCTCTGTTGCAAAAATTGCCGAAACACTGTTGAAAATCTGATAAGGGAACTGACCAATCCCGTCGCAAAACACCTCCTCATTCAGCTTAACGTTATCCTGCAAGGAATTTCTAATGCCGCTGTTTTCTCGCCTCTTCGTCCAGTTCCAACGCCGCTTTCCAATGGGCAGTTTAATCGCCGAATTTGTCACTATCCACGCCGATCAGTTTGTTGTGCGGGCACTGGCTCAACAGGGGAGCACCATCCTCAGCACAGCAATGGCAGCGGGGGCAACCATTGAAGCAGCGGAGGATCAGGCGAAACTGCGAGCACTAGAAGCGCTGGGTTTGACGGCGTTGGATGGGCAACATCCCTCCGCCAACCTATCAGCAAGTCCTGATCTGACTGGAGTTGGGGCGATCGCACCAGATTTTTTGTCAGACTCTGCCATAGACCTGGCAACTCCTCCCCCCCTGACCGCCCCTCTGTCTCCCCGTCCCTCGGTGGATCACGCCTGGGACAGTCCACTCTCAGCCAAACCTTCGTCCTATCCAGCGGTTCCGCCATCAACAGACACTTCTCCCAGCTCGGACTCCTTGCCAGAACCGGAACACATTGTCGCCGACCTCTACAGTCACATCAGTTCAGCAACCTCTAGCAACGACCACATTTCCGATACCATCCCCGATCTTCCCCGAGCCTCTTCCTTGCTCCATCAACCCTCAATGCCTCAGGCCGACCTCCAACCAGAAAAAGCAGATGGGCCCGACCAACCCAAGCCCAAACCCTCGGGTCGTAAGTCAACTCCTCCCCCCGCACCCGCACCCCCTGTCACAATTGACTTTTCAGATATCCTTGCCCAAACAGATGTGGAGATGCGGCGGCTGGGGTGGGATGCCCGTCGCGGTCGAGAATACTTGAAGAAGACCTATAGCAAGCGATCGCGCCAGGAGCTTGACGAAGCCGAACTCTACGACTTCCTCAACTACTTGAAGCAGCAACCTTCCTCCAGCGTCAGTTCGGGTTAAGCGGGTGTTGGGGCGGCAAACACGGCACGATACTCCAACACCCTTACCTTGCCAAGCACATCGCACACGCAAGAGTAAGGGTGTCGGAGTGTTCTGAAGTCACATTAAATGAGGCAAATGAGGCAAACTAAGCAGCAACTGGACGGCTACCCACAGCGTGCTTATCAATGACTTGGTCAATCAGACCATAGTCCATCGCTTCCTGCGCAGACATGAAGAAATCGCGCTCAGTGTCAGCCTCAATCCGCTCTAACGGCTGCCCCGTGTTCTTGGCCAGCCACTCATTCAAGGTTCGCTTATGGTAAAGAATTTCCTTGGCCTGGATTTCGATATCCACCGCCTGCCCCTGAGCGCCACCCAGCGGTTGATGGATCATGATGCGCGAGTGGGGTAGGCTCATCCGCTTTCCCTTCTCGCCCGCTGCCAGGAGAAAAGCCCCCATGCTGGCGGCCAAGCCGACACAAATCGTACAGACCTGGGGACGGATGTGGTTCATCGTGTCAAAAATGCCCATGCCCGCAGTCACAGAGCCACCGGGAGAGTTGATGTAGAGGTAAATGTCCTTCTCGGGGTCTTCCGCTTCCAAAAATAGCATCTGCGCCACGATCAGGTTAGCCACATCCGAATCAATCGGTTGCCCTAAGAAGATAATGCGCTCTCTCAGCAGGCGCGAGTAGATGTCAAACGCACGTTCGCCACGACCGGACTGTTCGATAACGGTAGGAATCATGAAGCCGATGTCTCTATGGGAGTGTTTCATTATATTTTATAAAGTTCTTCGCCTGCTCCGGGGAAAAAATTCTCGCGTTCATTGGCGTAATAACCCTACCTCTAGCCTCATTTTGGTTAGGAGCGTTTGGGGCACCGCGTGGTGCTCCAAACTGCTTGATTTTCCGGGTGCATCGCGCCCGGAAAATCAAGCACTTTAGCGTATGCTGATTTGAAAGAGACAGTTCAGAGTATCTGAGTAAGAGACGCACGCAGTGCGTCTCTTACTCAGTGCTTTAATTCACGTTAAGCCTCTCTTGGGGGTAGCCTATTCAAACGGCTCCAAGTCAAATGGTTCTTCCGCCATCTTTTCTAGCAGCGATCGCAACTTCATGCGGTGGATGTAGGGCCAACCACCCTCTGCCTCCATATCTTTGAGGAGTCCGTAGAGCGCCTGTCGGTTTTCGGGCAGAGCTTCTTGAAAGTAGGTGTCTCGCACTTCTTGGTGTAACGACTCTAGCAGGCGCAACAGTTTTAGCAGAGCCAGCACATCTCCCTGTCGGTTTTTGGCTGTCTCTCGCACCAGAGCTGCGATCGCCTCGTGTTCTGGCACCTGCTGTCCCTGTTCCGCCATTCTCTGTGTTCCTTTGCTCTAGTGACTGACTGCCTTAACGGTCTTGACATCAACGGTCTTTATCAGAATCTTTATCAGAATAGAATCCTTCGCGGCAAACCAGAGTCCTCGCTCACCCACAATTCTCCGGGTTTCTCAAAGTTCCGACAGTGCCACCAAAAACAGGGGTGCAAGGTCTTGTAGAATGCTGATGAGGTTTTAATCGAGCGACCTAAGCTCTTATTGATCTTGAGGTTAACCATGAGGTACCGCGCTTTAATTGTTGCTCTTCTCGCACTGTGTTTGGGTTTAATAACAGCCTGTAGTGACGCCTCTGCAACTAGTAGTGGCCCCCTGACCTACGAACAAATTCGGGGTACAGGTTTGGCAAACAAATGCCCCCAGCTAGAAGAAACCGTTCGGGGAACAATCCCCTTGGATCCTAGTCGATCCTACATACTGACTGATCTTTGTCTTGAACCTACAAGCTACGCTGTCAAACTAGAAACTGTTAATAAGCGACAAGGGGCAGAATTTGTTTCAGGCAAGCCTCTGACCCGGTATACCTCTAGCCTCGATCAGGTGCGGGGAAGCTTGAAGTTTGGGCCTGATAACACCCTGGTGTTCACCGAAGAAGACGGATTTGACTTCCAGCCAATCACCGTTCTGCTGCCTGGCGGAGAGGAAGTTCCCTTCCTATTTACGATCAAAGGTTTAGTCGCGACTGCTCCCGCGAATGCCAATAGTATCAGTACTTCAACCGACTTCGAGGGTGAGTTCAAAGTGCCTTCCTATCGCACCTCCAACTTCCTGGATCCAAAGGGTCGGGGCTTGACTACTGGCTATGACAGTGCCGTTGCTCTGCCTGCCCAGGCTGATGACGAAGAACTCCAGCGCGAAAACAAAAAGTCTTTTAACCTTGGCAAGGGGCAGATTTCCCTCCAGGTCGCAAAAGTCAACAGTGCAACAGGCGAAGTTGCTGGTACGTTTGTCAGTCTTCAACCCTCAGACACAGACATGGGCGGCAAGGAACCACTGGATGTCAAGATTCGTGGCATCTTCTATGGCCGGGTTGAAGAAGTAGGTGCTTAGGGCTGATTGATCGCTTTGCACCTCTTCGCTTGCAGTCAGTTGGTGTTGCTGATTGAACTCAGGCTGTTTCGAGTGGGAGATGCACTGAGTGTGTCTCCCACTCAGGCTATACCTCTGGATTCGGCAACGCGACATGATCACGCTTTGGGGAGCAGGCTTTTGCCTCAGAAATGCTGATTCCCAAAGCATTTTTTTGTCTGCCCTGTCTTGGCCGGATCTGGTTTGAGTCTTCTCCTAAAGTGGTCTGAAAATCCTTCTGAACATCCCAAAGTGGTCTGAAAACGTTTGGGTTTCAGTATTCTCATTTTAGGATTCTGGTTTTTATCCCGAGAATTGCCGTTTGGGTCTAGCCCCTCTTCCAAAAATATAAAGTTCGTGTTAAGTGAGAATCCTCTGGTATGTTTATTGGGTAAATATACTTTTTCTCTGGAGTGAGAGTATGAAATCTATGCCAGCCTTGCAAAATGAGGATGTCGTTTAGCCTCAAGGTTCGCCATTTGGCGATCGCCCTTTGCGGTAACCATTCTTCACAAAGCCAAATGCCTCTCCGTATTATCACGTTGCATGCAGCTGAGGTTTTGTCTGTTCAGTCTTTGTCTTTCCCCGATATGCAAGACTCCTCGAAAACGTTGTTCTGCCAGTATTACGTCTAGCTTGCTGGAGACATTGCATGACAGCAACCGCCTGCTCCTGCCTCTCCGGATTCCGTAAAAATGCCGTTGTTGTAGGGGTTTGGCAACGAATAAGGTTGTGTTTGCAAGTCGAAAGTCACTCGCCACAGTTTAAGCGCTGAACGTCACTGTAGACCTCGACCTGGCAAATTTTATTTCGTTTGTGCTCTACTACCTGAACGTCGTCATGTACACTCCAGCCGCGAACGAACTCAAGAGTGAAAGCCTGCAACTTCTACGGGAGTATCAAAAAGCGCCCAGTCCAGTCTTGCGGAACCAGTTGGTTGAGCTGAACTTTGGCCTGGTGCGGAAGGAAGCTCATCACTGGGTGAACCAATGCACCGAAAGTTATGAAGACCTCCTACAGGTTGGCAGCCTTGGTCTGATTCGGGCGATCGAACGCTTTGATATGAGCAAGGGCCATGCCTTCAGTTCCTTTGCAATTCCTTACATCCGGGGGGAAATTCAGCACTACTTGCGAGATAAAGGTTCGCCAGTTCGGATTCCACGCCGCTGGCAAGTCCTTCAACACCAGGCAACTGCTGTGACGCGTGAGTTGCAAGCTCACCTGCGCCGACAACCTACAGATAGCGAAGTCGCGATCGCGCTAGAAATTCCCCTAGAAGAGTGGCAAGAAATCAAATTGGCTTACCGCAATCGTTCTCCCCTCAGCCTAGATGCCCCTATGCGCGATGAGGATGAGGGTTCGACTTCTCTGGGCGATATGCTGCCCGACTCTCAATACCGCAGTTTCCAGCTCGCTCAAGAGGATCGTATTCGTCTCCAACAGGCACTTTTTCAACTAGAAAAGCGGACTCGTGAAGTTTTAGAATTTGTTTTTCTGTACGACTTAACTCAAAAGGAAACTGCAGAGCGATTAGGGATTAGCGCCGTAACCGTCTCTCGTCGGGTCAAGAAAGGATTAAAGCTTTTGAAAAAATCAATGGTTGGTAGTGGCATTTAAGCTGGCTTAACTCTTGGTTTCAGATCCCAATTTTTCAGCTTGCACTGCGAAGACGTCCTGTAGATGTATATCGCAGCCCTGCTTATTAAAGGCATGAAAAATCCTGGAACGCTTGCATCGCAGGTGTCCCAGGATTTTTTGCACAATTGAGCTCAAACTTTAGATCCAACTCTCATACGGAATCCGCCTGTAAAGTAACAGTTGGTTGTGATGTAAAACGCACGCACAGCGTGCGTTTTACATCACAACCAACCGACTCAATAACCGATGGAGTCGGTATCACAACAGAGCTAATTCTGCTCAAGCAGAGGAGTTAGGGGACGACGTCCCTCACAAGGGGGGCACCCTCCTATCTCCTATCGGTACCAACAGAAAAATTTTATTTTTGTTGCTGAAGATGCAACGATCATGAAAATTTCCGGCTAGGGTTATTTAAATTCTTTTCTGGAATTCTCGTTCATCGAGTTGGCTTTCCTGGGGTTTGTGCCTGAACTGCCAGCGTTTTAAGTGTCTGACAGTTTTGCGGTCGTGTGGAGGAATACTGTCCTCCCACAAGACTACAAGGAGAGCATGTCTCAAATCCCTAAAAGATCCAAAGATCTCCTAAAAACATCCTAAATAGAGATGCACCCTATCACTTGCAACAGTGCCATGGGGAAAGTTTCACACTGGTAGTCGTTTTTGCCTCAAGACATCGCCAGACATGAGCAGATTACAACAAACTTTACAAATAGCTCCCCCACAGTCTAGACTTCTTATCTCCTGGAGCAACTCTCAGTCAGCACCCCCTAGTTAGCAGCCCCTAATCAACCTCGCTTGGGTTGCTACTGCTTGCCATTGTTGCAACTCTAGTCAGATGCCCCTAAGACACAAATCGAAAAACTTTGTAAAAGTCTCTCAGAAATGTTACATTTGTTAATACGATAGTGGGGAATGTGTCGTCTTCAAGGCTTCGTTCTGATTACTCTTGGTTTTAGTTCAGTGGTTGTTTCCAGCGGATAGACATTCCTGGAACCAGGTGTCTGCCTAAGGTTTCTTATTCTGTCTTCACGAAAGTTCTGTGACCTGGGTGCTTCTATCTTATCGGCGCTTGCCTAGTTCGTGAGCTTTGTAGACGCTGGCCCATTTTAGTTGTTCGCTGCTATTTAACCTTACTTATCACGTTTGATCACAGGACTAGCTTGCCAAGGAGGTGATTCGCTTCCCTGGATGCAGGTTACTATTCTAAAACTCAATAGTACAATTGACCTACCATTTTGCCGTTAAAGCTCATCTAAGTCGGGATTAGTCCTATGAAAGCTGCTCAAACTTCCACAGACCTGGTTCGTACCTATCTGCGAGAAATTGGTCGGGTTCCTTTATTGACCCACGAACAAGAAGTGTTGTACGGCAAGCAGGTTCAACGTTGGAGTTCACTGCAGGAGTTGCGAGAGAAGCTAAGGGCAACATTGGGGCGATCGCCCAGTCAACTCGAGTGGGCAGAGGCAGCCAACCTATCAACCGTCGAACTCGAACAGGCGCTGGCGGAAGGAGACTTGGCAAAGCGACGCATGGTCGAGGCGAATCTACGGCTCGTTGTCTCTGTTGCTAAAAAGTATATCAAGCGCAATGTGGATCTCTTGGATCTAATCCAGGAAGGTACCATCGGCATGCAGCGGGGGGTTGAGAAGTTTGACCCAACCAAGGGATATCGCTTCTCGACCTATGCTTATTGGTGGATCCGGCAGGCAATTACCCGGGCGATCGCCGAAAAAGGCCGGACGATTCGCCTCCCAATCCACATCACGGAGAAACTAAACAAAATTAAGAAGGCACAGCGTCAACTCTCTCAAAAGCTGGGACGGGCTGCAACGGTGACTGAGTTGGCAACGGAACTAGAGATGCCTGTGAAGCAGGTGCGTGAGTATTTGGAAAAGGCCCGTCAACCCCTTTCCTTGGATCTCAGGGTTGGCGACAACCAGGATACAGAACTGGGTGACCTGCTGGAAGATCCAGGGGTAACGCCCGAAGATTTTGCTGCCCAGTCTTCCCTTCGCCTCGACCTAGAGGCTCTGATGGCAGAGCTTACCCCTCAGCAGCGAGAGGTGCTGTCGCTGCGGTTTGGTCTTGAAGATGGCCGTGCCCTGACCTTGGCCAAAATTGGCGATCGCCTGAATATTAGCCGGGAGCGAGTGCGGCAGATTGAGCGAGAAGCTCTCAACAAACTGCGGAAGCGGCGAGCCGATATCCGGGAATATCTGGCGAGTTAAGTCGGTTACAACTGTGAGGCACGCCGTTTCAAATGAGAGGCGCACTCTAGGTGACGTGAATTTGGCATCAACCTAAGCTTCGACTTGCCAGATGCGTCGCCCACAGAAAGCTGAAGCGTGAGGGTATCTCGCACGGCGAGA
>DVEB01000342.1 GCA_015295905.1 Synechococcales cyanobacterium M55_K2018_004
TTCGGGTTAAGAGGGTTTTGGGGCACCGCGCCGGGCGCGGTGCCCCAAAACCCTTTGCAGTTCCGTGCGCGACGCGCACGGAACTGCAAAGGGTTTCAGCTTATCCCGAATTCACGTAAAATTACTCATCCAAAATCAAAATCCAGTACCTTGGACAACTTGTGGGTTGGCAGGAAAGGGGACACAATCAGAGCGGACGGAAAATTCTTTTGCTCGTGGGGATTGGGGATGAACCAGCAACCGCAGGTGGGTGACCGAATGATAAAGGTGGGGACGTTTAACCTGTGTAATCTGGCGATGCCGGAGCAGGTGTTTTATGAGCGGGAGGCTTACTCGCTGGAGGAGTATCACCTGAAGCGGAACTGGGTGGCGGGGCAACTGGATCGGATGCAGGCGGATGTTGTGGGATTTCAGGAGGTGTTCCATCCCCAGGCGTTGAAGGAAGTGCTGAAGCAGAGTCAGTCCTGTCAGGGGTTTCAGATAGCAGTGGTGACTCCGATTGAGCGGACGCCAGCAGTGGCGATCGCCTCTCGTTTTCCGATTCTAGAAGCCAAGATTATTCGCGATTTTCCTATGGCGGCACGGCTGACCATGGAGGGGATGCCGCTGCCGTTTACCCATTTTTCGCGTCCGATTTTGTCAGCCCGGTTACAGTTGACAGACACAATTGAATGCACCGTATTTGTGGTGCATCTCAAATCAAAGCGTCCAATCATGCCAGAGGACGCAGATCGGTCAGATCCGATTGAAAAGGCAAAGGGACAAGCCAAGTCGTTGATTCTGCGAACGGCAGAGGCGATCGCGCTGCGCCTGTTACTCATGAGTGTGCTACAGCATCGCAACCATCCGGTGATTGTCATGGGAGATCTCAACGATACGGGGTTAGCCGTTACGTCTCAGATCATTGCGGGAGATATCCCCCATCGCAACCTGGAGCAGGACCGTAAAAAAGCCCTGTGGGACATTTTGCTGTACAACGTTAAAGACATTCAGGCACGACAGAGCTACGCAGATTACTATTACACCCACATTCACAATGGGCATTACGAAGGATTGGACCATATCCTAGTCAGCCAAGAGTTTGTGACGCAAAACCCCCGTCATATTGGGCGGGTGATCTACGTTTCGGTGTTTAACGACCACCTGATCGACGAGACCCTCAGCCACGAACAGATTCCCCGCTGGCAAACCGATCATGGACAGGTGGTTGCATCCATCGAACTGACCGCTTGAGGAGAAATCAGGGGACGGGGCCAAATTTTGGCAGCAATTCTCAGTATGAAACCCCTCCACCGTCTAGTGGAGTGTTAGCTAGCTCCGCAGCCAGACCTTGCACTCGTTCTTCAACGTGATCGGTCAGCCCGAAATCATCCAGAAGCTTGTCAGTTGAGGCCATGGTTTGCGGGTTAGCTGTGGCTGCGAAAGCACCCAGAAGGATGTCGGTGAGAACCATGGCGAGGGGCGATCGGACATCCCGCAACCGCCCAGGAGATTGGGAGTGAGGCGTGGTTGAAGGGCGATCGCTGCGTCACCGAGCTAACAACGCTGTTGCAACGGATTGGTGAGTTCTGGCTGTAGGGAAGCAAGATTGATCCGCAACCGCTGAACAGCAACGTTTGCCCGCCCGTGGTGGTCGAACACTACACCAGACGCCCCAAATGAGAACTGCTGAGATTTTGGATTTTGCATGGCGACCTGTGCCGATCTGTACCCCTGTCTCTCAAGCGTGGACAAAATGGTATCACAGTGAACATTTTTAGCGCCAGACATGGCGACTTTATGCTAAGATTGAGAAGTCAAAAATGTCGAATTATCAAGCTTTTCAAGCCTCTGGCATCAAGATTTGGCCGTTTCGGATCGAATTGTTCGTCTAGCTCACTTTCTGGAGTTTTTTCCCCATGACCTTCTCCTCGGAGCCGCCCCAGGATCGAATTGTCCCGACGGATCTTAGAACAGAAATGTCGCGGTCTTACCTGGAATACGCCATGAGCGTGATTGTGGGGCGAGCCTTGCCCGATGCACGAGATGGTCTGAAGCCTGTGCATCGACGCATTCTCTACGCCATGCACGAATTGGGCTTGACGCCCGATCGCCCCTTTCGGAAGTGCGCTCGTGTAGTGGGGGATGTCATTGGTAAATACCACCCCCATGGTGACACTGCTGTCTACGATGCGCTGGTGCGGATGGCACAAGACTTTTCCATGCGAGCGCCCTTGGTGGATGGTCACGGCAACTTCGGTTCTGTAGATAACGACCCTCCGGCAGCCATGCGATATACCGAGTGTCGGCTACGGCCAATCACCACTGACGCGATGCTGCGGGATATTGAGTCGGAAACGGTGGACTTTGCCCCCAACTACGACGGCTCGCAGCAGGAACCAATGGTGTTGCCAGCGCGAGTGCCCCAACTCTTCTTGAATGGTTCTTCTGGAATTGCGGTGGGGATGGCGACGAACATCCCCCCCCACAACTTGGGAGAGCTGTTGAGTGGCCTTGTGGCCCTGATCGACAACCCAGAGATCACCAACCAGGAGTTGATGCAACACATTCCGGGGCCAGACTTTCCCACCGGGGGCATCATCCTGGGCACAAGCGGCATCCGGGAAGCCTATATGACCGGGCGCGGCTCCATTACGATGCGGGGTGTGGCCCGCATTGAAACAATCGAACGACGTGGGCACCCTGACCGCGATGCCATCATCATCACCGAATTGCCCTACCAGACGAACAAGGCCGCGCTAATCGAGCGAATTGCTGAGATGGTGAACGAGCGCCGTCTGGAGGGGATTGCCGATATCCGGGATGAGAGCGATCGCGAAGGGATGCGGATCGTCATTGAACTGCGGCGCGATGCTTACGCCCGCGTAGTGCTTAACAACCTCTACAAGCAAACCCCGTTACAAGCCAACTTTGGCGTCAATGCGCTGGCGCTGGTCAACGGTGAACCCCAGTTGTTGAGTCTGAAGCAGTCGTTGGAAGTCTTCCTGGAGTTCCGCATTGAGACAATTACTCGTCGCACCCGCTACGAGTTGCGTAAGGCGGAGGAACGGGACCACATTCTACAGGGGTTGCTGGTGGCGCTGGCGAACCTGGACGCTATCATTGCCCTGATCCGCCATGCGGCAGATACGCCCACCGCTAAGCAAGAGTTGATGGAGACCTACAGCCTGTCGGAGGCGCAGGCAGATGCTATTCTGCAAATGCAGTTGCGGCGACTGACGGCGCTCGAAGCAGAGAAGATTCACCAAGAGCACGAGGAATTGCAGGTGAAGATTGCTGACCTGCAAGACATCCTGGCTCGCCGCGAACGCATTCTCGATATGATCCGCGAAGAGGCGACCGAATTGCGGGCTGCTCACGCGAACCCTCGTCGCACTGTGATTGAGCCAACCGAGGGTGAGTTGGGTGACATGGATCTCATTGCCAACGAGAAGGCAATTTTGCTGCTGACGGAGCAGGGCTATATCAAGCGGATGCCAGTGAGCGCATTTGAGATTCAGAGTCGGGCGACTCGTGGCAAGGCGGGGGCGCGGATGAAGGAGGAGGATGGGGTAGAGCACTTCCTCACCTGCAATGACCACGATAATGTGATGTTCTTTAGCGATCGCGGTGTGGCCTACTGCCTGAAGGCATACCAGATCCCCACTGGGTCGCGCACGTCGCGGGGAGTCCCCATCGTGCAGTTGTTGCCGATTCCCCACGAGGAAAAAATTACGTCCATCGTTGCCTTCTCCGACTTCACCGATGATGAGTACTTGGTGATGCTGACGCAAAAGGGATTCATCAAGAAGACAGAACTCTCAGCCTTTGGCAACATTCGCACAAATGGACTAATTGCGATTTCCCTGGAGGAAGGCGACCAACTGCGTTGGGTGCGTCTTGCCCGTACAGAGGACAGCATTATTATTGGCTCTCGCCTGGGGATGACAATCCACTTCCGCGCCGACCATGAGCAACTGCGTCCGCTGGGTCGCCCAACTCGGGGGGTACGTGCGATGGCGCTGCGAGAAGGGGATGAGTTGATTAGCATGGACATCTTGCCCAGTCAGGTGGTGGATATGGTGGCGAGCGCTGAGCCACAGGCCGATGACGCGGAAGAGGAAGAGCTAGATTCTTGCAGTAATCAAGGTCCTTGGGTGCTGGTGATCACTACCGGTGGCCTGGGTAAGCGTGTGCCAGTCTCGCAGTTCCGTCTGCAAAACCGGGCGGGGATGGGGCTGCGAGCGCTCAAGTTCCGCATCGCCGATGACCGGCTGGCCGCTCTTCGCGTGGTGGGTGAAGAGGATGAACTGATGATGATCACCAGCCGAGGCATCATTATTCGGCAGGCAGTGAATGCAATTTCCTGTCAGTCGCGCGCGGCGACAGGGGTGCGTGTGCAACGCCTAGATGAGGATGATGCAATCGTGGCGGTGGCGCTGGTGCCGCCATCGAATGGCGAAGAAGACCCGGAGGAGAGTCTGTAATCTCGTTGATCTGGACGCTACAAACAACGTCAGTCCTGGTTAAGCGGGTTTTGGGGCACCGCGCCTGTATTCACGTTACAAACAGGGAGAGCGTGGTGCAAACCACGCTCTCCCTGTTTGTATGGCGCTTTGTATGGCGCTACGCGGAGTCGATCTTAAATGCCGTCTTCAGCGGCCACTAGCCCCGTGTTGGAATACACATCCAGGCGGAAGCGGTTGTTGTCGCGGTTGACACGGGCGTAGTAGCCAAGGGTGCCGGTTTCGTTGGAGTAGGTAACTCCCTGGCTGGTGCGGGTGGCGATCGCCGGAACGTTATTCAACTCCTGCCGCTGGGTGCGCTTGTTGAACACATTCATAAAGAGCTGGTCGTTCTGACGGAAGACGCGCACTGTGTAGTTTTGCGTCTGGAAGGAGACGAGGGTTTCGCCGGGGGTTGGCTGGGCAGCAGCGATCGCCACTTGTACCCGTTCCACCAGAAAGTCACGGGTGTTGTAGGTGGCGGTGACGGTCAGGCGGCCTTGTTCAGCCGGGAAGGTGATGCTGCCCCGACCGTTATCTGCCGCCGCATAACCACGCCGCCGCAGGATAGGAACAGCCTCATCGTTATAGAGCTTGGTAATTAACTCAGCAATATCGGTTTCGAGTTGACGCCGACGGGCTTCTAACTGGGGATTGCTAGGATCACCAGGAGTTCCGCCCACATCATCGCGAAGCGAGACACGCACTTGCTCAACCCGTCCAGTACGCTGGTTATAGGTCACATTCACCGGGAAGATGCCACGGTCGGCACTGAAGTTAATCGTCCCGCGCTGATTGTCAATGGGGTTGTACCCCTGACGGCGCAGCGTTTGAATGGCCTGGTCGCGGGTCAACCCCACCAAGTCATCTTCTAGTTCACGTTGGATAGTGCGGCGGCGAGTTTCCAGGGTTGGATCCGTCGGGCCACCCCCCACGTTTGAACCGAAGTTCTCAAAGGCCAGAATATTGCCCTGGCGATCGGTACGACAGGTACCACTTTCGCCAGTATTGGTTCTCCAGGAGACACGGTACTGGTCGTTGGTCCGGGAGTCGAGCACCACCTGCACTTGCGCTCCCCGGATCTCGCGCTGCACGCGCAGTTGGCAACTCTGGAGGGCAAGGGTTTCTGGCGCCGTTGAGGGGGGTTGCGCGGCGACCGGGCTAACAAAATCGCCGCGCACCCAGCCTGTTTGACCAGAGTTGTAGAACCGTACCTGATACCAGGTGAATCCATCAGAACCGCGCACTTGGCTAAGAATTTGCATCCGATCGCCCACCAGACCATAGCCAATCACGGGGGAGTTCATGCCGGCCCCCGATCGCACGTTGATCTCAGCTTGAGGATCATTTGCTCGCAGGATGGCATCTTGCGACAGGGCGGGAGTAATAAACGTGGTGCAAACCATTGCGGTTGCAGCGATCGCACTAAAAACCTTGTGTTTGAGTTTCATAAGGGGCTGAGAGAAATCGTGAAGGAACGAAGGAAAACAAAACCATAGACGTTCGACCTGTTGCTACATTCAACCCATGCATCCATTGTGCTGTTGATTGGTTCGACTGATGCACAGTGCGATCCGGTGATCAATCCTGAGTTGGAAATTTTGTTGAAATTCAACAGGCAAACCTGCTTTTTGCTGCAAGTGCTATGCAACCGGGATGCAGCGATTCCCTATCATTCAGAGCCTACGTGGGGCAATTGTCAATCTCCGGAAGGGATGTGCAGGATTCACCACTGTCCGTGGGCTTTGCCGTGGTCACCGAGGTGGGGCGATCGCGCCCTGCCTCAGAGGCACACCTCTGCCGACCAATCCTGGGCACCCCGCCCAAGGCGACAGATCTGCTGCCGTCCGACCCACGTCATGCGCCAGAGAGACTCACCACTGGCAGACTGAACGGAGGAAAATTCAAGACGATAGCGAACACTTTGGACTGAATCATCGGGCAAATTTGTCTGGGTAATGGTGACTACCCGCTGTGTCGGATTACTCTCATCGACGCTCACTGTTTGCTGAAAGTTTCCCTCGATAGGTTGATTCTCCGGGATGCCAAAGGCAGCGATGGCAGTTGCTTTGGGGTCTGCACTGGGGCGACGGTGGACTGCGGGAACCTGACTCAGGGGAACTACGGCATAGCCACTCCGAGCCTGGACCGATGGATTACCAAACGGACGTTGCGAAACCAGACGCAGTTGATTGTTGCGAACTGCGTAGGTCTGCACAACGCGCAAGGTTGGGCAACACAGCGGGTCATTTGGCCCCTGGGTGATCAGGTCTACAAATATCTGGCCGTTGCGTACCTGGATGGATTGAATTTGAATGCGATCGCCCAAAAATACGGTAGAAACGGGACGCAACTGACCATTGACCGACGGTGCAACCGATAGGTAGGTAAATTGCCCTGATGCACCAAACGTTGCTCCTAGGGTGACCAATCCATCTTCGCTGCGATCGCCATTCAAATCAGCAAAGTGGATGTATCCCGGTCGGTTCACCAAAGTAACGCTGAGGCTAGCATTGCGGTCTTCAAAGCTGCCATTGCGCAGGGTGACAGTACGAAATTGCTCACCCAGGTTGGAAATGGGATAGGCGGCATTGCTGAGGGTCTGCACCTTGCCACACCAGGCTTGCTTTTCAGGTGACCAGACTTCTCGCGTCAGGCAGTTGTGCCAGACTGGCCCCACAGGGGTTGTGGCCTGGGGAGTTCCAGGGCCTGACATTCCGGTGCTAGGGTTTTGCGCAGAGGTCTGTGGTTGGCAGGCAATCGCCACACCACCCAGCACCACCATACCCACACTAGCCAGTGCAGACCACACTATTCGTTTTGTGTTCATTGTCTATAGTCCTTCAAGGTCTCAATTGTTGATTGTTTTGAACAAGGTCGCAATTATTTTCAACTTTTTGCTGATTTCCTTCATCGCAGTCATTCTTTGCAACGTATAGAAGCATTTACAAAAATATTCTTGACTTTGACCTAAATCGTTGCAAAAGACAAACGCTAGTGGCAATCGCTGCCATTGGGAAAACACCCGTGTCTGTCCCACATCATCGGCTAGCAACCTGAGCCTGCCGCCAAAATAGCGAGGCTCTGATGGGGCCTGAGACAAAGCCTAGTAGAGTGTGGATTTGCTTAGTACAATTGCAGCCCTACTCTATTTTCTTTGCAGAAGGAGGAATTCGTACTTTCTGAGTGTGTCAGTCTATAGGTCTGCACACACTGCTCAATCGCAGACATCAAGCAATCCCTTGTCAAGATGGGCGATCGCGTTACTGGAATAGTTCTCATGCAAAGGTAGTTGACGTCATCTCTGGAGATTACGTTCCCAATCGGCTCAAGCCGGATAAATCCTCAACCGGCGGTTGGGCTCTTCTCCAAAGCTAGTGGACTTCAGACGATAATGTTCCACCAACTCGTGTTGCATTTTGCGAACTTTGGCCGAACGGGGCAACAGTTCTACAGGCTGACCTTTGGGAATGACAATATTTTCTACCGCAAGACGGGCTTCTTCTAGGGCTTCTAGTTCGTCCTCATCGCCACTGCGCGAGAACAGGCTGAGGTTAATGGGTTCCTCCATCGCCGGGTCTTCCATCTTCAACAGGCGTTGCAGTGTGCGAATGATCTGCGGCATGCTGTTGGACTTGACCGTGTGGATTGAAAGTTGCCGCGTCTTTGCTAAATGCCGCAGTTTGGAGTGGTTTTTGATATGCGATCGCAACGCCAACACAGCATCCGCTCCATCCAGATCCTTCGTCAACACCACGGGCAGGTTGAGGGTTTCAATGACCTGCTCCACCATGCTGCGGCTGATGGCGTAGGGATAGATGTGCAACGGCAACTCTTCGCCATTTGGCCCTGCCGTGGGAACTTCCACAAATGGATCTGCTTCTGGCATCATGCGTGTGTCGTTAAACGACTCGTTGAGGAGCCGCTCAAAGTCCTGACGCTCGTTTGAAACTGGCCCCCTCGGTTCACTCAGCGATCGCCTTCCGGTCGCAGTCGAAGGTAGGGGTGGAACGGGGGCCATATGTCCCGATGCTCGCCAACCGACACTGCGGGCATGATCAATATTGGCAAACGCATCAGCACTGCCTAAAGGAGCGCGCGATCGCCCTGCTTCCCAGGTTGGAGAGGGCATTTCCCGTGTAATCTTGACCTCTCCTGTTTCCGTCACCGTGCGCGTCTGAGGGGTTGGCTGACGACCACGCAGTAGGGCATCAACCGTTTCTGCCACGTTCTCATGCACAACCCACTTCTGTCGCTCCAGCATCTCAACTGCAATATCAAATGTGGGCGGTGCTTTGCGTTCCAACACACTTTTCTGGCTCCCCCGACGACGGGCTTCCTCGTCCCCCAACGTAACGGACTGGATGCCCCCAATTAGGTCTGAGAGAGTAGGGTTTTTCATCAGGTTTTCGATCTGATTGCCGTGGGCCGTCCCGATTAACTGCACACCCCGTTCAGCAATTGTCCGCGCTGCCGCCGCTTCCAACTCGGTGCCAATTTCATCAATCACAATGACTTCGGGCATGTGGTTTTCGACCGCTTCAATCATCACCTGATGTTGCAGTTCTGGTCGCGCCACTTGCATCCGCCGTGCCCGCCCGATCGCAGGATGGGGAATATCACCATCTCCGGCAATTTCGTTAGAGGTGTCGATAATCACAACACGCTTTTCTAATTCGTCGGCCAGCACACGGGCAATTTCGCGCAGAGCCGTCGTCTTCCCAACCCCAGGCCGACCCAGCATGAGAATTGATTTACCCGTTTCCACTAGATCACGGATCATGCCAATCGTGCCATATACCGCACGCCCCACGCGGCAGGTGAGACCAATCACCTCGCCGGCCCGATTGCGAATGGCACTAATGCGGTGCAACGTTTGTTCAATTCCCGCACGATTATCGCCGCTAAAAATCCCTACCCGCTCAATGCAGTGTTGTAGATCCGCTTTGCTCACTGGTTCATCTGACAGATACTCTGCCTTTTGAGGAAACCGCGCTTCAGGTCGCCGCCCCAAATCCAAAACAATTTCGATCAAAACGTTTCGCTGTGGGTGCTGTTGCAGTTTCTCACGGATAGAAGTTGGCAGGATTTCTAAAAGCTGCTCCAGGTCGTCGGTAATCTCGTAGGAAGCCGTCAAATTATGCTCGACCTGGTAGGGGTTAGGCGGTGTTAATTGATTGGAGGGGTCTGAACCGTTCAATGGCATGGATAATGATTTCAACAAAGAGTTTGTTAGACGAAGACCAAAGCTAAAGCAATGTAGAAGTCATCTGTTTTTTCCGGATTGGATCTTTGAGTTGGGAGACTAGGCCGTCTGCAATTTGAACCGCTTCAAACAGCAGACTAGGCAGATCTTCTAAACGCATGTGAGAATTTTTAGAGTAATTTAAATTAGAAGGCGAGGTAGAGCTTTCAGGCGAGGAGACCGGGGGAAGGGTAGGCGCCGCAATAGCCTTACCTCCCTGTTCTAGCGCATCCAGCACAGGATTGAGCAAGGTGCGGGCATAACTACCATAGGCAATTCCCGCCACAAAGGGCTGGATTCCCGTAGCAGCGTCTACCCCGTCTGAACAGCCCATGGCCTTGGGACTAAGTAACCCTAACTGTCGCAATTTCTCGACCGTGTGACGATTGGTGCCGCCTGCTAATTGTACGTATCCGGGCAAGCCTGCTGCTAACACCTTTTGCCCTAACCGCACAGAGGCACGAGTGGCACCCTCTCCAATATCTCCGCTCATGGGTCGTCCGTCGGTCTGCCAGACTACAGCACAGGGCAAGGGGGAGATGATTTCGTAGAGCGATCGCAAATATTCCACCAATCCCTCGCCATCAGGACAGCTAATCGCCACTAGCTTGAGCTGCTTTACGAAGGGCGCGATCGCTTGCCACAACCGCTCAAAATCTACCAATCTGCCAACTTGAGTATGAATCTCAACCGCATCCACCCCTTGCAACACAAGGGGCGCGATCGCACTGGGAGTCGACACGTAAGACCGCGCTGAAATTTGCTGAATAGGACAGACTGGCAGGCAGCGTCCACAGCCGTAGCAGCGATCGCTGATGACACCGGAGCAGCCATCCTGGTCAAAGGCGATCGCCTGCGCTGGACAGACCCGTTCACAGGGGCGAGGACAATCCGCCGGGCAGATCATCGGGTCGAACTCGGCTTTGCGAAAATGGGGGTCTTCTCCATCGTTAAGACTCACCATCAACCACGGCCGCTTTGCCTGGTCAAAGCCCCATTCGCTGACCAGCGGCAATACTTTTGCAACCGCCTCAATCCCCTCCTGGGCCGCTGCAATCACTGCTGGGTCTGCGGCAACGTCCACACAGTCTGCCCCCGCCAGTGCATACACCAGGGCCAAATTTCGAATCGCAGGGAGGTGCTGATAACTGGCTCCACAGATCAACTTGAACCAGGTACCCTGCTGAAGCGATTGTAGGGGACGATACACGTCAGTCACCCTTACATGGTGGTCTGTAGGTTTCAAAATTTCAGGACTCTGCGATCCCCAATTTTGCCCCTAGTGTACTACGAATTGGCGATCGCTTGAGCGCCGCATTTGTCAAGAATTTGAAGCAGAAATTTGAGATGAGAGGCATACAGAGTCTACCTCCCATCCCAGAATTCACACCCAATAGATTCAACAACGCCCTCAACAGAACCGAAACACCAGCCAGAGCCTGCGGTTTTTCCAATTGCTGCTCTTCGCTCAGGTGCAACTCGAAGGCACAATCAGCAATCAGTCCGGTAAGAGGGGTTCACCAGTCTCTAAGCAGCGGCTAATACGCTCTGTAGGGGCTTCCAGCTAAACACGCGATCGCCTCCCATCTCCAGAACCACCTTGACGCGCGGCTCAAGGCTAGGTAGCTTGGCCAGGAATTCTAGCTCCTGCTTCGACAACACACTGCCCTCCAGCAACCACAGCACTAACCCCTTTGACTTGGGCGGCAGGTTTTGGATGTTGTAGGTCACAATGGGCGGCAGATAGTAGCGATACCCCACCGCGGCCCCACGCCCCGTATCCTTCTTACCCAGGTGAGGAGGCCGCACGCCATGCACATCTAGTAAATAAGAGGACAAATCACCCAGCCCTCGCACAGTCATCACTAACAGACCGTAGCCAGATGCCCGCAGGCGTCGCTGATAACGCCCCTCGTGCCCACCCTCTAGCGGCACATAGACACCCACCGCACCACTCTGCTCAACGGTACGGATGAAGTCTTTGCCCGTCGTAATCAGTGCCATACCAATCCGTCCTCACCGATCTCAATCTCCCTAGCACTCTATCACAGCGATGCGATCGCCAAACCCCTCAATCTCTTGATGGGCGATCGCTCCCCTAGTCTATTCCTCATCTAGTCATAGCTACTGAACGTCATAGCTACTGAACGTGAATTCGGGATAAACTGCACCCCTTGCTGTTCCGTGCGCGACGCGCACGGAACAGCAAGGGGTTTGGGTCACTGCGCCGGGCGCGGCGACCCAAACCCCTCTTAACTAGAACTGACACCATCCCTAGCCATCAATGCCACAGCCATAGCCGCCCCTACACCCCCTCACTCACCACACCCAACTTTTTTCTTCAGCAATTCTCATTTTGGACCTCTAAAACCACACTAGAAGTTGGGAGGTTCGCACCCTGCGGGTGTGAACCTCCCAACTTCTAATTCTCATGCCGAGAATAGCTGCTTTTTTCTCAACTTTGCTAGACAAAACCATTTCTTTTGTTTATGATGTTTAATTGTCGCCAAAAACGGGTGAGCGCAATTTTCAACGCGATAACTTGTTGAAGGAGATGCCCAAACCCCTGATGGATACTGAGTAGAAGCTCTGCTCAAGTCCCGGCGAAACAGGCAGAACTGATTGAGATGTTGGCTTTACCACCGAGTACTGCCTGAGGTCTTGCGGAAGTTCCAGGGTTCATCAACTGCTGCGCAGGAGTGAGCTGGGTCGTTCTGTAAACAAATCATCGGAGAGAAACAGGTTGGTCGTCCGTGCTGGCCTGCTCCTTTGTAATGTGTGTGTCAACGAAGGGAGACGTTAACCGTGTCTGTTGGAATTCTGGGCACTAAGCTGGGCATGACCCAGGTATTTGACGAGGCGGGAAAGGCCATTCC
>DVEB01000309.1 GCA_015295905.1 Synechococcales cyanobacterium M55_K2018_004
CACGTTTTACACCACGACAAACTGCTACTTGACAGACAGATTTCGTATCACCTTTGCAGGCCCTCATCCCCCAGCCCCTGCTCTCAAGTTGGGAGCAGAGGAGCCGCGCATCTCACAGTCCTTCTCCCAGCTTGGGAGAGGGATTGAGGGAGAGGGCAAAGGTGACATGCACCCAATTAGTGAAGCCGGAGCGTCGCTCATCAGCATTGCCACCACTACTTGCGCGATCGCCGCCGAAAGTCGTGAGGGAAATACGTCATCAGCAATTGTTCAGTGCAGCCAAAGCGTTTGAGCGTGTAAACCAAGTCTTTGCGGTTGACCTCCTTGAGCAAACTCATAATGGCTCGCACTTGGGTGGGGCGATCGCTCATCTCTACCGCGTCTTTCAGGCGGGCTGCATAGTTCTTGTCGGGCTGGGGGTCCACAACAATCGTGAAGTATTGTTCCAAATAGTCCAATCCTGCCGGAAGGTTGCCCATTGTGTCTAATTCATTTTTGACATCGGTCCAAAAGTTGGCTGCTTTGCCTTTCTGATCGCTTTCGATTAGCCAGAAAGCAATTTTCACCAGCGGTTCGTAGAGGTATGCCTTCAGGTTGAGGCTTTCCGCACCGATGCGGATCTCAGAATTGAGGATGGTGACAAACCCTAGCCCCGTCAGAATGGCTTGCAAAACCAGGATGTGGTCGATCGCAGGGCGGGCATTTAGGTCAAACGTGCCCCAAAACAGTCCCGCTGGCAAGAGGAACTGGATCAGCGCCCACAGCCACACACCAGGGATGCGTAGAGGGCGAAAAAAAGGCAGCTCGCGGCACTTCTCGTCCAAATCTAGGGAGGCCACCAGGATATTCAGCAAGCCTGGAATGGCAGCGATCGCCACCAGTGGCAACCAGCTTCCCCAATCGGTCATCCACCTGTCCCTTTGACTGTGCGGTTGCTGAGCAACGGATGTAGGCGAAAGTGCCCCCGCATCGTCAGCGTAAAGGTCATGCCCGGGTCAACGGCGTATTGAGAGTTGCGATCGCACTTCAGGCAGGGAAAGACCCGCTGCCAGACTGGACTGCCAGCCAAATCGATCTGTTTCGCTTCCCAGAGCGACGCAACGATGGTGGCGACTTGCTCCACTGGCATCCCCACCGCGTAGGCCAGGTCTTCAACCGTCGCAGGGTGATATTCCAGTGTCTTCAGAATCGTCAATTCCTGTTCATCAATCTCCTGGGCGGTGCGTACCAGGGGCACCAGTGCTAAGCCTGCCTCGTCTTGAAACTGACGGGGGCGCACCCAACTGGCTGCGGTCTTGATCATGGAACGAGCCGCAGAAACAGGATTGCGAGCGGTCAGGGTGGTGGCGATCGCCGTTTGCCAACTGCCATTGCCCGGTGTTGTTTTACTTAAGGCGAGGGCTGTTTTCGTCTGTTCGGGTGGGTTGCGGCGCTGCAAATCCATCCGGTTTTCTTCGTAAAGCTGGTGCAGCCGACCATGTTGGTTCACCACCCTAGGAATAGTACGGATGGCCGCTTTCGGATCCCGCTCCAGGGTTTGCCCAACCTGGCGGATTTCCTGTTGCAGGGGGGGTGGCAAACTGCTGTCAAGTTTTGCCAGGGCCACTAAAAATGCCTGCAGTGTAACCGCTTCACTGGGCTGGATATCGCTGGATGCAGTCATAAAGATTGGTCACGAATATCATTCGCGGACGGCAAAGGAACTGACCTGCCAAAAACTTGGCCTACTGTATATGCACAATTCTAGCGTCTGTCCCCTCCAGAGAATTTACGTGCGGGGGAACGTGGGCAAATCAACCGCTGCTAGCGAAGGCAGCTTCTTGGTTTGACGGAATGGATAGACGACTGGGGCAGGCCAACTGCCGCCGGGGACAAACCCCTCTTCTGAAGGCAGCGGGGCAGGCTTCTCTGCTGCGGTCGCTGCCGCGGGAGCGGGGGTGTTGGCCGCAGGACGAACAACCGGAGCGATCGCTGGCGTTTTTTCAAACGGCATATCGATCAACTTCCGCAGGGGCACTACCGATGGGTCAGACTGACCTGTGCCAAAGGGTTGAACGGGGGAAGGGGCGCTCTCCGCAGGTGAATTGGGTTGAGTCGATGGGGTCGCTGCAGAGGCGGGCGATCGCTCCTCTGCCCCTTCACTGTCCGCTTGGGCTGCCGCAGGCTGCTCTGCGAAGGTCGCAAAATCCTCTGCTTGGCTAGCCTTGACCACATCTTCGGATGAAACATCCACCAAGTTTGCCAACTGTTGCCAGAGGTCTTCTCCCGCACTACCAAGGTTGGCCAAGTTGGTCAGGCCCAGCTTTTGAATGGCCGCTTCCACGACGGAGGCAAACTCTGGTGAGCCAGGGTCGAGCGCTTCTAGCGAGGGATTGGGAGCACTCTCAGCGTGGGAACCGCTGTCTGCGATCGCCTCGCTAGACGGCAGGGAAGCCGCCTCTGCCGCAGCGACGCTTGGGTCAGACTGAACCTCTGACGATTCAGCACCGACCTCAGCCACCGGATCAACGGGATGCCCCACCAGCGAATCAATCTTGATAGGCAGTCCCACTGTTTCTGCAGCAGAAGACCAGGGTTGGATCTGCCGCACTTTGGGAACCAGAGGTGGAACCGCTAAGGTCGGCAGGGGGTCAGCCGCCGACTGACCCGAAGCACTGGTTTGGGTCTGGGGATCGTAGGGCAGGGGGGTCACTTCCAAACAGCGCTCCAGCGCCGCTTTGAATTGTAGGGTGTAGCGCTGTTGTCGCTGCAACCGCACCCGCAGGTCGCGGCAGGTGAGTTCGCTCTGGTTCAACAGGCTGGCTTGCTCGTTGGCGCGTTGGTGGGCGATCGCGCACTCTCGTTCCAACCGCGCCACCTGTTCCTGACTGGCCGTGAGTTGTTCTGTCAGGGCTTCCACCACCATCTGTTGGCGCTGACTCGTCTGGTGAGACAATTCCAACTCATTAAACAGTTCCGCGAGTTGCTGCTTGGTGGCGAGTCGTTCTTGATCCTCGGCCTGAGCGAGTCGTGTTGCCCGTTCCCGCTCTTCCTTGAGCGCCTTCTGGGTCATTTCCAGGGCCTCCTCCAGTTGCGACACACGGTCGATCAGCGTGTTGTTGCACTGGTTCAATTCCTGGATCAGACCGAGCAGTTGGGGCACATCGGCCTGGGGTGTTTCCGCGTTGAGGTTCTCTGCCCAGGCATCGGCGGTTGTGGCATCGGGGGGCAAGGTACGGGCAGCCCACTGAGTTGCTTCCTCGTCGCCCTGTTGTGCCGCCGCCGCAGTTGCACTGCCGTACATGCCTTGTCGTTGAATCGCATCAGCACTGATGGCATTGGGAAAGTCAACTGTCTGCCAGTCCTGCGTTTGCCAATCTTGCGTACTGTCGGCAGTCGAAGCGGGAGGCTCAGTGGGCTGAGGAGCCGGAGCCGGAGTGCCGAAGAAGGTGTCCCAGTCAGAGTACCAGTTCGCTGGGGATGACTCAGAGGGGTTTGGGGAGTTCTCTGGAAGATTTGCTTCGCTCATAAAGGAAAATTCTGCCGAATATTTCAGGTGGATGACAGAGAAACAGCGGATCGGCGGGAACCAAAGACTGCGAAAACACTGCACTGTGTAATGGGCAGTATTCAGAGCGATGGGCAATGTTTAGGCAATGAACCCATGCTGCTGAACCAAGAGCACTAAAGAAGGAGTGCTTAAGCAGGCGATCGCTCCCGATCACAGGGTAAACTCACAAGGTAAACAATGAAGCTTAAACGTGCTTTGTATGTAAAGCAGGGTTAAGGCAACTTGTAGCCAGGGAGCAGATTGAGTCATGCTTACCAAACATTTAAGGCTATTAAAGCCCTAATACTTCCATTTGCCAACTGTTATTTCCTTACACTTAAGTAACACATAAGTAACACAAAAAAAGATTTTTGAGTCATTCAAAAAATATTTAGTCCACCAGTTGTTGAAGCAACTCCCGGTGCAGCATCGCCCGATCGGTCAAAAAATGGATTCGATCGGTAGAGAGAGCATCGCCATTGGCATAAAGCTCCAGCCAAGTGCGACTCACCACCGCAGGATCGGCTGGAATTTCTGCTAGCGTCCAGCCAGGCATGCTTAACTCCTCCATCAGTTGGCTGACTTTGGGGTCGTAGCTGAGGGCAAAACAGCGACAGGACGAGGCAGCCGCCATGATGAGTGCATGCAGCCGCATGGCGATCGCCATCTCTACTCCCTGAAACACGCCTTTGAGGTGCTGCGGGTCCTCGAGCACTAGAATTTTGCTGGTTCCGGGCAGGCGCGGCTGCATGGCCTGGGCGATCGCCAGGTCTTGAGCAGGCTGGAACGGAAGCAGCAGGATGCAGGTCTGGGTTGCTTTCTGGAAGTCCACAAGGGCTTGGGTCAGCACTTCCAGACGAGCGGGGGTGAGGTGGGGGTGCGATCGCAGGGACACAGCCAGCCTGGGAGCTGGCAGGTCCCATAGACCGGGGACGGGTTTTCCCTGCAACGCCCAGACCGGGTCGGGAGCTAGGGTAAAGGGAACGTTCCACTCCGTGAGTAAGGTGGCTGAGGCGCGATCGCGCACACTCACAGCCGTACATCCCTGAAAACACTGGCGCGCCAACCAACGGGTCAGGGGGCGACGCAGTGGCCCAATTCCCTGTCCCCAGGCAAAGGTCTTCAGCCCCATCCCGCGTGCCAGCAGCATCAACCCGCCATAGTAGAAAGGATTGAGGGCACTAGTGGCATCCTGCATTAAACTTCCGCCTCCCCAAATAAAGGCATCGGAACTACGGAAGGCTTGCAGGATGGCACCGAGAGACATGCGATCGCATGCCTGCACACCGTAGCGTTTGTGAGTTTCCTCTGGATTGCCCGACAGGACTAGCGGTGTCACCCCCGCTGGCAACATCTGCAACGCAGTGGCTAGGAGCGCCTCATCGCCTCCATTGCCCTTCCCGTAGTAGCCACACAGCACGACCTGTTTTGTCATGAGTTCTGCTGCAAAATCACCTTGGACTACACACTAAATGCCTTGAAGTTCGCCCCACTCCCCCTTAGGAGCAGGGATACACGCGTGTTCTTTCCCAACATGGATGTGATCACGATTGATACCTGTTGATGCCTTGATGCCGACAAATTGATTGCTTTATGGATTACAAGAGTGTCGTTATATTACTCTCTTGAGGCTAAGGCATCACAGAGGTCATCCTTTTATCTCTAAGGCTCTTTTATCTCTAAGGCTGTCTCTTTTAAGGCTGTCTCTCTATCTCCAAGGTTGTCTCTCAAGGTCATCTCTCTGAGGTCAGGTCATCCTGCATTAGCTCAAACGCTTTAAGGTACATAGTCCCCACTCTAGTGGGCCTAGGCCCTGTTAGCAACACCATCAACGTCGCATTTGCTGCTCGCAGTCCCACCTTTGGGTCTGAGAAATTTGCGACTGGGTCAGGTATCCGCCGTAGAATGTGTGAGGCAGTAGCCGTAGCGCATGGCGGGAATTTTAGGTTGACGCCGTTCCTGAGTGGTTTGCTGAGCCTAGAGGCCGACTACGATTGACACAGTCAACAATTCCCGATATTCACTGGTGCCAGCAATTCCCTGACAAGGGAGAGCTCAAGGCTCAGTCTCACAATGCCGCAAGGCTGGAGCAGCCAGAATTCTCAGCTTTTTGATTTTAATGCCCTCTCTTCCCTGTTCCCATGCATGTGCTCTCGATTCCCACCTGGGTCATCCATGTTTCCAGTGTCGTTGAATGGGTCGCCGCGATCTGGCTGGTCTGGACGTACAGTAATGTCACCCAAGACTACGCTTGGCGTGCACTCTCCTGGGGAATGCTGCCCGCCTTAGTCAGCGCTATGTGTGCCTGCACTTGGCACCTGTTTGACAATGCTCCCGACCTTGAATGGCTGGTCACTCTGCAAGCCACTATGACTGTCGTAGGAAACACAACCCTCTGCATCGCTGCTTGGTGGATCTGGCGATCGCACCGGCTCCAGAGGGGCAGATGACTCGGATTGAGGCGATCGCACCTTCCCATCGGTTGTAGCGTGTGCCCCCCAAAAACCTTCACAAACACCACAACCCATGGGCCAATTGATCTGTCCTTACCCTTTCTCTCTGCCCTTGACCTATCCCCACCTCATTCCCGTCGTCTACCCCACTCACTCTGCCAATGCCCTCTAAAGACACCCTCTTCGCCCTCTCACTCTTCCCTTACATCGGCTTCCTCTGGTTCCTCACCCGCTCTGGCAAAACACCGAGGATTGCCCTCATTGGCTTCTACATGACGCTAGTGTTTGTCGCAATCACTATTCCCGCTGGCATCTATGCCCAAAAGGTGTATGGTAAAGCCCTCGCCAATGTAGATGCCCTGCACGGAGGGGCGGAATTTTTTCTGACCCTGGCAAATATCCTTGTGGTGATTGGGTTTCAGCGAGCGATCCAGCAACGGCAGGATTCTTCCCAGAAAACCGAGCGCCAAGAAATTCCAACTGTTAAGATAAAGTCTTAAGCTGGAAACCAAGACAACGTCTTAAGGGATTTGCGCTTCAATCATGTCTCTACCATAGGGTGTGTGAGGCGGTAGCCGTAGCACACGAGGGGGGTTTTATTTTTACGCAAGTCCCTTAGCTGGAGTCATTTTGGTAGATTGGGGAAGTCTATGGAAGGTTCCAGCCTCCTGAATTCTAGTCTCCAAAGTGAGCCGGAAGGGGCTGCTGAGAATTTTTCCAGGGGGCCTCACAGAAAAGTCTCGCGTCTTGGCTTTCGGATGCTAGAGGGTCGATGCTGGAAGTTCACAAGCCTCCAGTGGATTGATCTGGGCTGGTTTGTCGGGCAATCGCAGACGTCTCACAAGTCAGACACAGATGACTCAGCGTGTGCGATGGGGAAATATCATTGGGGCTGGAAGACTAGCATAGGTTGCTGCCAGAGAAAGCTCATCTGCGGAGTTTTGTTCCCTTTGGCTAACCGTGGGTCAAAATGAACTGCAAACGGTATGGTTAGTGCCCCGCTGGACTTGCGATCGCACCTGTTACGGGCGAGGCCAAGTCTGGGGCAAAAAAATGTGTTATCTGCCTGAGTGCGCTACCGCTATGATTTGTTGCCTTAATCCCAAGTGTCTGCAGCCACAAAATTCAGATGATGCTCAGGTGTGTGCAAGTTGCGGGTTGCCACTCAAACCGTTGTTGCGTGGACGCTACCGCCCTCTGCAGCCGATCGGGCAAGGCGGCTTTGGTAGGACGTACTTGGCCGTCGATGAAGACCGGCTTGGTTCTCGCTGTGTCCTGAAGCAATTTTCGCCGCAAGTCCAGGGCACAAAGTCACTCGAAAAGGCGATTCAACTGTTTAACCAGGAAGCTGTACGGCTAGATGAGTTGGGAGAACACTCTCAAATTCCCCGTCTCCTCGCCTACTTTGAGTCCGATAACTATCTCTACTTGGTGCAGCAATTTATCGAAGGGCCAAGCCTGCTCCAAGAGATGAAACAGCAGGGGCCATTTAACGAGCGCCAGTTGCGAGACGTCCTGTCAGACGTGTTGCCCATCCTGAGGTTCATCCACAGTCGCCAAGTGATCCACCGCGACATCACCCCCACCAATATCCTGCGGCGACAGCAGGATGGCCGCTTAGTGTTAATTGATTTCGGCGTCGCCAAGCAGTTAAATGACATTTCAGGCGATGTGGCTGGGACGCGTATTGGCACAGAGGGCTATGCCCCGATGGAACAGTTCCGCAGCGGACGAGCCTACCCCGCCAGTGACCTCTACAGCCTAGGAGCGACTTGCCTCCACCTGCTGACGGGTATCCGTCCTGACCAACTCTACGACCCCCTGAATGGACGCTGGTTCTGGCGAGAGCATCTAGAGGCGAAAGGGACGCTGGTCAGTGACCAGCTTGCTCACATTCTGGACATGATGTTAAAGGACTTGGTGGCCGAGCGTTACCAGTCTGCCGATGAGGTGATGCGCGACCTAAACGCAGACTATTTCATACCAACAGTTCATGCCACGCCTGCTAAGCTGCCTTCACGGCCTCCAGAACCTCACCCGTCTATGCGCCAAAGCCCGTCAGCGCCGCCACAGGCTGCTGCCACACCCCGGCCCACTGCTGCCGCCCAAGCGGTGAAACCCCGGGTTTCTCATCCCCCCACCTCTGCCCCCCCCACCTCTAGGCCACCACTCGTGCCTCGCATCGCAGTTGCATCTAAGACGGGCTGGCGGTGTATGCATGTGCTGCATGAACACGCCTCCTGGGTGACCAGTGTTGCACTCAATTCGCAGAACAATATTGTGGTGAGCAGCAGCCTGGACGACACCATTAAGGTCTGGAACTTGCAGAAAGGAGAACTGCTGTTTAACCTGACGGGCCACAGTCGAGATGTTAATACGATTGCCCTCAGCCCGGATGGCAAGAACTTGTTTAGCGGCAGTGATGACTGCACAATCCGCGTCTGGTATGTGCCCACAGGCGCACCACTGCGTACCCTGACAGGCCATGCCCGGGATGTCAATGCTGTGGCTGTTAGCGCTGACGGGCGTATCCTCATCAGTGGCGGGGAAGACCGCACCATTCGGCTCTGGCAAGTTGCCAATGGCGCGTTGCTCAAGACCTTACCGGGTGTCTTGAGCATGATTAAGGCGATCGCCGCCAGCCCCGACGGACGCACCTTTGCCAGTGGAGGGATGGACAACAAAGTCCGCCTCTGGAGTTTACAAACAGGTGAGCAATTGAAGGTACTCGCTGGCCACGTTGGTGCCGTCAATGCGGTTGCCTACAGTCCCGACAGTCAGATCCTTGCCAGCGGTAGCCGTGATAAGACAATTAAACTCTGGAATGTCCAGACGGGTGAATTGATCTGTAACTTGACTGACCATACCAGAGATGTCAATGCCTTAGCCTTTTCCCCCGATGGCAAACACCTGTTTAGCGGGAGTACAGACACTCACATTAAACTCTGGAATGTGGCGACGGGGGCCGTGATGGATACGCTCGATGGCCATGCTGACAGTGTGAATGCGATCGCCCTTAGTAGCCATGGCAGAATTCTGGCTAGTGGCAGTTCAGACAATACGGTACGAATCTGGCAAATTTAACGAGACTGATGTAGCAAGCGCTTTGTGGGCAAGCCCGCACCGCAGGCTTGCCCACAAAACACTGTGTCCGCACCTATGCGCGTAGTGCTCTAGTCCAAGGTCTAGGCAGGAGGGGGCGGAACAGAGGCAATGCAATCACTCGTTAAGAAAGAGCAAGATTTCTGCGGTTGAAAGAAAACGTCACTCTATGATCGGCATATCTGAAGTCGGTGGAGTGGCCTTATTCCTGAGAATCGCTTCAATGCTGCCGGGGGCGTGTATCAAGCCATCCCTGCAATGCCAGGAAAGTCAGCCACTGAGAGGCTTCAGAGCATTGCGCCTAGATCACGAATTCAGGAGCAAGATTCACGCTCAAGGGGCGCAAAATGTCAATCATTAGGGAGCGATCGCCACTCCTGTAGCAACAAAAAATAGTTCTATTTTAAGCGACTAAGGGACTTGCGTAGCAAAACCTTACAACTTTTCAATGAACGCAAGAAACATAAACGCTAATTATAGATAGTCAAAGAAGTTTCAACGTTATGCTAATAGGATCCCTGATATAGTTTGTGATGAACCCAATTCAGTCAGGGCATACACAAATCTGATAAAGTTGCCATTTGATACAGTTGCCATTCTGTAGGCTGTTTTGCTGACAAACGTCTTTGAATAGTCGTCTGTCTCAACAGCAGATTGCCCTGACAGCGAAAAGTTTTCGCGGAAGTTTTCGGTTGCCATTTATGGTCGAAACCTGTCCATGTCTCTTGGACGGCGAGGGTTTTGTTCGTTCGGATCTAAGCGATTCACAGGAAGGGAAATATGTCCTATTCTCAAACTCGAACCCAAGCGAAAGCTGGGTATCAGGCTGGTGTAAAAGAATATCGCCTGACCTATTACACGCCCGACTACACACCCAAAGATACAGACATTCTGGCTGCGTTTCGGGTGACTCCTCAGCCCGGTGTTCCCCCCGAAGAAGCAGGTGCTGCGGTTGCTGCTGAATCTTCCACAGGTACCTGGACCACGGTGTGGACTGACCTGCTGACCGACCTCGACCGCTACAAAGGTCGTTGCTACGACATCGAACCTGTTCGCGGTGAAGATAACCAGTACATTTGCTACATTGCTTATCCCCTCGACCTGTTTGAGGAAGGCTCTGTCACCAACATGTTGACCTCTATTGTTGGTAACGTGTTTGGTTTCAAGGCGTTGAAAGCACTGCGTCTCGAAGACCTGCGCATTCCTGTTGCCTACCTCAAGACGTTCCAAGGCCCTCCCCACGGGATTCAGGTAGAGCGTGACAAGTTGAATAAGTATGGCCGTCCGCTGCTGGGTTGCACGATTAAGCCCAAGCTTGGTCTGTCTGCGAAGAACTATGGTCGTGCCGTTTACGAGTGTCTGCGCGGCGGTCTGGACTTCACGAAGGACGATGAAAATATCAACTCCCAGCCCTTCCAACGCTGGCGCGATCGCTTCACCTTCGTAGCAGAAGCCATTCACAAGGCTCAGGCAGAAACGGGTGAAATCAAAGGTCACTACCTGAACTGTACTGCTGGCACCGTCGAAGAAATGCTGAAGCGGGCAGAGTATGCCAAGGAACTTGGTATGCCCATCATCATGCACGACTTCTTGACCGCAGGGTTCACTGCCAACACCACTCTGGCTCGCTGGTGTCGGGATAACGGTCTGTTGCTGCACATCCACCGAGCCATGCACGCCGTGATCGACCGTCAGAAGAACCACGGGATGCACTTCCGCGTGCTAGCGAAGTGTCTGCGTTTGTCGGGTGGGGACCACATCCACACGGGAACCGTTGTGGGTAAGCTGGAAGGTGACAAGGCTATTACCCTCGGCTTCATCGACCTGCTGCGGGAAAACTACATCGAGCGCGATCTGTCTCGGGGGATTTACTTCACCCAAGACTGGGCTTCCATGCCAGGTGTGATGGCGGTTGCTTCTGGTGGTATCCACGTTTGGCATATGCCCGCGCTGGTGGAAATCTTCGGTGACGACTCTGTGTTGCAATTCGGTGGTGGTACGCTGGGTCACCCCTGGGGGAACGCTCCGGGTGCAACGGCAAACCGGGTGGCTCTGGAAGCGTGTATTCAGGCTCGTAACGAAGGCCGCGACCTGATGCGCGAAGGTGGCGACATCATCCGTGAAGCGGCTCGCTGGAGTCCTGAACTGGCAGCGGCCTGCGAACTGTGGAAGGAAATCAAGTTCGAGTTCGAGGCGGTTGATACCGTCTGATGCAGTCTTTTTCTGTAGAGTTGAGCTACACTCAACTCTACAGAACGTTGCCAGGCGGTGTATGGATCTGAAGCAGATTGCGAAAGACACAGCAAAGACCGTGACGAGCTACCTGACATATCAGGCGTTACGGACGGTGATCCTGCAATTGAGCGAAACCGATCCACCCCAGGCAATGTGGCTGCAACGATTTTCGGCCCAGGAAAAGCTCCAGGATGGTGAAGCTTACTTGAGAGGCCTGTTTCAAGAGCGACCAGATCTGGGATTTCGGTTGCTCACCGTCCGAGAGCATCTGGCCCAGGAAATATCGGACTTTTTACCTGAACTGGTGAAGACTGGCATCCAGCAGTCTAATATGCAACTGCGGTGTGAGCAGTTGGAACGCATGACCCAAGTGGCAGCGACTGCTGGAATTGCTGAATCTGAACCGAATTCGGAAGATGAGACTGAAGGAAGCTAGGTTGTTCAGTCAACCCTTCTCAACGATCCAACGTTACACATTTACGCAAGAAGCGAAAAACCATGAAAACTCTACCCAAAGAGCGCCGTTACGAGACGTTTTCTTATTTGCCTCCGTTGACCGATGCTCAAATCTTGAAGCAAATCCAATACATTCTCGATAACGGCTTCGCTCCCTGTATCGAGTTCAACGAGGATTCTGCGGCTGAAACCCACTACTGGACGATGTGGAAGCTGCCTCTGTTCAGTGCGACTTCTCCTCAAGAAGTCCTGAATGAAGTGCAACAGTGTCGCTCTGAGTACCCCAACTGCTTCATTCGGATTGTTGCCTTCGACAACATTAAGCAGTGTCAGACTCACGGTTTCATTGTGTATCGTCCTGGCTCTAGCGGTGGCTTCCGCTACTAAGGGGCGATCGCTCTGAACGCAGCCCGTAGGTTGGGTTTTGCATTGCTCAACCCAGCCTACGCAGTTTGATTGATTCATAGCGTTTTGACCCTACCCTAGCTCTCTCCTTGCTACTGGGAGGGGGTAAAATTCTCCTTCCGTAGAGGGAGATTGAAAGAGTATTTTCAACTTGGGTTTGAGTTGGTATTGATCCATGATCCGAACTTAAACCAATGGGAAGAGAGGTGGGCAACTACCTCCTTTTTTCTGCTTTTTGTAGCCCTCAAAGGATAAAACCATGTCACCCTCAGACAGTCACATCTGTTTTGTGGGAGATTCCGTTGCCCTATTATTTTCTCCTCTAGTACAAATGATACGGAATCCGTTGCTTATAGGGTCGGTTA